>DATNCP010000027.1:0-8458 GCA_035607175.1 Burkholderiales bacterium
TACATCGACGTCGACTACGGGCGTGTGGGCGACGCGTGGGTCAGCTTGGGTAGCTGGGGGAACCATGATCCGGGCACCGGCGCCGGCCAATGGGTGCTCCACACGCTGTCCATACGCAATCGCAAGCTCGAATTCGCCCACACCTCGCCGTTTCACGGCGAGTACATTGGCCCGACACCCCAGCCCGATGTACCGCTGCGCCGCTGGGTCCGTTTCACGGCGTATCTCCTGTACGAGGGCGGGAACGGCTTCGTCCAGGTTTGGCAGGACGGCGTGGCGATGCTGCGCGCTGAGGTCCCTCAGCTAGCTCGCGATCCGGGCACGCGGCTGCACACCGCGCACTGGGGAATGTACGCCTCCGGCGATCTCGACCATGGCGTGCTGTACAACGATGAGATCGCGATATGCGCCCTCGCTGCCCCGCTCACCGACCTGGCGACCGAACCGCGATGCCCGAGAGCCGACGCTCAGAATCGATAGAGCGCACCCAGGGACAGTAGGGTTGCGCTCGAGCTGCCGATCTTGAATTTCTCGAGCTCGGCACGTAGCCCGAAACCACTCTTGAAGTTGTAGCCGGCGCCCGCGCCGTAGGACAAGTCACCGCCGGAGGCTTTCGCCGAGAATCCACCCGTCCCGGCATCATCGGCAGCGCCCGTCTCCCAGGCGAAGACACCAACCTTGCCAAAGAGAACTGCGTCCCCGAGCGGAAGGGTGCCGACAGCAGAGAAATTCACGCCGCTTGCCTTCACCTCGCCGTTCCCGACGGGCGCGCCACCAAAGGTACCCTGATACTTCGCCTTCCCGAGGTCGACGTACGCCACCTCCGCGGCCAGGAAAGACACAAACTGGTAGCCGCCGAAGATCTTGAATCCGGTCGAGTTCGTCTGCACCTCGCCCGAATCGATCAGCGGGCCGATAGCGATGTTTTCCTTGAAGCGGCTGCGGCCGATGGAGGCACCGAGATACGCACCCTTGCGCCAGCGGTCCACGACGTCCGGTTCTGGGGGGGGCGGCACAACCGCAACCGCGACATTGCCAAGCCTGGCGAGGGTCGATGAGACCGCTGCCGGCAGGTTCGCCGCGGGTACCCGCTCGGGAAGCGAGCCCCAGCCGCGAATGACGCCGGCGCTGCTTGGGCCGAATTGGACCTTGTCCCGCTGGCTGCTCGCAGTGACGGCGCCGCGCTCGACGGAGAGATGGGTTCCAGCCCCCGCCACAAGGGAAAAATCGCTCGCCGAGGCGGCCTCGAGGGTCGCCTCGGGGGTGCGGACGAATAATCTGTTTTCCTCGGGGGTCACGAAACGCGCGGCGCCAGCGCTGAGGTCCATCACCGCACGCGCGGCGGTGCCGGTCTGGCGGAAGTCGAGGACTCGGAGCTGGCTTTTTTCGTCGATCAACACCTGCATCCCATCGCCGAATGTCAGCAGGGCCTGCGCCCCCGGCCCAGTCCTGAGCGTGGCCGGAAAATCAACGCGGGCGCCTTCCGCGAGCCGTCCCGTGCCCGCCGTCAGATCGCCCTTCAGGGATTCGACGACCGCGGCGCCCGTTGGAGCCTGAGCGATGGCCGGCAGGGAAGCGAGGGTTACCGCAAGCGCAAACAAACAGGCCTGAAAGCCGGACGTTCTCATTTTTTCTCCCTTTCCTGTCGCTCCGGACGCCGCGAGGCACCCGCCCGCGCGCCACGCCACTATATCCGGATCGCGGCCGCGCTGCCTCGGGCGGCTCAGGAACGACCGTACTGGTCGGTGAACCGCTCTATGTCATCCTCGCCGATGTAGCTTCCCGACTGGACTTCGACGATCTCCAGCGGCGACGTGCCCCGGTTGCTCAGCCGGTGCTTCATGCCCACGGGAATGTATGTCGACTGGTTCTCGCGCAGTTCGAACTGCTCCTCCCCGCGGGTAACGCTGGCCACGCCGCGCACCACCACCCAGTGCTCGGCACGCTTGGCATGCCTCTGCAGCGAGAGGGCCGCGCCCGGCTTGACGACCAGCGACTTGACCAGGAACCCGGGGCCGGCGTGCAGCAGGTCGAAATGGCCCCAGGGGCGGTAAACCTTGCGGTGCGCGTCGGCCTCGCTGCGCTTGCTCGACTTTAGCCGCGAGACCAGTTCCTTCACGTCCTGGGCGCGATCGCTGGTCGACACCATCACCGCATCGGCGGTCTCGACGATGACCAGCTGGCGCGTGCCGAGCGCGGCCACCAGGCGATCCTCCGCGATCACCAGCGTGTCCTGCGTATCGACCAGCAAGGTGTCGCCGCGCGCCACGTTGCCGCGCTCGTCCTGGTCGCCGACGGCGCGCACCGCATCCCACGATCCGACGTCGGACCAGCCGGCATCGAGCGGCACCACCACCGGGCGGACGTCGCCGCCTTTCGCGGTGAGCGGCTCGGCGACGGCCCGGTCGATCGATTCGGCGGGGCAGGCCAGAAAAGACGCGGCATGCAGGCGAAGGAAAGCGCCGTCGCGCTGCGACGCGCTCCAGGCCGAGGCGCTGGCGCCGGCGATGTCCGGCCGGAAGCGCGCGATCAGGCGGTTCCAGCAGGAAGCTCGCAGCATGAACATGCCGCTGTTCCAGGCGTAGGCGCCCGAGCGCACATAGTCGGCGGCCCGCGCAGCGTCGGGCTTTTCCACGAACGCATCGAGGCGGCGCGCGGAATCCCCGAGCGCCGCGCCGGCGCGCAGATAGCCGTAGGCCGTTTCGGGCCGGTCGGGTCGCACGCCGAAGACCACGAAATCGCCTTCCTCCGCATGCCGCGCGGCTGCGCGGATGCTGCGACGGAACGCCGCGGCATCCCGGACCAGGTGGTCCGCGGGCAGCACGAGCATGACCGGATCATCGCCGGCCCGGGCGAGCTCGAGGGCGGCCGCCGAAAGCGCCGGCGCGGTGTTGCGGCCGGCCGGCTCCAGGATGATGGTCGACGCCGCGTGGCCCGCCTCGCGCAACTGTTCGGCGGTCTCGAAGCGATGCTCCTCGTTGCAGACGACCATCGGCGCGAGCGAGTCACCCTCGGCTGCGAGGCCTTGCAGTCGCATTGCCGTCTCCTGGAGCAGCGAGTGGTCCCCCAGAAGGCGCAGCAACGGCTTCGGATACGCCTCGCGCGAGAGCGGCCAGAGGCGCGTGCCGGATCCTCCCGAGAGAATGACCGGCTGGATGCGGATCGCCATCGGCCGATTCTAGCGACGGGAGGAGCGGCGCGTCGCCGTTTCGAATCGACTGCGTGCCGCTAACGCGTCAGAGCGCGCTCGGCCATGAGCGCGGGCCGCGCCTCGGCGGCCGCGTAATGCAACCGGGCCTCCTCGATCGTCAGCAGCCGGGCGCTCAGCGCGTTCAGCGTCTTGAGGAGCTGCAGGCGCAGATATTCCGCCCCGGTCAGGGGCGCCCGGCCCCAGCTCAGGTGGGCCTGCGAGGAGAAAAAGGCTTGCGCGTAGATGCGCAGCTCGAATAACCGCTGGTAAAACAGGGTATCGCCAAGAGAGCGCGCAGCCGATCCGAGCAGAAGCTCGAGCGTCCCGAGCAGGACCGGATCGTCCTGGCCGCCGAGGCGCTCGGCCAGCAGATCCTGCACCACCGCGATCTGCTCGCGCGCTTGTTCGAGATCCGCGTATGCGTATGCCATTGTGGCTCGCAGTATTCGGCAAGCTGCAGCGCCAGTACAGTCAGAAAATGTGAAGCCGCGTCGACGGCGGAACGAAGGGCTGTGAGCTTTTGTCAAGGGCGCAGCAGGCGATGCGACTCTCGCAATAATGGCGCGCATGGACCCTTGGAATCCCATCCTCGTGTCTCCGGCGAGTCCCGAAGTCGAAGAGCTTCACGCGTCGATCCGCGACCGCGTCTCGGTCGGGATCGCGGCGATCGTCGGCGTCTCGATGCTCGTCGGCTGGCTGCTCGCGCTCTGACCCGCCCGACCCGGGCCTGCCGAGCGGCGTCGGCGACGCCGGTGGCACAATAGCCCGCTCCAGCAACCAAACCTAGGCGATCAGTGAGCCGCGAGACGATCCTCGTCACCGGCGGGACGGGCTACATCGGTTCGCATGTCGCGGTCGAGCTGCTGGCCGCGGGCCGCGACGTCTTCGTCGTCGACAACCTCTGCAACAGCAGGCTCTCAGTCCTGGAGCGCATCGCGCGCATTGCCGGCCGTACGCCGGGCTTCGCGCAGCTCGACGTGCGCGACCGCGCCGCCCTGCGCGCCCTGTTCGCCGCGAATCGCTTCGCGGCAGTCGTTCATTGCGCCGGCCTCAAGGCGGTCGGCGAATCGGTGCAAAAGCCGCTCACCTACTACGACAATAACGTCGGCGGCAGCGAGGTCCTCGCGCAATGCATGACCGAAGCCGGCGTGAAGACCATCGTCTTTTCGTCCTCCGCGACCGTCTACGGCGATCCCGCAAGCGTGCCGATCCGCGAGGACTTCCCGGTGGCGCCGGTCAACCCCTACGGCCGCACCAAGCTGATCATCGAGCAGATGCTGCACGACGTCGCCGCCGCCGATTCGGGCTGGCGGGTCGCCCTGCTGCGCTATTTCAATCCGGTGGGCGCGCATGCCTCGGGCATGATCGGCGAGGAGCCGAGCGGCATTCCGAACAACCTCGTGCCGTATATCGCGCAGGTGGCCTCGGGCCGGCTGCCCCAGCTGCAGATCTTCGGCGGCGACTATCCCACGCCCGACGGAACCGGGGTGCGCGACTACATTCATGTTGTCGATCTCGCTCGCGGCCACCTGGCCGCGCTCGATGCCCTGAAAAGCCGTGCCGGGGTGTTCACGGTCAACCTCGGCACCGGTCGCGGCTACAGCGTTCTCGAGATGGTGGGCGCCTTCGCCAAGGCGAGCGGCCGCCAGATACCGTACCGCGTCGTCGCGCGCCGGCCGGGCGACATCGCGCAGTGCTACGCCGACCCGGCACTTGCCCGCACGCTGCTGGGCTGGCGCGCGCAGAGCAGCATCGAGGCCATGTGTGCCGACACCTGGCGCTGGCAGCAATGGGCGGCGAGTAGCCTGCCCTAGGCGTCTACTGCTGGCGCGCCCGCGTCGAGAGCGGGATGCGCACGCGCACCAGGTCCTGCCCGCCCTGGCCGAGAAGCACTTCGACCGAGCCGCCCAGCGACATGGCGCGCTCGTTGATGGAGCGCGGCAGGAAAGGCGTCGTGCCGGTGTCCGCGGCGGCGTTGCCCACCTCGATCTGCAACGCGCCTCCGCTCGCGTTCAAGCTGACGAAAACCCGCTTCGCGCGAGCATGCCGGAACACGTTCGACAGCGCCTCGCAGACGATCTGGTAGGCCTCGCCGGCCACCCAGTCGCTGAGCTGCAGCCCCTCGTCGCAGCGCACTTCGATGTCGATGCCGTGGAAGTCGCGGTAGCGGCGCTTCTGCTCGAGCACCCCGGCGATGAGGTTCACGCTCGGCCGGCGGGCGTACTGGCCGCTCAGGCGGTCGATGTAGTCGCGCAGGTCGTCGACCGTGAGGGTCGCCATGTCGAGCAGCTCCTTGAGCCGGCCGGCGACGCGCGCGTCGGTGCCGACGTCGCGGTACAGCGCCTCGAGCCCGAGCTTGAGGCCGATGTAGGACTGGACCGTGGAGTCGTGGATATCGCGCGAAATCTTCGAGCGCTCCTGCACGGCGGCATCCTGCGTCAGGGCGTCGAGCAGCATGATGTTGTTGACCGAGACGGCGATCTGGTTGGCGACCTGGCCGAGGAACTCGGTCTCGCCGATGCTGTAGTGGCGCATCGCCGAAAGCATGTAGAGCCGCCCGACGATGCCCCGCGGCTGCTTGTAGGGCACGGTGGCGAAGGACGGGCATTCCAGCAGGTTGGCGAGCAGCATGCACTGCTCGCGCACTGCGCCGTCGTGGCGGCCGCGGACCTGGTCCCACGCGATCACGCGCGGTGAACGCGGCCAGGTCAGGCCGCAGGTCGCGTACAGCGTCGGCGGCAGGGCGAGCAATTCGGCCGCCGAGGCGTCGGAGAGCTCCTCCGCCCGCATGATGGCGAACGGCTTTGCCGCTTCGGCGCGGTACAGCACCCGCTTCGAGGACTGCGTGTCGGCGAAGACCAGGATGCACGTCTGCGCGTTGAAGTAGCTCAGCAGGCGGCGCATGTATTCGTGCACCGCGTGGTCGAGGCCGAAGGTCGGGAAGGCGATGGTGCCGACTTCCTTCAGCAGCTCCAGCCGCCGGCGCAGCATGATCTCGCGCCCGCCCCAGTAGGACACCATGAAGCCGAGCATCAGGAGGTAGATCGGGCGAATGACCGCGCGGTCGACCTCGAAGGCAGTGCCCGGCGTATGGGCGGCGAAACCGGCAACCGAGAACAGGACTGCAGAGACCGCGGTGACGGTAAGGCCCTCGCGGTAGCCGCGGGAGAACGAGGCGACCAGGATGCAGAAGAAGAAGAAATGGAAAAAGATGCTGCTCACGCCGCCCGTCACGGCGACCAGATAGCCGTAGAACACCACGTCCGCCCAGTACAGAGGGCGCTCGGAAATCAGCCGCCGGTCGTGGAAGGTCGCGCCGCAAAGGACCGCGCTGTACAGCCCGTACAGGGCGAGCGATACGTAGGCGAGGTCGAGGAGCTTCCCCGACGGCGGCGGATCGATGTAGACGATGCACAGCGCCGACAGCGCCAGCAGGCAGCGCATGAGCGCAACCATCCGCGCGTCGACGGTGTGCTCGGCGAGCGGCAGGACACTGGCGCCGGCGAGCGGCTCGATTTCGGCGGTTATTGGCTGCTTCATTTAGGGGGCGAAGCTTATCCCGCGCCACGATTCCGCAGCGCAACAGGCGACAATCTTTTGCACCCCCCAGGGCCGGCGCAGCGCCGGTTGGTCAGGCCGTGGGCACCCCGCGGGCAAAGCCGCCATGGAGGTCGAGCAGGCGCTCGCGCCAGGCGTGCAGCGGTTCCGAGGACGAGAGCACGTCGCCGGGGCTCATCACGCGCGCCCACTGGAAGACGGAGAAGAGGATGTAGTCGGCATACGCCGGCTGCGCTCCGCAGATCCACGGCTGGCGCTTCAGCAGCGCCTGCATCGGCTCCTGCGCGCGAGCCAGCCTTGCCATCGCATCCGCTCGTCCCTTGCGCGCATCCTCGAGGGTCGTCTTGAGGACCTTCTCCATCGACTCACGGAAATAGCGCTCGTCGGCCGTGTCGACCCGCTCGTGGACGTCGGCGACGATGACCGCCAGCATCGGCAGCACCAGCGCGCGATCGACCCAGACATTGAATGCCTGCGTCACGCCGCGGCCGATCTCGCCGCCGAACAGCGTCGGCGCCTGCGGGTAGCGGTCCTCGAGGTGCTCGGCGATCTTCCAGGAATCGCGCACCACGCTCTCGCCGTCCTTGATGATCGGCACCGTCTTGCCGCCCGAGAACGCGATCGCCGCCTTGTCGCTCATGCGCACTGGCACGGTCTCGAAGTCGAGCTGCTTGTGGCGCAACGCCATGCGCGTGCGCCACGAGAAGAGGCTGTAGCGCCGGCCGTCCTTGCCGCCGAGCTCCCAGAGCGTAATCACGCGGCCTTCTTGCTGTCCTTGACCTCGTGGCTCGCCGGGCGCGACTTGATGCGCAGCTCGGTCTGCTCCGCGCGCTCGCGCGGCGCGTTGCGGAACGCCTGGTCGCGCCCCGAGAGGTACTGCGGCGGCCAATGCTGGCCCATGTGCTGGTACCAGGCGGAGGCCTGCAGCGTGAAGTACGGGTTGGCAAGGTGCGGCCGCGCCAGCGCCACCAGATCCGCCTTGCCGGAAGCGAGCAGCGTATTCACCTGGTCGGGCGTGGTGACGGCGCCGACCGTCATTGTCGCGATGCCGACCTCGTTGCGCACCCAGTCGGAGAACGGCGCCTGGTACATGCGGCCGTACACCGGCCGCTGGTGCGGCACGGTCTGGCCGGTGGAGCAGTCGATCATGTCGCAGCCCTCGGCCTTCAGCATGCGCACCGCCGCCATCAGGTCCTCGCCGGTCAGGCCGCCCGGCACCCAGTCGGTCGCCGAGATGCGCACCGACATCGGCTTCCTCTCGCTGAAAGCTTTCCTGCAGGCTCTCCAGACCTCGAGAGGGAAGCGCATGCGATTCTCGATGCTGCCGCCGTACGAATCCTTGCGCTGGTTCGTCAGCGGCGAGATAAAGCTGGCCAGCAGATAGCCGTGCGCCATGTGGATTTCGAGCATGTCGAAGCCGGCCTGATCCGCGTAGCGCGCCGAGCGCTCGAAGTCCGCGACTACCTTGCGCATTTCTTCGGGAGAAATTTCCCTTGGAACCTGGGAAATCCCCTCGTGGTAAGGGATCGGCGAAGCCGAGACCACCGGCCAGTTGCCGCGCTCGAGCGGATAGTCCATGCGCTCCCAGCCGAGCTGGGTCGAGCCCTTGCGCCCGGAGTGGCCGAGCTGCATGCACAGCTTCGCTTTCGAGTTCGCGTGGGCGAAGTCGACGATGCGCTTGAAAGCGTCTCTCTGCGTCTCGTTCCAGAG
>DATNCP010000029.1:0-22334 GCA_035607175.1 Burkholderiales bacterium
TCCGCTGGTCGAAGGCTATGGGTTGACCGAAACCTCGCCTTCGGCGACGGCGAACCCGCCCACGGCGGCGGAGTACACCGGCAGCATCGGCGTGCCGATGCCCTCGACCGAGGTCGTGCTGCGCGACGACAACGACAAGGACGTGGCGATGGGCCAGCCCGGCGAGATCTGCATCCGCGGCCCGCAGGTGATGGCGGGCTACTGGCAGCAGCCGGGCGAGACGGCCAAGGTTCTGGGCAAGGACGGCTTCCTGCACACCGGCGACATCGGCATCATGGACGAGAAGGGCTTCATCCGCATCGTCGACCGCAAGAAGGACATGATTCTCGTCTCGGGCTTCAACGTCTATCCGAACGAGCTGGAGCAGGTGGTGGCGATGCATCCCGGCGTGCTGGAGTGCGCCGTGATCGGCGTGCCCGACGAGCACTCGGGCGAAGTGCCGAAGGTGTTCGTGGTGAAGAAGGACCCGCAGCTCACCGAGCAGGACATCCTCGAGCACTGCAAGAAGGAGCTCACCGGCTACAAGCGGCCGAAGTACGTCGAGTTCCGCGCCGAGCTGCCCAAGACCAACGTCGGCAAGATCCTGCGCCGCGCGTTGCGCGAGGAAAAGAAGGCCGCCTAGGCTACGTCACGCTGTTCGCGTGACGAGCACCGTTCCGGCGACGATCATCAAGCCGCCGACGATGATGGCGAGGGTGATCGACTCGCCGAGGAACACCGCGCCCCACAGGAGGCCGAACCCCGGTACGAGGAGCGACACCGTCTGCGTGCGGGTGACGCCGATATCGGCGATCAGCCGGAAGTAAAGAAGGTACGCCACGCCGCTCGCGAGCAGGCCGAGGGCGAGCAGATTGGCCAGCACGACGCCGGTGAGCGCGCCCGGTGGCGGCACGATGGGCAGCAGCGGAAGAAGGATGAGCGCGCCCCAGAGTTGCGCGCCGACCGAGGTGCCGCGGGACGGAACGTTCTTGCCGTAACGCCGCACGATGAGCGCCGTGCTCGCGTAGGCCAGCGAGGCGCACAGGCAGGCCGCGGTCGCCGGCAGCGCCGCGGTGGACGCGAGGCCGGTGTCCGCGGCGCCCTCCATGAGGAACCACACGCCGGCCGACCCGACGATCAGGCCCGTTACCTTCGACCAGGTGATGCGCTCCTCGCGAAGCGCCGCTCCCATCAGTAGCGCGAACATCGGCGTGGTGGTGTTCAGAAAGGCCATCGTCGAGGCGGGGAGGTGCATGCCGGCGTAGCCGTAGAGCGCGAACGGGACCGCGGCGCCGACGATGCCGACCACCGCATGGAACCGCCAGTCCTTCCGCCAGCGCATATCGACGCTGCTCAGCGAGAACCAGGCGAGGAGCGCCGCGCCGCCGATCAGCAGACGACCCTCGGCGATCCATGCTGCCCCGAGCGCCGGCGCGGCGACCCGGATGAAGATGAAGGCCGCGCCCCAGATCGCGGCCAGCGTTGCAAGGCGGAGGGCGTCCGAGAGCCGCACGCCGCTACGAGGTCATCGGCTCGGAATCACGGGCAGCAGCACATAGGGATCGCGGCCGTCGCCGAAATGCAGCGTCGTGCTGCCGCCGAAGACGGATCGGGGACGATCGTCGGGGTCGTTGTGCTGAAAAGGGCCGGTACCGCGCATCGGCTCGCCGCCCCACGGCGAAGGGATAGGCGGCTCGTCGTTCTCGTAGTCCTTGCCGCGCACGGCGAGGGCGATACGGTAGCCGGCCGGCACGACGATGCAGGTCGGCCAGATTTCGATGTCGAGCTCGACGGGCTCGCCCGGACGCAGGGGCTGAAGCTCGTCGTGCGCGTGATACGGCCGGTAGGGCCGCGTCAGCTCGCGATCGAGCTTGCGGTGCGACGCGCGGAGCCAGCCCATCGCCACCGGTGTGCCGGGGTCGTTCGCGCCGTGGAACAGCACTTCCTTGCTCGACGGATCGAACACGCGCAGCACGAGGAAGAGATCGGCATCCTGGGTCGAGGAAGAGACGAACAGCTTGGCCGCGATCGGCCCGGTGATTTCCATCTCCTTCTCGAGCGGCGGCGTGCTGAAGAGGAGGCCGTCGCCGAGCGCCTCGAACGCGACCTTCGCCTCGCTGCGCGGCGCTTCGATGCCGAGCGCGCGCTTCGCCGGGTCGAGGTAGTAGCGCGTCCACTTGGTTCTCGCGAGCGGCCACTCGTTCTCGTGCCGCGTGACGTACCGCTCCCCGGGGTGACGGATCTGCAGCTGCACCTTCGGCTGGCGGCTCCACCCGGTGTCCTCGCCCTTCAGGAAGTGGCCGAGGAAGCGCTTCTGCAGGTCGAGGCCGTAGTCGGTATAGAAATGCATCCAGTGCGCGTGGCCGTGGATCTCGAGCCACTTCTCGCGCGACGCGGCGCGCACGAAGCCCTCGACGTTGCCGCGCAGGTGCAGCCCGTGCCCGCCCCAGTTGCCCGAGGAGAGCATCGGCGTCGTGATGCGACCCCAGTCCTGAGAACGCTCGCGGTAATAGGTGTCGTCGAGCGGATGCGCCTTGATGTCGTCCCAGATCGGCGCGCGATTCTTGGCGAGGACCCCGTCCGGGAGCTCCTCCGGCCCGGCAACGTGGTCGTCGCTGTTCGCGTCCTTCGGGCCGCGCGAGCCGAGGCCGTGCTGCACTCGGAGGATCTGGCGTGGCTGGAAGTCGCGCGCGAACGTGCAGACGATGCCGCCGTGGTGCGTGGAGTCGCGGTAGCGGTCGGCATAGCCTTCCCAGACGCAGAGCGCGGCGAGATGCGGCGGCTGCAGTCCCGCCACGCGCCACTGGTTGACCGCGTAGTAGGAGATGCCGTTGATGCCGACCTTGCCGTTGCACCAGGGCTGAGTGCCGGCCCATTCGATGCAATCGTGGAAGTCCTGCGCTTCGCGCGGGCTGTGGTTGTCGATCCTTCCGGGCGAGCGTCCGGCGCCGCGGCTGTCGACGCGGACGCAGGCGTAGCCGTCCGGCACCCATTTCTCGGGGTCGACGGTCTCCCAGTTCTGCCAGCGGCAGCTCGAGCCCCGCGCCACTTCCGGAAAGAGCGCCACCATTTGGTCCCACTGCTTCTTGAAGTACTGCTGGAACGACAGGCCTTTCGCGTAGGGCCCATAGGTGATGATCGCCGGATAGCGCCCGCCCTTGACCGGTCGGAAGACGTCGGCGCGAAGGTCGATGCCGTCGTCCATGCGGATCGGCACGTCGCGCTCGATCTTCATCTCGATGGTCACGCGCGCCCCCGGCCGGCGATGCACTCGACCTCGACGTCGACCTTGGGGTTGGGCGGCGCGGCGATCAGCGTCGTGCGCGCCGGCAGCTCCGGCACCTTGGCGAAGAACTCGCGGTAGATGCGGTTGAACTCGGCGACGTCGCCGTCGCGGCGCAGGTAGCAGTTGCACTTCACGATGCGATCGAGCGAGCTGCCGGCGGCGTCGAGCGCGGCGCGCAGATTTTCCAGCGTCTGGCGCACCTGCGCCTCGAAATTTCCCTCGATGATCTCGCCGCCTTTGACCGGCACCTGTCCGGAGACGTAGACGGTGTCGCCGAGGATGCGAAAGCGCGAAAGCGGCGGCGCGGCGTTGGGCTTTGCGGGCATGGGTTTGTCGCTCCTTCTCTCGATGCGACGATTTTCCGCAGCGTCGCGCCCTGCGTCTAATGCAGATAAGAGAGGAGGCCCATATAATTTGACGATGGACCTGAGAAGCCTGAAATACGTCTCCGCGGCCGTCAGGTTCGAGAGCATCACCAAGGCGGCCGAGCACCTGCACGTCGCGCAGTCAGCCGTGAGCCGCGCGATCAAGATCCTCGAGGACGAGCTGGGCGTGACCCTGCTGGTGCGCCACAGCCACGGCGTGAGCGCGACGCCCGAAGGCGTGCGCTTCGTGGAGTCCGCGGAAAAGCTCCTCGGCCTGGCGCAGCACCTGCGCAACGAGATGCGCGCTTCCGCTGCCGAGCCGGCAGGCGAGGTGCGCTTCGGCTTCCCGCCTTCGCACGGGGAGGCGTTCATCAGCGCGCTGGTGTGCGGATTTACGCGCAGCAATCCGCGCGTCAGCTTCGTGCTGCGCGAAGGCCTCACCGGCGAGCTGCGCGACGAGTTGCTCGCCGACCGGCTGGATATCGCCATGATGCTCGATCACGTGCGCCACGAGAACCTCGCGAGCCGCCCGCTGTTCGCCGAGGACACGTGGCTGGTGGGCGCGCCGTCGGCCTGGCCGTTCGGGCGCCGGCCGATCGAGCCGGTCGAGCTCGACGGATTGCCGCTGGTTCATACCACCATGGTGGGCGAGACGCTGCGTAAGGCGACCGCCAAGCAGAAGATCCACTGGCGGGTCGTCGCGCAGGGCGACGTGACGCGCGTCGCGCCCGAGATCGTGCGCGCCGGGCTCGCCTTCTGGCTCATTCCATACGGCATGATCGCCGAGCAGCTCGCCAGCGGCGCGCTCGCCGGCGCGCCGGTGCGCTCACTCGAGATGCGCCGCGCGCTCTTCTGGCGCTCCGACCGCCCGCACTCGCGTGCGGTCGCCGCGTTCATCGACGAGATCGGCAAGGCGGTCACCGCCATGCGCGCCGCGCGGCCGCCGCTGGTGCGCGACGCCGAGTCGGCCTAAAGCTTCGGCAGCGCGTCCCCGGGCTTCCAGCCCGCGAGCTTGAAGATCTGCTCGCGGTCGAACTGGTTCGCGTAGTCGATGAACCGGTTGTCGAAGAAGCGCTGCGGGTCGACCTTGTTCTTGAGCGAGCCGACGCGCAGCAGGTTCTCCTGCATGCGCGACCAGGACTGGAGGCTGTTCTCGCCCCAGCGTTGCTTCGTGAGCTGCTCGCGCGTCGGATTCGCGCCGGCGCCGGTGATCGTGTTCTGCGTCTTGACGCGCGCCATGTTCTGGTCGAACGCGGTCTGCCGGTCGCCGGGCTTTGGCGCCTGGTCGGGATACTGCTTCCAGAAGGCCTCGATGGTCAGCGGCGGCGACACGTGAGTCAGGAGCTGCGCGCGGGAGAAGGCGCGCAGCGTCCGCCGTAGCGCGTCCGCCTTCGTGTCGATCACCTGCTGGGTGGTGGTGCCGATGTACTGGTAGAGACCTTCCTCCCACGACGCCTTGGGCAGGTCGCGCAGCTTCACGCCCGCGTAGCGGTACATCGCGTTCGCATCGCTCCAGTACATGATCGCGTCGACACGCTTCTGCTGCACCGCTGCGATGACTTGCCCGGCGAATCCGGTCGGCACGATCTCGATGTCGTTCACCGACATGCCCTCGTCCATCAGCCGCGCCTTGAGGTAGTCGATGCCCGACTGCGGGCTCGCCATGCCGAGGCGCTTGCCTTTCAGATCCCTCACCGTGCGAATGCCGCTGTCTTCCGGCGTGCTCAGGATGTACTGCGAGACCTGCACGACGTACACGCTTTTCACGTTGGCGCCGCGATCGGCGACGAGCTGGATCACCGGCTCGGGGTTGCAGAAGACCAGGTCCGTCGCGCCGCCGACCAGCAGGCCGAGGATTTGCGGCGAGTTCTGCCCGTGGACCACCTCCACCTTCACACCCTCGCTCTCGAACAGGTTCAGCCCGAGGGAGCTGCTGAGGTAGGGATAAGTCACCGTCATGTTGGCGTTCGCCATCCCGAGTCGCAGGGACGGCTGCTGCGCTCGCGCGAGCATGGGCCACGCGGCGGTGGCGGCACCCACTGTTTGAATGAATCTGCGTCTGTCCATCGGTCCCTCCTAGTACTCGTAAACGTTGTCGCGCAGCGTCTTGCCGCTGTACTCCTTGCGGAACGCGCCGCGGCGCTGCAGTGCCGGGATGATGCGGTCGACGAAATCCAGGATGTACGACGGTAGCAGCGCGTCACGGATCATGAACCCGTCGGCGCCGGTCTGCTCGGCGATCTCGCACATCCGGTCGGCGACCTGCTCGGCGGTGCCGACGATCGGGATGGTGGTTTTCAGCGCCTCGCGCAGGCCGATGTCGCGCGGCGTGGTGTCCGGGCGCTCGTTGAAATACTGGAACAGGATCGACGGCATGCCCTTGAACTTGTGGCCGTGCTGCTCGAGCTGCTGCTTGATCGGCACGTCCATCTCGAACTTGGAAAAGTCGACGCCGAGCGACATCGAGCCGAAGGCGAGACCGCCATGGATGTAGGGCTCGGTGCTGGCGAGCGCGAGGTAGGCGCGCTCCTTTTCCTTCGCCGCCTCCAGGGTTTCGCCGACGATCGGCTGGATGCTGAAGAGCACGCGCGGCGGCCGCTTCTGATATTTCTCGGCGCGTTTCTTCACATCGTCCACGTACTCCTTCATCCCCTTCGTGGAGTTCTGGTTGCTGAGGACGCACTCGGCATGCTGCGCGGCGAACTCGCGGCCGCGCCCGGAGCCGCCCGCCTGGAAGATGAGCGGCGAGACCTGCGGCGACCGGGGGAACGGCAGCGGCCCGCGCGACTGGTACCACTTGCCCTTGAAATTCACCTCGTGCACCTTCGCCGGATCGGCGAAGACACCCTTTCCCCGGTCGAGCAGCACCGCGTCGGGCTCCCAGCTCTGCCAGAGTTTGTGGCACAGCTCGATGAACTCGTCGGCCATGTCGTAGCGCAGGTCGTGCTCCGGCAGTTCGACGCCGAAGTTCTGACCATCGGTCTTGCGCGTGCTGGTGACCACGTTCCAGCCGGCGCGGCCCTTCGTCATGTGGTCGAGCGCGTTCAACTGCCGGGCGAGCAGGAACGGCGGGTGGAAAGTCGTGGTCAGCGTCGCTGCAACGCCGAGGTGTTGGGTCACCGCGCCCATCATCGACATCACCACCAGCGGGTCGCCGCAGATCGCTTCGTTGCCGCTCCTCAGGGCCGCGGCCATGGTGCCGGTGTACGTGAGGTCGATGGAAGGCTGATCGGCAATGACGATGCCGTCGAAGCAGCCGCGCTCCAGCATTCGTGCCGCGTCCATGTACAGCTCGGGGCCGCGGAAGTCGTAGCGATTGCCCCAGCGGGGGTCGAGCCAGCCGCGCGGCTGGTACCCGGCCAGAAACCAGAACAGGTGGAACGGTTTCACGCTCCTACATTCCTCCCCTCATATCGCCCTGTCCAATTGAGAAGATGGATGGGGCTCATGCCGATTCGGCATTCCGCGGCGCGGGGCCTACGACGGAGTGCCGCGCTCGCTTTCGTGCCAGAAGAGCGCCCGCCGCGCGGCAACCCGGATCACCCATGACAGCACGATGCCGAGCAGCGACAGGACCACCAGTACGGCGAAGACGCGCGCGGTTTCCAGCGTGTGCATCTGCTGCAGGATGAGGTAGCCGAGGCCGCCGGTCGCGCCGACGAACTCCGCCACGATCGCGCCGATCACCGACAGCACCATCGCCACCTCGAGGCTGGCGAACAGGTAGGGCAGGGCGAACTTCAGCTTCACCTGCCAGAACGTCTGCCAGCGGCTGGCGCGGAAGACACGCATCATCTCCAGCACCTCCGCATCGACGGAGCGCAGGCCGACGATGGTGTTGATCACCACCGGGAAAAACGTGATGCTGGCCGTGAAAGCCACCTTCGAGCTGACGCCGTAGCCGAGCCAGATGATGAAGAGCGGCGCAATCGCGACCTTGGGGATCATCTGGAAGGCGACCAGGAACGGGTACAGCGCGAGCCGTGTCCACGTCGATTCGGCGACCGCCGCGCCGAGCACGAAGCCGGCGAAGGCGCCGACCGCGAACCCGTACACCACCTCCTGCATCGTGATCAGGGTGTGCTTCGCCAACAGGCCGCTCGTGACGCCGTAGTAGAGCTCGGAGACCACGGCACCGGGGCGGGCGAGCAGCGTCGATGGGATGTTGAAATACACGACGGCCCAGTCCCACAGCGCCAGGAGCAGTACGAGCGTGATCGATGGCAGCGCGATGGCGAGCAGCGCGTCGCGCCCCCACCGCCGCAGCCCGGCCGGGCTAGGCGAGCGTTTCAGCGCCGAGTAGCTCTCGGATTCTGCCGGTGTAGTCATTGAAGAGGTCCGATGCATAGTCCTTCAAGGTGCGCGGCCGCGGCAGCCGGACGTCGATGACGTCGGCGATGCGTCCGGGGCGCGGCGTCATCACCACCACGCGGTCGGAAAGCAGGACCGCCTCCGGCACGCTGTGCGTGATGAAGAGCACCGTGGCGCGCGTTTCGGCGCAAATGCGCATGAGCTCCAGGTTCATCGCCTCACGCGTCATCGCATCGAGCGCACCGAAAGGCTCGTCGAGCGCGAGAAAGGACGGCTGGCACATGAGCGCCCGGCAGATCGAGACCCGCTGGCGCATCCCGCCGGAAAGCTCGAAGGGATATTTCGCTTCGAAGCCGGAAAGGCCGGTCATGGCGAGCAGCGCTTTGGCGCGCTGCTCGTGCTCCGGGCGGCGGCGGTCGCGCAGGTCCATCGGCACGAGGACGTTGTCCTTGACCGTCTTCCAGGGCAGGAGCACCGCGTTCTGGAAGACCACGCCCACGTCGTCGCGCGGCCGGTCGACCGCTTCCCCGGAGACGAGCACGCGGCCGCGCGTCGCGGGGATCAGGCCGCAGACGATGCGCATCAGCGTGCTCTTGCCGCAGCCGCTCGTGCCGACGACCGAGACGAACTCGCCCGGCTGGATGTGCAGGTCGATATCTTTCAGCGCGTGGATCTCCTCCCCGCTCTTGGTCTGGAACGTCTTGGAGAGCTCGAGGATCTGAACGTCCCGCGCCCGGCCCTGCGTCTTCATACCGCATCTTCCCTTCCCGCCCGTGGCGATGTCCATTGCAGTTTGAAGATGCGCGTCATCTAAACTCGCTATGCGGCCTACGGACGGGGCGCGAGCACCAGGCGCTGGACGCCGAGCGCTTCGATGCGGGCGCGGTCGGTAAGCATCGGCACGTACTCGCCGCGCGCCCAGCGCGGCGCGAAATCGCTGTAGTGCGGGGAAAGCGGATTCCCCGATTGCCCGGCCGAGTGGATGAAGAGCGAGGCCTGGGGATCGGCGAGGTCGTAGATTGCACGAAGGCTCGGCGCGTGCCGGCTCGAATACGGATCGGACTCGTCGGCGAAGTCGCTCTGGCCGACGTTCAGCGTGTACGCGTCGCCCGGCGTCGGCGCCCGGATGTCGAAGAAGGGCGCGAGCCAGCGCACGCGCGAGAACGGCCGGTGGCGGCTCCACGCCGCGTGCGCCTCGCCCCAGCGCCAGCGATCCGGATCGTCGCCGTAGCGCTTTCGCAGGTCGGCGAGCGCGCTCTCGAGCGACGCAGCAAGGATCTCGTCGCAGGTCTCGACCTTCCCGGTGCGCGCGTTGTCGCACCAGCGGCCCTGGCCATTGCGGTTGGCGAGCACGTTCGAGACGAACTGCGCCCGCGTCGACCAGTTGGCGCCGAACGCCGGGCCGAGCTCGTCGGCGTAGATCGCGCGCGTCAGCTCGCGCCACCACGCGACGACGATGAGCGGCTCCGGCCGATCCGCCGACATGGTGCCGTCCCACGCGGCGAGCTTTGCGAGCGCGGCGCGCGCCTGCGGCGTGGCGGGCTGCGTCGCGAGGAGGCGCGGCAGCAGCTCGCGCACCGCCGGCGAGACGATGTCTGCCTGCATGCGCGCGAAGCTCTCGCGCGTGTGCTTGGGCGTTGCCTCGAGCAGCTCGGTGATGCGCCCGGCGCGATAAGGCGACTGCCATTCGCTGGTGATGAAGTGCCGGTAGCCCGGCGGCAGGATCTTGTGGTTGGCGCTCACGACCGCGCCGCTCGCCGGATTGAAGACGCGCGGCAATTCGTCGAAGGGAATCGAGCCCGCCCAGTCGTAGCGCGCGTCCCAGCCCGGCGCGGGCGCGAGCCCCTTCAGGTCGTTTGCCGGTTTTCGCACCGGGACGCGGCCCGGCGCGATGAAGCCGATGTTGCCGTCCACGTCCGCGTAGGTCACCGTCTGCTGCGGCGCCTGATAGTCGCGCGCCGCCGCGAGGAAGCTCGCCCAGTCGCGCGCCAGGGGAACTCGGAACACCGCCTGCATCGTCGGGTCGTCCTCCGCGAGCGCGGTCCAGGCGAGGGCGAGCACCTGTCCCTTCGGCAGCGCCGCGCGCGCCGCGGGCTGCGCATCCGAGATTGCCGGCCCGTGCCGCGAGATGCGTACCGTCAACTCCTCGGCGTTCGCGCCTTTCACGCGGATCGTTTCCTTGATCAGCGTGAACTCGCGCGGACCGTCGGGCGCGAGGTAGCGGCCGTCGGCCTGCAGTTTTTCCAGGTACAGGTCCTGCACGTCGGGCCCGGTGTTGGTGAAGCCCCAGGCGAGCCGGTCGTTGCGGCCCAGGACGATGCCGGGCACGCCAGGCAGCGTCGCGCCGATCGCGTTCAGCCCCGGCGCGCTGACGTGCGCGAAGTACCAGACCGGCGGCGCGGTGAGCGCAAGGTGCGGGTCATTGGCGAGGAGCGGCTTGCCGCTCTCGGTGCGCGCGCCGGATACCACCCAGCTGTTCGAACCGCCGCCCGAGCCCGGCGCCGCGGGTGGCGGCGCGGCATCGCGGTAGAGCGACTTCAGTTCGCGGATTCTGAGCGGCGCATCGCCGGGGTAGGACGGGACGAGCTCCTGGATCCGGGCGAGCGGCAGCCGGCCGGCGAGCTGCATGCGCAGCAGCTCGTTGCGCCAGTTTCCGCCGAGATCGAGCGCCATGACTTTCGTCCAGACGACCGAATCGATCTCGGTCCATGGTTCCGGCGTGAAGCGCGCGATCCAGAACTCGGGCGGCAGCACCGGGTTGGTGGCGAGGAAGGCATTGACGCCGGCCGCGTACGCCTTGAGGAAGCGTCGGGTCTCGGCGTCGTAGCGCTCGAAGTTCGCCTGCGCCGCGCGGCGCAGGCCGAGCGTGCGCATCAGCCGGTCGAAATCCAGGCCGGCTGCGCCGAGGACTTCGGCGATGCGCCCCGAGCCCGTGCGGCGGCTGGTCTCCATCTGCCACAGCCGGTCCTGCGCGTGGACGAAGCCGAGGCCGAAGTACACGTCGGCGAGCGAGCGCGCGTAGATGTGCGGAATGCCGTTCGCCTCGCGCAGGATCTCGATCGGCGCCTCCACGCCGGCGAGGCGGATCTCGCCGTCGACCTGCGGCAGCGAGCGGCGCAGGTGCAGGAATGCGCCTGTCGCGAGCGCGAGGCTGACGGCGACAATTAGTGCAAGAAGACGCAGCGTTTGCCGCATTGCAGCAGAATATCTGCTATAAGCCTGCGGTGCTCTACAGCTTGTACGAGGCTCAGCACACGGCGCTCGCTCCCTGGCGCTATTGGGCGGAGCTTTATCGCGGCTGGTTCGACCATCCGTTCAGCCCCTTCGCCCATCTGCCGATCTCGCGGCGCATCGCCGCGAGCAGCGATCTTTTCCTGCGGCTGACGGGGCGCTACGAAAAGCCGGCCTGGAACCTGGGCGAGTTCGACGTCGCCTCCGACAAGCCGTTCTGCAAGCTGCTGCATTTCCGCAACACCGGCGTGAAGCCGAAAGTCCTGGTCGTCTCGCCGCTCTCGGGACACCACTCGACCCTGCTGCGTGACACGGTTCGCTCGCTGCTCGACGGGCACGATGTCTGGGTCACCGACTGGGTCGACGCGCGCATGGTGCCGCTCTCGGCGGGGCCTTTCCACCTCGCGGACTACGTCGACTACGTGCGCGAATGGATCGCGCAGCTGTCACCCGATCTGAATGTGATCTCGGTGTGCCAGCCGACCGTGCCGGTGCTCGCCGCCGTGTCGCTGATGGCTTCCCGCGGCGAAGTGCAGCCGCGGACGATGGTCATGATGGGCGGGCCGATCGACGCGCGCCGCAGTCCGACCGTGGTCAACAACCTCGCAACCCGCAAGCCGTACTCCTGGTTCGAGCACACGCTGATCCACCGCGTGCCGGAGAAATACCCGGGCTATATGCGCCGCGTCTACCCCGGTTTTCTCCAGCATCTCGGCTTCGTCGCCATGAACCCGGACCGGCACCTCGGCGCCCACTGGGACTACTTCAACCACCTGATGGCGGGCGACGACGAGTCCGCGGAGAAGCACCGCGACTTCTATAACGAGTACAACGCCGTCCTCGACCTTCCGGCCGAGTACTACCTGGATACGGTGCGTACCGTGTTCCAGGAATTCGCGTTGCCCAAGGGCCGGATGTTCGTGCGCGGCGAGCTGGTGCGGCCGCAGACGATCCGCGAGGCCGCGCTGCTGACGATCGAGGGCGAACTCGACGACATTTCGGGCAACGGCCAGACCGAGGCGGCGCACGCGCTCTGCCTCAACATTCCGCGAGACCGGCGCGAGCATTTCGTCGCGCCGAACGTCGGTCACTACGGCATTTTTTCCGGTCGGCGCTGGCGCGAAGTGGTATTCCCGCGCGTGCGCGATTTCATCGCCAGCTACAACTCGTAGCGCGAGCCTTCCTCGCCGAGCACCGAGTGCTCGACGACGGCGCGCGGCAGCTGCGGCGCGAACAGCTCGATGAACTCGTAGGCGTAGCGGCGCAGGTAGGCGCCGCGCTTGATCCCCAGCCGCGTGGTGCTGGACTCGAACAGGTGGCTGGCGTCGATGGCGCGCAGGTGCAGGTCGCGCTTCGGGTCGAAGGCCATCTTCGCCAGGATGCCTACCCCCAGGCCGAGCTCGACGTAGGTCTTGATCACATCGGAGTCCTGCGCGCTCAGCACCACGTGCGGCTTGAGGCCGCGGGTCTCGAACGCTTTCTGCACCAGCGAGCGGTTGGCGAAGGCGAAGTCGTAGGTGACGATCGGGTGCTCGGCGAGCCTCTCCAGGGTCAGGGGCTCCTTGAGCAGCGGGTGCTTGGGCGGCACGACGACCACGCGATTCCATTGGTAGACCGGTAGCGAGACCAGCTCCGGGTAGAGCGAGATCATCTCCGTGGCCACGCCCATGTCGGCCTCGCCGGCGACCACCTGCTCGCAGATCTGCGTCGGGTTTCCCTGGTGCAGAAGCAGCTCCACCTTCGGGTAGCGGCGCTTGAACGCCGCGACTGCCTTGGGCAGCGCGTAGCGTGCCTGAGTGTGAGTGGCCGCTATCGTTAAAGTCCCCAGCTTGTCATTAGCGTACTCCTCCCCTGCACGCCGGAGGTTTTGGGCCTCGGAGAGGATCCGCTCGGCGATGGCGATCACGGCCCGGCCGGGCTCGGTGACGGAGACGAGGCGCTTCCCGTGGCGGACGAACACCTGGACGCCGAGCTCGTCCTCGAGGGCGCGAATCTGCTTGGAGACCCCTGGCTGCGAGGTGTGCAACGCCTCGGCCGCCTCCGAGACATTGAGGTCCCGGCGGGCGACTTCAGTCAGGCAGCGAAGCTGCTGGAGCTTCATGGTCCTATATGCTCAGGATTCATAACATCCTAACACATTAGTCTTTGTAAGAATAACGACCGCCCGTACGATTTCTCCCCAGGACCATGGAACCCGGCCTCCTAGCACTCGTCGTCATCACCTTCGTCGCCGCCTTCGTCAACGGCGCGCTCGGCTATGGCTTCTCCTCGATCACCGTCCCGGTCGGGCTGCTGTTCTTCAGCAATCGCGTCCTCAACCCGGCGCTGGTGCTGATCGAGGTGTTCATCAACCTCTACGTGCTGTTCATCAACCGGGCGAGCATTCCCGCCGTCTGGAAGAGGGTGCTGCCGATCCTCATCGGCCTTGCCCCGGGCGTCGCGCTCGGCAGCTACGTGCTCGCCTCGATCCATCCCGGATGGCTGAAGTTCGTGACCTATGCGCTGCTGCTGCCGCTGCTCCTCGTGCAGGCGGGCGGGCTGCGCTACCCGATCAAGGCGGAGAAGCTGGTGGGCGTGCCGTTCGGCGCCGGGCTTGGCTTCCTCTACTCCGTGACCACGATCTCCGGCCCGCCGCTCGCGCTGCTCTTCAACAACCAGGGTTACGTGAAGCGCGATTTCCGCGCCGGCCTGGCCGTGATCCGCGTCGCCGAGTCGACGCTCACGGCGATCGTCTACTACCACCTCGGCATGTTCACCGTGCAGGCGCTGGGGCTGGTCGAGACCATTCTGCTCGGCGTGCTGGTCGGCATCCCGCTCGGCGCCTTCGCCATCCGCAAGCTCGACCCGGAGACCTTCCGCCGCATCTGCATGAGCTTCGACGTCTGGATCGTCGGCTTCGGCCTGTCGAAAGTCTTGATCGACCTCAAGCTCGCGCAGGGCGCCGGCGCCTATAGTGCGATGCTCGCGGCCGTGCTGATCGACGCATGGCTCCTTTACGCCTTCTTCTCGAAGAATGTATCGCTACGACGCAATAGACCAGCGGCTGGTTGACGACCGCGTCCGGCAGTTCCGCGGACAGACCGAGCGCTTCCTCGCCGGGCGGCTGACGGAGGAGGAGTTCCGCGCGCTCCGCTTGCGGAACGGCCTCTACATCCAGCGCTACGCGCCGATGCTGCGGATCGCCATTCCCTATGGCTTGCTCTCGACGCGGCAGCTGAGGAAGCTCGCCGAGATCGCGCGCAAGTACGACCGTGACTACGGCCATTTCTCGACGCGCCAGAACCTGCAGCTCAACTGGCCGCGCCTGGAGCAGGTGCCCGACATCCTCGCCGAGCTGGCGAGCGTGCAGATGCATGCCATCCAGACCTCGGGCAACTCGTTCCGCAACGTCACGACCGATCAGTTCGCCGGCGTCGCCGCCGACGAGATCGTCGATTCCTTCGTCTGGTGCGAGATCCTGCGCCAGTGGTCGACCTTCCATCCCGAGTTCTCCTATCTGCCGCGCAAGTTCAAGTTCGCGGTGAATGGCGCCAGGGCCGATCGCGCCGCGGTCGGCGTTCACGACATCGGCTTGCACGCCATCAAGGACGAGCAGAACAACGTCGGTTTCAAGGTCATGGTCGGCGGCGGCCTGGGGCGCACGCCGATGGTGGGCTTCGTCATCCGCGAGTTCCTGCCTTGGCCGCACCTGCTCACGTACGTCGAGGCGATCCTGCGCGTCTACAACCGCTTCGGCCGCCGCGACAACATCCACAAGGCACGCATCAAGATCCTGGTGAAGGAGCGCGGCCCCGAGCGCTTCCGCGAGGAAGTCGAGGCGGAGTGGGCGCACCTCAAGGACGGGCCGGCGACCCTCACCCACGCCGAGGTCGAGCGCGTCGCCGGACGGTTCACGCGACCGGACTACGCGTCGCTCGCCAACCAGGATCTTGGCAAGCTCGCTAATGTTCCGGGCCTCGCCGCCTGGGTGAAGCGCAACGTGCACCCGCACCGGGTCCCGGGCTACGCGGCGGTGACGCTGTCGCTGAAGAAGACCGGCGTGCCGCCGGGGGATGTCACCTCCGACCAGATGGAGGCCATCGCCGGCCTCGCCGACCGGTACTCCTTCGGCGAGCTGCGCGTGACGCACGAGCAGAACCTGGTTCTCGCCGACGTGCGCCAGGACCGGCTGGTCGATCTCTGGCGCGAGGCGCGCGCGCTCGGCCTCGCGACGCCCAACGTGGGCCTGCTCACCAACATCATTGCTTGTCCCGGCGGCGATTTCTGCGCGCTCGCCAATGCCAAGTCGATTCCGGTCGCGGAAGCGATCCAGCGCCGCTTCGACGACCTCGACCACGTGTTCGACATCGGCGAGCTCGATCTCAATATTTCCGGCTGCATGAACGCGTGCGGCCACCACCACGTCGGCCACATCGGCATCCTGGGCGTCGATAAGAACGGCGAGGAGTGGTACCAGATCCAGATCGGCGGAAACCAAGGAGAAAACCGTCCGGGCGGGCCCGGCCCCGCCTTGGGCAAGGTCCTCGGCCCGTCGTTCGCGCGCGCCGACGTCCCGGACGTGGTCGAAAGCCTGATCGAGTGCTACCTCGCGCGCAGGGACAGCGAGGCGGAGCGCTTCATCGACGTGGTGCAACGAATCGGAGTCGAGCCCTTCAAGGAACAGGTCTATGGCAAGGCTGATCAAAGGTCGCCGCGCCGTCAGCGAGACGCCGCCGTCGCCTGACGAGAAGATCGTCCGGCTCGAGCCCGCCGACGATCCGGCCGCGGTGGCGGGCGAGCTCGCGACCGCGTCGCGCGTCGAGGTGAACTTCCCCAAGTTCGGCGACGGCCGCGGCTTCAGCATCGGCCGCCTGCTGCGCGAGCGTTACGGCTACAAGGGCGAGCTGCGCGCGGTCGGCCAGATCACGCGCGATCACCTCTTCTACCTCGAGAGCTGCGGCTTCGACGCCTTCGAGCTGCGCGAGGGCGAGGACGCCGGGGAGGCCGTCGCCGCTTTCGGCGATTTCAGCGAGTCCTACCAGGCCAGCGTGACCCGGCCGCTGCCGTTGTTCCGGAGACGATGAACGCCCTGGACAAGAGCCTGCGGACCATCGCCGAGGAGTTCTCGCCGGCGGTGCTGGCGCACAGCCTGCAGGCCGAAGACATGGTCCTCACCGACGTCATCGCGCGCGCCGGACTGCCGATCGAGGTGTTTGTCCTCGACACCGGCCGGCTGCACGGCGACAGTCTGGCGCTCATCGAGAGGATCCGCCGCCACTACGGGATGGAAGTGCGCGTGTACGCGCCCGACGCCGGCGCCGTTTCGGAATACATCCGCCGCCACGGGCGCGACGCGTTCTACGGCAGTGTGGAGCTGCGCAAGCGTTGCTGCGAGATCCGCAAGGTCGAGCCGCTGACGCGTGCACTCGCGGGCAAGCGCGCCTGGATCACGGGACAGCGCCGTGCGCAGGCGGCGAGCCGCGCCGAGCTTCCTGAGCGCGAATTCGACGCCGGGCACCGGCTGGAGAAATTCAACCCGCTCGCGGAATGGAGCGAGGCCGACGTCTGGGAATACATCCGCGCCGAGCGGGTGCCGTACAACCGCCTCTACGACCAGGGCTATCGCTCGATCGGCTGCGCGCCCTGCACGCGCCCCGTGATGCCGGGCGAGGACCTGCGCGCGGGCCGCTGGTGGTGGGAAGAGGCGGGGCAGAAGGAGTGCGGGCTGCACATCACGCCCGACGGCCGCGTGGTCCGCACCAGGGAGACCGCATGAGCGCCGTCCTCGAGCGCAGCCCGGCGACGCTGCCGGCGCGCACCCACCTCGACTGGCTGGAGGCGGAAGCGATCTACATCCTGCGCGAGGTCGCCGGCCAGTGCCAGACGCCGGTGCTGCTCTTCTCCGGCGGCAAGGATTCCGCGGTGCTGCTGCGCCTCGCCGAGAAGGCGTTCCGTCCCGGCCGCTTCCCGTTTCCGCTGATGCATGTCGACACCGGGCACAACTTCTCCGAGGTGACCGACTTCCGCGATCGTCGCGCCGCCGAGCTGGGCGAGCGCCTGATCGTGCGCTCGGTTGAGGACTCGATCCGCAGGGGAAGCGTTGTTCTCAAGCAAAATCAAAGTCGAAATGCGGCGCAGTCGGTGACCCTGCTCGAGGCGATCAGCGAGTTTTCGTTCGACGCCGCGATCGGCGGCGCGCGGCGCGACGAGGAAAAGGCGCGCGCCAAGGAGCGCGTCTTCTCGTTCCGCGACGAGTTCGGGCAATGGGACCCGCGCAACCAGCGTCCCGAGCTCTGGAACCTCTACAACGCCCGCGTCCATCCCGGCGAGCACGTGCGCGTCTTCCCGATCAGCAACTGGACCGAGCTCGACATCTGGCAGTACATCGGCCGCGAGCGGCTCGAGCTGCCGTCGATCTACTACGCGCATCGCCGGCAGATCGTCCGCCGGCGCGGCCTGCTTGCGCCGGTCACGCCGCTCACGCCGGCGCGCGCGGACGAACGGGTGGAGGAAGTGTCGGTGCGCTTCCGCACCGTCGGCGATGTCACCTGCACTTGCCCGGTGGAATCGGTCGCCGCCGACGTGCAGCAGATCATCCTGGAGACCGTCAGCGCGACTCTGACCGAGCGCGGCGCGACGCGCATGGACGACCAGACCTCCGAAGCGTCGATGGAGCGTCGCAAGAAGGAAGGCTACTTCTGAAGCTGAGGGATCTTCCGGTGGAGGACCGCGGCGTGCTGCGCTTCGTCACCGCAGGCAGCGTCGATGACGGCAAGAGCACGCTGATCGGGCGGCTCCTCTACGACTCGCGCGCCATCCAGGAGGATCAGCTCGCCGCCGTCGAGCGGGCGTCGCTCCGCCGCGGCGTGGGCGAGATCGACCTTTCGCTCCTGACCGATGGCCTGGAGGCCGAGCGCGAGCAGGGCATCACCATCGACGTCGCTTACCGCTACTTCGCCACGCCGCGCCGCAAGTTCATCATCGCCGACGCACCGGGCCACGAGCAGTACACGCGCAACATGGCCACCGGCGCGAGCACCGCGGATGCGGCGGTGCTGCTGATCGACGTGCGCAAGCGTCTCATGGAGCAGACGCGCCGGCACCTGCTGCTCGCTCGCCTGCTCGGCGTGCGCCATGCCGTGGTGTTCGTCAACAAGATGGATCTGGTCGGCTATTCGCAAGCGATCTTCGAGGGCGTGCGCGACGAGGTGACCGCCTTTGCCAGGCCGCTGGGCTTCGAGACGCTGGATGTCCTGCCGGGCTCGGCGCTGAAGGGAGACATGGTCGTCGGTCGCGGCGTGGCGCTCGACTGGTTTTCAGGACCGACGCTGCTCGAGCGGCTCGAAAGCCTCGATTCGGGCGTCGAGCAGGCGGCGGTCGGCCCGTTCCGCCTGCCGGTGCAGCTCGTCGCCCGGCCGCAGGGCGAGGCGGCGCGCGGCTATCTCGGCCGGATTGAATCCGGCGCGATTGCGACCGGCGACGAAGTGCAGATCCTGCCTTCGGGGCGGCGCACGCGCGTGCGCGAGATCCGGGTGCATGCGGGATCCGTGAACGCGGCCGCCGCGGGCGATTCGATCACCCTGGTGCTCGCCGACGACATCGACGTCGCGCGCGGCGACCTGATCGCCGGCGTGGAACAGGCGCCGCGCGAGGTGCGCTCTCTCGACGCGACCCTCGTCTGGCTCGACGCCGAGCCGATGCGGCCGAACGCGCGCTATCTCGTGCAGCAGGCGAGCCGGCGCACGCTCGGGCGCGTGCAGGAGGTACTCGCGCGCTTGAGCGTGCATACGCTCGAAGAGCAGCCGTCCGCTGCCGCAGTGCAGGTGAACGACATCGTTCGCTCGCGCATCGTCCTGCAGGCACCGCTTTTCATCGACCGCTACGACACGGTGCGGGCGACCGGCTCGTTCATCCTCATCGACGAAGCCACCAACCGCACGGTCGCAGCCGGAATGCTGCGATGACCGGGACAGTCCATCTCGTCGGCGCCGGGCCGGGTGCAGCCGAACTCCTCACGCTGCGCGCGGCCCGGCTGCTTGGCGATGCGGACATCGTCTTCCACGACGCGCTGGTGTCGAGGGAGATCCTCGCTTTCGCCGCCAACGCCAGGCTAGTTGCGGTCGGCAAGCGCAGCGGGCGCTTCTCGACGGCACAGCACTTCATCAACAAGCAGCTGTTGGATGCGGCGAAGCGCTACCGGACCGTGGTGCGCCTGAAAGGTGGCGACCCGATGCTGTTCGGCCGGGCGCACGAGGAAATTGCTTTTTTGAAGCGGAATTCGATACGAGTTGAAATCGTTCCCGGCGTTACCGCGGCCCTTGCCGCCAGCGCCGAGCTGCAGGTCTCGCTGACGCGGCGCGGCGAAGCGCGCAGCGTCGCTTTCGTCACGCCTCGCGTCGGCGCTGGCGAGCGGGAAAGCCGCTGGGTCGATGCCGTGCTCGCCGCCGATACTGCGGCGATCTATATGGCGGCGGGCCAGGCCGCAACGATCGCGCAGGCGTTGATCGACGCCGGCAAGCCGGCGAGCACCCCTGTCGCGGTCATCGAGCGGGCGTCGTTGCCCGACGCGAAGGTTTCCTTTGCGACGCTGGGCAAGCTGCGCGCGCTGGAAGTGCCGGCAGCGCCGGCCCTGATCTTCGTCGGCGAGATCTACCGCGAAGCGGCGGCCGCCGCGGCTAGCGGCGCGCCCGTCCTTCGCATCCCCAGCCAGAGCGCGTAGAGCGCAAGGACGACGAACCACGCGAGCGACCACTCGGCGATCGAAAAGCCGAGAAAGGTCCAGTCCACCTGCGCGCACTCGCCGGTGCCCCGGATCAGCTTCTGCAGCGTGGTCCCGAGCGGGAAATTCTCCAGCATGAAGAACAGGTCCGGCCCGCATTGCGGCACCTTGTCGGCCGGCAGGTGCTGCAGCCAGACCTGGCGCGAAGCGGCTGCCGCGCCGCCCGCGGCGAAGAGCGCCGCCGCGACACCATAGACGATCCCGGCGGTGCGCCGCGGTCCATGCACGGCGGCGAGAACCAAGACCGCCATCACCGCGTAGAAGAAGCCGCGCTGCACGTGGCAGAGCGGGCATGGCTCCAGGCCGCGCGCGTATTGCAGGTAGTAGCCGAAGCCGAGCAGCGCCGCGCAAACGGCGGCGCCGGCGGCGAAGCCCGCTCGCCCGGAGAGTTTCTCGATCATGAGGGCCGCATCTTAAAGCCGATTTTCTGGCAAAGTGCAGGAACAGGGGAGGGAAATCCAACATGCTCGTGAGGCAACTTTTCGCCGTCGCTGCGGTCGCGCTCGCCTTCGTTGCGCCGGTCCAGGCGCAGCAGAAGTACGAGATGAAGCTCGCCTATTTTGTCGGCGACCAGCACGCCATGTCGCTATGGCTGATCAAGTGGTCGGAGCAGCTCGAGAAGGGCTCGGGCGGGCGGCTGATCGTGAAGCGCTTCCCGTCGGCGCAGATGGGCCCCACGCCGGCGCACTACGACTTCGCGCGCACCGGGCAGGCGGATGTCTCCTGGTTCCTGCACGGCGGCACGCCGGGACGCTTCCCGCTCACCGAGATCATCAACCTGCCGTTCATGGTCGGCAGCTCCGAGATCGGCACCAAGGTGCTGAATGACGCCGAGCTGCGCGCGAAGTACCTCGATGCCGAGCACAAGGGGATCAAGGTGCTGATGCTCTTCACCCATCAGCCGGGCGGGCCGCACACCACCCGGAAGGCGATTCGCAACCTCGACGATTTCAAGGGGCTGCGCCTGCGCTTCGCCTCGCCGACGGTGCGCGACCTGGTGGCGGCGCTCGGCGCGACGCCGGTCGGCGTGCCGCCGACCGAGATCGCCGAGCAGCTTTCCAAGGGCACGATCGACGGCGCCTTCATGGACTATGGCGGCGTCGGCATCGCCTTCAAGCTCGGCGGCACGATCAAGTACTCGACCGAGCTCTACGCCTACGTCACGAGCTTCGGCCTGGGGATGAACGAGGATTTCTGGGCCAAGCTGCCGCCCGACCTGAAGAAGCTGGTCACCGACACCGTCACGGGCAAGGAGGCCGAGGTCGGCCAGGCCTGGGACGCGCTCGACGTGCCGGGCAAGAAAGCGGTGATCGACGGCGGCGGCGAAGCGATCAAATTCTCGGCCGCGGAGAACGCCCGCGTGCGCAAGATCGGCGCGGACGTGTCGGAAGCGAAGATCAAGGAGTACGAAGCCAGGGGCATGCCGGCGCGCGCGATCTACCGCCGGATGCGCGAGCTTTCCGACCGGCACGCGAAGACCTCGAAGAACTTCTGGAACTGAAACGATGGCGTAGCACGCTCGCCGCCGTCTGCGGCGCGGCGGCGGGGGTGTTCCTGGTCGCGATGATGCTGCTCACGGTCGCCGACGTGGTGCTGCGCGCCGTCAGCAATCAGCCGATCCGCGGCACCTTCGAGATCATCGAGCTGCTGCTCGCCTGCAGCTTCTTCCTCGCCCTGCCGGCAGTGTTCCTGCGCGATGAGCACCTCGTCGTCGATGTCGTCGATCCCCTGGCGCCGCGCTGGGTGCCGCGGCTGCGGCGCATGGCGGAAGTGATCGCCATCCCGGTGCTCGCTCTCATGGCCTGGGAGGGGTTCAAGGCTGCAAGCGAGACCCTGGTGTTCAACGATGTCACCTCGGACCTGTCGATTCATCGCCTCTGGTACTGGATCCCCGTACTCATCGGGCTGATCGGCAGCGCGATTGCCGCGGTGGCGATGCTGCTGCGCAAGGACGGCGAGTGAACGCCGGCGCCGTGGGCGCGCTGGGCGTGCTCCTGCTCCTGCTGCTGATTTTTGCGCGCGTGCCGATCGCGATCTCGCTCGCCGCGAGCGGCCTCATCGGCTATGCGGCGCTCGATGGCTGGGGGCCGGCGCTGAAGATGTTCGGCCGCGTGCCGTTCACCCTGGCGAGCGCGTACTCGCTTTCCGTCATCCCGCTCTTCATCCTCATGGGCGCGGTGGCGGCACGCGGCAACATGGCGAAGGAGCTGTTCGATGCGGTGAACGGCCTGTTCGCGGGCGTGCGCGGCGCGCTGGCGAATGCGACCATCGGCTCGTGCGCGCTGTTCGGCGCGATCTGCGGCTCGTCGATCGCCACCGCGGCGACTTTCTCCAAGGTGGCGATTCCCGAGATGCGCCGCCATGGCTACGACCCGGCGTTTTCCGCCGGCGCGGTCGCGAGCGC
>DATNCP010000044.1:0-9236 GCA_035607175.1 Burkholderiales bacterium
GCCCTCCTCGGCGAGCGCGCCGAACGGCACGCCGGCCTTGTTGTTGATGATCTGGATGACGCCGATCAGCTCGCCCGTGCCCTGCTCGGAAATCGGCGCCACCAGCTGCTGCTTGGTGCGGTAGCCGGTGCGCTTGTCGACTTCCTGGAGGAAGCGCAGGTTGGGGTTGATGCCGCGCAGCTCGGCGTCGTCGTAGCAGTCCTTGATGTTGATGGTTTTCTTCGACAGCGCGGCGTAGCCGGCGATCGAATGCTCGGCGATCGGCAGCTTGAGGTCCTTGAAGGAGTTGAGGCCGGTCTTGACCTTGGAGACGATCGCCTGCTTGTCCTCGCCGATCGAATAGATCGTCAGCCGGTCGGCGTTGAACAGCGCGCACACGTCCGCGCTCACCTCGAGCATGATCTCGTCGATGTTGTTGGTGGCGTGGATCTTGTTGGTGACCGCCTGGAGCTGCTTCTGGAACGCCAGGCGGGCGGCGACATCCGTCTGCGTCGGTGCCTGGTGGCTCAGAACTGCGCTCATCGCCTTCCTCCCTGCATGGACCTGCCGTTGCTGCTTATTCTGGACTTTACATCCTAGCGGCAGCGGCACTGATTTTCAATGAAATTTTGACCTTCCGGCGGCGGCGTTTCCCGCTACTTTTCCGCGAATGCGGTGATGCCGTCCCAGTCCGGCGGCGGCGGATTGCGGCGCTTGTCAGCCACGATGTCAGAAAACGCTCGGTAGAGGGCGGTTTGCGGGTTGGCGCGCTGCAGATTGATCAAATTTACATCCACCTGGTCCCACTGCGCCGCACGGTAGGCCCGCAGCGTCTGGCTCCAGAGCCGCATCTCCTCCTGGCGCTCCGGAGCGAGCACCGCCATCGGGCCGAGCGGCTCGAACACGGTGACGACGCGGCCCTTGCCCTTGACCCGGATGCGGTCGACTTCGCGGAATATGAAGTCCTTCGCCAAGCGCCGCGTGGCTTCGCCGACCAGCACATCGACGCCGTAGTGCTTGGTACGGCCCTCGAGCCGCGAGGCGACGTTCACCGCATCGCCCATCGCCGTATAAGCGCGGCGGATCCGCGAGCCCATGTCTCCGACCCGCACCATGCCGGACTCGACGCCGATGCCGACGCGGATCGTCGGCCAGCCTCGCGCGGCGAAGCGGGCATTCAGGGCGACGCACTCCTTCTGCATGTCGAGCGCCGCGAGCACCGCGTTGTGCGCGTGCTCCGGGTCCTCCACTGGCGCGCCCCAGAACGCCATGATCGCGTCGCCGATGTACTTGTCGAGCGTGCCGCGATGGCGGCCGCGGATGATGGCGCTCATCGTCGTCAGGTACTCGTTGATGTATTCGCGCAGCTCGGCGGCTTTCAGCGACTCGGTGATCGAGGTGAAGTCGCGCACGTCGCAAAACAGGATCGTCAGCTCTGCGTCCTTCGGCTCCATGCCGTACTTGCCAGGGTCGCGCGCCATGCGGTCGACCAGCTCCGGCGGCACGTACTCGCCGAAGCGCCCGGCGAGCTGCCGCTTGGAGCGTGACTCGACGAAGTAGCCGTAGGCCATGTTGATCGTGTAGAGCGCGGCGACCATCAGCACGCCGCCCGCAAGGGGCAGCACCACGCCGTTCTGCCAGAACGCGACGTTGACGCCGGCTATGAACAGCAGCCCGAGTGCGGCGACGACGGTCGCCCAGAGTGCCGACAGCATCGGAATCAGCAGCGCGAGGGCGATTCCGGCGAGCGCGAGGATGACGATGTCGGCGCCGAGCGTGTACTTCGGCGCCTGCCGGATGCTGCCGTCGATCATGCCGGCGATCACGTTGGCGTGAATCTCGACGCCGGGGAATGCGCCATCGACGGGCGTGGCACGCAGGTCAAGGAGCCCCGGGGCAGTGGTGCCGACGAGCGCGATCCGGCCTTTCAATGCGCCCGGCGCGATGCGGTCCTTGACCACGTCGGCGAGTGAGACGTACTCGAACGCGCCCTTGCCGCCGCGGTAGGGGATGAGCGCCGCTGCGCGCTGGTCTACCGGCACGGTATAGGGACCGACCTGCAGCCATTCGAGGGTGTTGTAGCCCTCGGGGTAGCCCGGCCGGACCTCCGCCGCGGTACCGGTCTGCAGCTTGATGAACGTGCGCAGCACGGCGAGCGACAGGGGCTCGTAGTACGCGCCGTCGAACTCGAGCAGCATCGGCACGCGCCGCGACACCCCGTCATCGTCGACCGCGGGGTTGAAGTGCCCGGCGCCCGCGGCGTGCTGCTGGTAGATCGGCAGGTTGCCCGTATAGCCGGTCCAGCGGTAGAAGCCGACGTCGCGGCCCGCGAAGGTGCCCTTCGGCAGCACCGGTTCGGGCAGCGCATTCGCGCGCACCGCGTCCGCGCGGGAATTGAAGTAGTAGCCGAGCACCACCGGCCGGCCCTTGATCGCCGCAGCGAAGATCGCGTCGTTGTCGAGCTTCGGCCGCAGCTCGCGATATGCCTGCTGGAACTCTGCCGCCTGCTTCAGCTCGCCCTGCACAAGCGCGTCGAGCGCATCGATGCCCGAGCTCGGGTCGCGCTCGGCGAACACGACGTCGAAGCCGAGCACGGCGATGCCGTGCCGCTCGAAGAGCTTGCCGACCGTCTCGGCCATGAGCTTGCGGCTCCAGGGCCAGCGGCCGATCTCGCCGAGGCTCTTCTCGTCGATGTCGAGGATGACGATACCGCGCTCGTTGCCGCGCGGCATCGTCATGCGTACGCGCGCGTCGTAGAAGATGTTGTCGAGCTGGCGGATGAAGCCGATCGGGTAATGCCAGGCGGCGTTGGCGACGAACAGCAGCGTGACCGCAACGCCAACTGCGATCCGTGCGAGGTGTTGTTTCAGAGGTGCGTCAGACCGGTAAAGTCTGCCGTTTGCGGCTTTACGCCTTCAGGAAGAATTCCATCTTGATGCCGGCGAGCTCGATCACGTCGTGATCCTTCAGCGCGTGCGGCGCCGCGCCGATCTGCTGGCCGTTGACCTCCGGGCGCGCCGCGCCCTCGACGTGGGTGATGAAGTAGCCCTGCGGCCGGCGCGTCAGCACCGCGACCTGCACGCCCGGCTTGCCGAGCGTGGTGAGCGGCTTGGTCAGCTCGAGTTCCTTGCCGGCGTTGCCTCCCGAGAGCAGCTGGATCGCGCCGAGCGGCTGACCGCTTGGCTTCGCTGCCGGCGCCGCCGGGGCTGCTCCGGGAGCGGGAGCGGCCGCTGGGGCCGCTGCCGCCGCGGCTGGCGCCTTGGCTGCATCCTTGTCGGCGATTCCGGTTGCGGCCGCGCTCTGTCCGGCGGCCTGCACCGCGGCCTGCCGCGCGGCGACCGCCGCCTGCGCGCCGCCGCCTGCCGCCGCCGCGGCTTGCGCGGCGGCTTTCATGGTCGAGGGACGCAGCACCATCGTCTTCTCGAAGTCGGCCTTGTCGCCGCCGGCGCCCGCGGCAGGCGCGGCTTCACCGATGAACTTCAGCTTGTACTTGCCGAGCTCGATGACGTCGTTGTTCTGCAGGAAGTGCTTCTTGACCGGGTTGCCGTTGACGACCGTGCCGTTGGTGCTGCCAAGGTCTTCGAGGAACGAGTCGTTGAGGATGGTGACGATGACGGCGTGCTCGCCGCTCACCGCCAGATTGTCGATCTGGATGTCGTTGTGCGGCTTGCGGCCGAGCGTGGTGCGCTCCTTGGTCAAGGGGATCTCCTTGAGCACCAGCCCGTCCATGCTGAGTATCAGTTTCGCCATAGCCCGCTCGTCTGGGACGTTATTTTAGCCAGCCGAACACCTTTCCCATCATGCCCTTAGTGCCGGGGTACTCCCTGAGGACCCGGACCAGTATAACCGAAACGTTGTCGCGCCCCCCGTTGTCGTTGGCCATCTGCACCAGCTGCTCGGCGGCCAGCTTGAGGTTGGCGCCGAGCGCCTGCAGCGTCATGCCGATGTCGTCGTCCTCGACCATGTCACACAGACCGTCGGAGCACAGCAGGTAGATGTCGCCCGGCTTGGTCGGGTACTCGTGGATTTCCGGCTCGACGGTCGGATCGATGCCGAGCGCCTTGGTGACCAGGTTCTTGTGCGCCGCCTTCTTCGCCTGCTCGGCGGTGATGATCCCCGAGTCGATCTGCTCCTGCAGCAGCGAATGGTCGCGCGTCACCTGCTTGAACTTGCCGTCGCGCAGCATGTAGAGGCGCGAGTCGCCGAGGTGCGCCACCAGCATGCGGTTGTCGTAGTAGAGGCAGACCACCAGCGTCGTGCCCATGCCGGCGTACTGCGGCTGCGTCTGCGCCGCCTGATAGATCGAGGTGTTCGCCTTCAGGACCTGCTCCCGCACGATCTTCGGCGCGATCTCTTCCTTGGTCTTGGCGTCGACCTGGTACGGCTTGGAGCCGGTGAGGATCTGGCGCATCTCGGTGACGATCACGGTCGTCGCCATGCCGCTCGCCACCTCGCCGGCGTTGTAGCCCCCCATGCCGTCGGCAAGCACCACCAGGCCGTTCGCCGCGTCGGCGGCGATCGAGTCCTCGTTGTGCGAGCGCACCATGCCCGGGTCTGTGCAGGTCGCGATTTCGAGGATCTGAGTCAGGTCCACGATCAGAGCTCGATGTCCACGCCGCCGGCAGCGGCAGCGGCTTGCGGCGCGCCGGCCGCCAGCGCGGCGCGCAGCGCGCCGCCGAATTCCTCGCCGGTCTGGAAGCGCTCTTCGGTCTTCTTCGACAGCGCCTGGCCGAGGAAGGCGACCAGGCGGGGCGATACGCCGGCGTTGACCGTGCGGATGTCGACCGGCGCTTCGTTGGCGATGCGGAACATGAGCTGCGCCATCGAATCGCCGTCGAACGGCAGCTGCCCGCAGAGGAGCTGGTACAGGGTCACGCCGAGCGAGAAGAGGTCCGAGCGGCCGTCGACACGGCTGCCGGCGAGCTGCTCGGGCGACATGTAGGAGGGCGTGCCGAGCACCATGCCGGTCTTGGTCTTGGAGCTGGCGGTGAGGCGCGCAATGCCGAAATCGGTGAGTTTCAGGGTGTCGGTTTCCGGGTTGTACATCATGTTGGCCGGTTTCACATCGCGATGCACGACGCCTTCGCGGTGCGCGTAGCCGAGCGCGTCAGCCGCCCGGGCGACGATCGACACCACTTTCTCCGGCTGCAGCAGGTGGCCTTTCTTGGTGAACGGTACCAGGTCGCCCCCCTTCAGGAGCTCCATGGCGATGAAGCAGTAGTCGTGCTCCTCGCCGGCGTCGTAGATGGTGACGATGCTGGGATGCGTGAGCTTGCCCGCCGTCTCCGCTTCGCGGAAAAAGCGCTCTTTCACCCCGGCGATTTCGTCGGCCTCGAACTCCTGCGTCAGCGCCAGCGTCTTGATCGCCACCTCGCGGCCGATCTTCGGGTCCTTGCCGAGGTAGACCACGCCCATCGCGCCCTTGCCGAGTTCCTTCTCGACCTGGAAGCGGCCGAATTTGGGCTTCTCGCCGGCATTGAGCTGCAGCGTGCCGCCGGGATGCGATCCGCCGCCGAGGATGACGGTCTCGGAAAGCTGCTTCGTGCGCGTGATCTTCTCGCCGACGTCGCGGAACTTGGCGTCGAAGGCATGGATGTGGCGGAACACCGCCTCGGCCTTGTTGAATTGCCGCTTGCGCTCGAAATCGAGGCCGAGGTTGTAGAGGTTGTCGGAGAGCGCCTCGGACATCGGCACCTGCCGGAACTTGTCCCAGGCTAGGTCGAGCTGGCCCTGCCCCTGATACGCGAGGCCGAGCATGCGGTTCGATTCCGCCGAGCTCTGGTCCGACTTGACCTTGGCGCGCTCGGTGCCAATGAATCGCTTCGTGACCAACGCGAGATGGCCGGCGAGCAGCAGCGTGCAAGCGCCCATCAGCTGCAGCCACATGCCCTGCACGCTCATCAGCGCCACGTGCGCAACGATCAGCGCCGCCAGGCCGAACGAGGTGATGCTCGCGGCGAGCGAGGCGTTGAGGCGCGGCAGCAGCACGATCAGGTACAGGACGACGAGGAAGAACACCCCGACCTCCACCCCGGCGGCCCAGGGCGGCACGACGAAGAAGTGCTCCTGCAGGATCGACGACACCGAATGCGCGAGGCTAAGCACCGGCGCCGTCGCCCCCGACACGGGCGTGACGAACGTGCCGGCGACGCCGGACGCGGTGGCGCCGATCAGGACGATCTTGCCGGCGTATTTCCCGGCCGGGATCTTGCCGCTGTAGACGTCGAAGAACGAGTCGACCGGGAAAGCCGGGCGGCCATCGCGGTCCTTGTAGAAGTAGGTTTGCATCTCGAGCAGCGACTCGGCGCGGATGTTCGACTTGCCGAGCGAGATGCCCTCGCCCGGCTGCAGCTTCATGTCCGCCGGGCCGAGGTTGCGGCTCTTCGCCGCGATCATCAGCGAGAGCGACGGGAAGAGCTGGTCGTAGTACTGCAACGCGAGCGCTTCGGTTCGCACCGTGCCGTCGACGTCGAGCGGGTTGGTCAGGTGGCCGATGGCGAAGGCCGCCTTGCCGAGCGGCTCGATCGGCGCTTCGACGCCGATCGCCTGTCGCGCCACGGCGCCGGAACCGAAGCTCCCGGGGACGACGTTACGCGACACGTAGTCGGGCAGCGGCTTGTCGGGCTTGCCGAGCGGCGCGCCGAGCTTGAAGTTCATCGGGATGACGACGTTGCCGGCCTTGGCATAGGCCTCGGCGAGCTTGCGATCGGTATTCAGGTCCTGCTCGGCTTCCTTGAGCACCGTGAGGATGGGGTTTTCCGGCGTCGCGGGGTCTGCCGGCGGCGGCACCAGCGCCATCAGCTTGTTGATATACGTGTAGCCGCGGTCGAGCTGCGGCTCGGAGAGAAGCACGGTGCTGCCGATCACCTTCGGCTTCGCCGCGGCGAGCTGCTCGGTCAGCTTCGCCAGCACGTCGCGCTGCCACGGCCAGCGGCCGATGTTGGCGATCGAGGTGTCGTCGATGGCGATGACCACGATGTCGGGATCGGGAGCGCGATTGGACGCCTGCACGCCGAGGTCGTAGGCCTTGCGTTCCAGGCTGGCGACCAGATCGGTGACGCGATTGAAACAGACGAACGCAATGACCACCGCAAGGCCGAGGAACCAGTCGGTCTTCCAGAAGCCGGATTTCATGCGCTGCGCTCCCCGTGTCCCGTGCCGAAGAACGGCGCCGGACAATCCCCCCAAAAACAGCAGGCTGAGGCGCATTGTTGCAGTCGAACATCAGCCGCGTCAAATGTTTACGCGACTTTTGGCCGTCAGCCGCCGAGCACCGCTCCGGGCTTGATCTGGCCAGCCGCGAGGAGCTCGCCGGCTGCGACTTTTTTGCCATCGCCGAGCTTGGCGCGCAGCACCTCGATGCGCCCGCCCTGAGCGGTGACCTGAAAAGACTTTTCCGTCGCTTCAACGACTTCGCCGATCTTTCCCTTGACCGCACCGAAGGTGCGCACCGGGTGCTTGCGCGCGTCGAAGACTTGTAATTCCTTCCCTTCGAGCGTGGTCCAGGCACCCGGCGCCGGGTTGCAGCCGCGGATCGCGTTGTAGACGAAGTCGACGTGGTTCGCCCAGTTGAGCTTCGCCTCCGCCTTGCGGCACCAGCCTTCGTACGTGGCCTTGGACTCGTCCTGGACGACTTCCTTGTGCTTTCCGGCCGTCACCAGATCGGCGGCTTCCAGCATCGCCTTGACGCCCATCGGGAAAAGGCGATCGAAGTACACCGTGCCGAGCGTGTCGTCCGGGGTGATCTCGGTCTCCTTCTGCAGCACCACCGGGCCTTCGTCGAGGCCGTCGGTGGGCCGGAAGATCGTCAGCCCGGTCTTCCGGTCGCCGCGGATGATCGGCCAGTTGATGGACGAAGGGCCGCGGTACAGCGGCAGCAGAGAGGGGTGGTACTGGATCGTGCCGTGCTTCGGGATCTTGACGAACGCCTGCGGCGCGAACTGCAGCACGAAAGCCATGATGCCGATGTCGGCACCCAGTTTTTTCATGGCGTCGTGCGCTTCCGGGGATTTGAGGCTTGGAAACTGGAAAACCTGAACGCCCTTTTCCTGCGCGGCGACCTTGAGCGCGTCGGGGCGCGCGCCGGGCTTCTCCGGGGCGCAGAACACGCCCGCAACCTCGTCCTTGCGGGCGAGGAAGGCTTCGAGCACCGCCTTGCCGAAATCCTGCTGACCGACGATGGCGATTTTCATGCGGCTTTCTTGGGCGGAGTGGAAAACGCGCCCGCGCTCCTCAACGCGGCTATTTTTTCCTTTGGATAGCCCAGAACTTCCTGGAGGATCTCTTCGGTGTGCTCGCCGAGCGTCGGCGAGCGCTCGATCTTGGCGGGCGAGGCCGAAAGCTTGATCGGCATGCCGACGTTGAACCACTTGCCGCGTTGCGGATGATCGAGCTCGACCCACATGTCGCGGCCGCGCACGTGCTCGTCGGTCGCGAGGTCCTGCGTGCTCATGATCGGGCCGCAGGGCACGTCGAGCGGGTTGAGGATCGCCATCAGCTCGCGCTTGGTGAACTTCTCGGCGAACTTGTTGATCAGCGTCCACATCAGGTTCTGGTTCTTGCGCCGCTCGCCGATCTTGGCGAAGCGCGCATCGCTCGCCATGTCCGGCATGCCGACGTCGGGGCCGATGCGCTTGGCGAGGTCTTCCCAGACCGCTTCCTGCACGACGACGTAGAGCCAGTCGTTCGGGCCGTGCGGCTTGCAATGGATGGCGTTGCCGAGCTGGCCGCCGCCGGAGTCGTTGCCGGCGCGCGGCACGTCGCCCATGCCCTTGTAGGTCGGCACCGAAAACTCCGACAGGTCGCCGTGCGTCAAGCGCTGGTGGTCGCGGAACTTGACGCGGCACAGGTTCATCACGCCGTCCATCATCGCCACCTCGACGTACTGCCCTTTGCCGGTGTGCTCGGCCTGGCGCAACGCCGCGAGCAGGCCGATGGCGAGGTGCAGCCCCGTCCCGGAGTCGCCGATCTGCGCGCCAGTCACGAACGGCGGGCCGTCGGGCACGCCGGTGGTGCTCATCGCGCCGCCCATCGCCTGCGCGACGTTCTCGTAGGCCTTGAAGTCCGAGTAGGGGCCGCTCGAGCCGAAGCCCTTGATCGAGCCCATGACGATCCTGGGGTTGAGCTCGTGGATCTTCTCCCAGGTGAAGCCGAAGCGGTCGAGCACGCCCGGGCCGAAGTTCTCCATGATCATGTGGCACTTCTTCAGCAGGTCGACGAACACCTGCTTGCCCTCGCTGGTCTTCATGTTCACGGTG
>DATNCP010000063.1:0-2363 GCA_035607175.1 Burkholderiales bacterium
GAGGCGGCGGCGCAGCGCGCCGGCGTCGCCTCGAGCGTGGTGATCACCGGCCTGGTGCAGGACGTGCGCCCGTTCCTCGCGGCCTGCGACGCGCTCGCCCTCACCAGCCACACCGAGGCGTTCTCGCTCGCGGCGATCGAGGCGATGGCGCTAGGCCTGCCGGTGGTGCACGCCGACGTAGGCGGGGCGGCGGAGATGATCCGGCCGGGCCACGACGGCTTCCTCTTCCCGCCGAGTGACACCGGTACTCTGGTCGACCGTCTCGCCGCGCTCGCCGATACAGAGAAGCGAAGCGCGCTGGGGCGCAATGCGCGCCGCACGGCGGAGACGCGCTTCTCGGAGCGCGCGATGGTCGAGCGCTACGAGAGCAGCCTGACAGAACTCGCATCGATTAGGAGCAAACGTGAAAGCCTACGCAGACGCGCAACAGCGCATTAGGAGCCATCACCGGACCTGGCTGGTCACCGGCACCGCCGGCTTCATCGCCGGGCATCTCGCCGAGAAACTGCTGAAGCTCGACCAGGACGTGGTCGGGCTCGACAACTTTTCCACCGGCAAGCGCGAGAACCTCGCCCACATCCGCGCCGCGGTCGGCGAAGCGCGCTGGAAGCGCTTCCGTTTCATCGAAGGCGACATCCGCTCGCTCGCCACCTGTCGCGAGGCCTGCAGCGGCGTCGATGTCGTCCTGCACCAGGCGGCGCTCGGCAGCGTGCCGCGCTCGATCGACGATCCGGTCGCCTCGAACGACAGCAACGTCATGGGCTTCCTCAACATGCTGGTCGCCGCGCGCGACGAGGGCATCCAGCGCTTCGTCTACGCCAGCTCGAGCGCGGTGTACGGCGACCATCCCGACCTGCCGAAGGTCGAGGACAGGATCGGCCGCGCCGTGTCGCCCTACGGCCTGAGCAAGCACGTCAACGAGCTGCTCGCCGGCGTGTTCCAGGTCTGCTACGGCTTCAACGCCATCGGCATGCGCTACTTCAACGTCTTCGGCCCGCGCCAGGACCCGTTCGGCGCGTATCCGTCGGTGATCCCGGCGTGGATCGGCGCGCTGCTCACCGGCCAGCCGGCGTACATCAACGGCGACGGCACCGCGGCGCGCGACTTCGCTTTCATCGACAACGTGGTGCAGGCGAACCTGCTCGCCGCGATGGTCGAGGACCAGGCGGCGCAGAACCAGGCCTACAACATCGGCCACGGCGACGAGACCACGCTGCTCGAGCTGTTCGACAAGATCCGCAGCCTGGTGGCGAACCGCCTGCCGCACCTGCGCAACGCGAAGCCGGTGTTCCGCGAGCCGCGCAAGGGCGACCTCAAGTACTCGCGCGCCGACATCGGCAAGGCCGCGCGCCTGCTCGGCTACCAGCCGGAGCTGCGCATCACGGAAGGTCTGCAGCGCACCATCGACTGGTACGCGGCCAACCTGCTCAAGGAAGAAACCAAGAAGGTGGCGCATGCCTGAGGTGCTGGAAAGAATCGAAGAAAAAATCCTCGTCGAGGCGACGCTGCCGACCGTTGCGGTGGTCGGCCTGGGCTACGTCGGGCTGCCGGTCGCGGTCGAGTTCGGCAAGCGCCGGCCGACCATCGGCTACGACCTGTCGAAGAAGCGCATCGAGAACCTGCGCCACCTGGTCGACGCGACCGGCGAGGTCGCGACCGCCGACTTGATGGCGGCGAAGCAGCTGCGCGCCACCGCCTACCCGGCGGAGATCGAGCAGGCCGACTTCATCATCGTCGCCGTGCCGACGCCGATCAACGCCGCGCGCCAGCCGGACCTGAGCCCGCTCGAGTCGGCGAGCGAGACCGTCGGCCGCTACATGAAGCCCGGCGCGACCGTGGTCTACGAATCGACCGTCTATCCCGGCGCCACCGAGGAAGTGTGCGTGCCGCTGCTGGAGAAGCACTCCGGCATGCGCTGGAAGCAGGACTTCCACGTCGGCTATTCGCCGGAACGCATCAATCCCGGGGACAAGGAGAGAGGTTTCTCGAAGATCCTGAAAGTCGTTTCCGGCGACGACGAGGCGACGCTGGACAAGGTCGCCGAGCTCTACAGCTCGGTGGTGAAGGCGGGCGTATACCGCGCCGCCTCGCTCAAGGTCGCGGAGGCCGCGAAGGTGATCGAAAACACGCAACGCGACCTCAACATCGCGTTCGTCAACGAGCTCGCCATCATTTTCGAGAAGCTCGGCCTCGACACGGCCGAAGTGTTGCAGGCGGCGCGCACGAAATGGAACTTCCTGCCGTTCCGGCCAGGCCTGGTCGGCGGGCACTGCATCGGCGTCGATCCGTACTACCTCACCTACAAGGCCGAGCTCCTCGGGTACCACCCGGAGGTGATCCTCGCCGGCAGGCGCATCAACGAT
>DATNCP010000065.1:0-4218 GCA_035607175.1 Burkholderiales bacterium
CATCATGTTCGGGTCGAGGTAGACGATCGGCGCCACCATCATGCCGGCGACCGCGCCGACCGCCGCGGCGAGGCCCCAGCCGAGCGCCAGCATCCAGCCGACGCGGATGCCGACCAGCCGGCTCGACACCGGGTTCTGCGCGGCGGCGCGCATGGCGAGGCCGAGCGGCGTGAAGCGGAAGAAGGCGTACAGCGCGGCGAGCACCAGCAGCGTGACGCCGATCGCGCCGAGCTCGTGCGGCGACATGAACCGGCCGAGCGCCATGCTCTCCGGGAACGGGCTGGGAAACGACTTGATGGTGTAGGTGTAGATCCAGCCGGTGACGCTGTTGAGGATCACCAGCAGGCCGATGAACACCGTGACCACGCCGAGCACCGGCGCGTTCTCCACCGGGCGGATGATGATTCGTTCGATGAGAACGCCGAGAACGAACGAAATTGCGACGGTCAGCAGGAACGCCAGCCAGTAGGGCACGCCGGCGTTGATCAGGCTCCACGCGATGTAGGTGGAAAACATCGCCATCTCGCCCTGCGCGAAGTTCACCAGGTGCGTCGCCTGGTAGATCATCACCAGCGCGAGCGCGAGGCTGGCGTAGATGCCGCCCGTGGAGAGGCCCGCCAGGATCTGGTGGAGGAGCGCGTCCATCAGTAGCCGAGGTAGGAACGGCGCACGGAGTCGTTTCTTTTCAAGTCGTGCGAGCTGCCATGCAGGACCACGCGCCCCGTTTCGATCAGGTAGGCGTGGTCGGCGAGGTCGAGCGCCATCGCCGCGTTCTGCTCCACCAGCATCATGCTGACGCCCTCGCGCTCGTTGATGGCGCGCAGGATGCCGAACAGCTCGCGCACCAAGAGCGGCGCCAGGCCGAAGGACGGCTCGTCGAGCAGCATCAGCTTGGGCTGGAGCATCAGCGCGCGCGACACCGCCAGCATCTGCTGCTCGCCTCCCGAGAGCGTGCCGGCCTGCTGGCCGCGACGCTCGCGCAGGCGGGGGAAATAGCCGAATACGCGCTCGAGGTCCGCCTCCACCGCCGCGCGGTCCTTGCGCGTGTAGGCGCCGAGCCTGAGGTTCTCCTCGGTGCTCAGGTTGAGGAAGGTGCCGCGGCCGTCCGGCACGTGCGCCACCCCGAGCCGCACGATGTCCTCGGTGGCGCGATGCTCGACGCGCTGGCCGTCGAAACGGATTTCGCCCCGCGTCTTCACCATCGCGCACAGCGCGCGAAGGGTGGTCGTCTTGCCGGCGCCATTCGCTCCGAGCAGCGCGGTGATCGAGCCTTTTTCCATGGCGAAGTCGATGCCGTGCAGGACACGCGTCTGCCCGTAGCTCGCATGCAGGCCCTTTACCTCAAGCAGTGCCAAGGTACGCCCTCACCAGTTCCGGATGCTCGCGCACCTCGGCGGGCGTGCCCTGCGCCACCAGGCGGCCGAAGTTGAGCGCCACCACGCGCTCGGAGATGCTCATCACCAGGCTCATGTGGTGCTCGACCAGCAGCACGGTGAGCCGGAAACGCTCGCGCAGATCGCGGATCAACGCGCCGAGCTGCGACACCTCCTCGTGGTTGAGGCCGCTCGCCGGCTCGTCGAGCAAAAGCAGCTTCGGCTCTGCGGCGAGCGCACGCGCCAGCTCGACGCGCTTCTGCGTACCGAAGGGCAGGTCGGCGACGCGCGTCGCGGCGACGGCCTCCAGGTCGAGCGCCGCGATCAGCGCACGCGCCTTCTCCGCGATTGCCCGGTCCTCGCGCGCCGCGAGCGGCAGGCGCAGCGCGTTGGCGAGAAAGCCGCCGCGCGTGCGGCAGTGGTGCCCGACCATGACGTTGTCGAGCACGCTCATGGTGCCGAACAGCGCCAGGTTCTGGAAGGTGCGGCCGATGCCGAGCGCGGCGATGCCGTGGCGCGCGGTGCTGCGCAGCGCGCGCTCGCCGAAGAAGATCTCGCCGCTGTCGCACTCGTAGAGGCGCGAGATGCAGTTGAAAAGCGTCGTCTTGCCCGCGCCGTTCGGGCCGATCAGTCCCACGATCTGGCCGGGCGCGACGTCGAAGGACACGTTGTCGAGCGCGACGATGCCGCCGAAGCGCACGCAGACGTCCTGCACGCGCAACAATGCCTGTGCCGGTGCGGGCTCCATCCTTCCTCCTCCGGCGGCATTCTACCGAGTTAAAATCCCCTCTCCCTCGGAGAACCCAGAAATGAGCGACGTCGCTCACTACGCCGTCCGCGACGGCATCGCCGTCATCAGCATGAACAATCCGCCGATCAACGGCCTCAGCAACGCGCTGCGGGCGGCGATCATGGAAAACCTGGAGAAAGCCGACAAGGATGCCGCCGTCAAGGCAGTCGTTCTGATCGGCGCGGCGAAGGCCTTCTCCGGCGGCGCCGACATCCGCGAGTTCAACAGCCCGCGCATCAAGCCTGATCTTCCGGACGTCAACGACCGGCAGGACGCGATGACCAAGCCGCTCGTCGCCGCGATCGGCGGCTTCGCGCTCGGCGGCGGCCTCGAGCTCGCGCTCGCCTGCCACTACCGCGTCGCTGCGCCCAAGGCGTTGCTCGGCCTGCCCGAGGTGAAGCTCGGCATCCTTCCCGGCTCGGGCGGCACGCAGCGCCTGCCGCGCATCGTGCCGATGGCAGACGCGGTGCAGATGATGACGACCGGCAATCCGATCCCCGCCGAGAAGGCGAAGCCGCTCGGGCTGGTGGACGAGATCGCGCAAGGGGATCTCCTGGATTTTTCCCTGAACTTCATCAAGACGAAAATCGGCAAGCCTTTGCCTCGCATCCGCGATCGTTCGGCGAAGATCGATGATGCAAAGGCCTTCTTCGCGCAAGCGCGCGAGCAGGTCGGCAAGGCGTCGCGCGGCTACCCGGCGCCGCTCGAGATCGTCGGCTGCGCCGAGGCGGCGGCGACCCTGCCCTTCGACGAAGGCCGCAAGCACGAGCGCGAGGCGTTCGCCCGGCTGGTGGTCACGAGCGAGTCGAAGTCGCTGCGCCACGCGTTCTTCGCCGAGCGCCAGACCTCGAAGATTCCCGACGTGCCGGAAGACACCCCGGTGCGCGAGGTGAAGAAGGCCGCGGTGCTCGGCGCCGGCACCATGGGCGGCGGCATCGCCATGAACTTCGCCAACGCCGGCATTCCGGTGACGTTGATCGACATGAGCCAGGCGGCGGTCGACAAGGGCATCGGCATCGTGAGGAAGAACTACGCCGCCACCGTATCGAAAGGGCGGCTGAAGCAGGAAGACATGGACAAGCGGATGGCGCTCATCAAGCCGTCGACCGAACTGCCTGCCGATGCCGATATCTACGTTGAAGCGGTCTTCGAGCGCATGGACGTCAAGCAGGACGTTTTCAAAAAGCTCGACGCCATTGCCAAGCCCGGCGCGATCCTCGCCACCAACACTTCCACGCTGGACGTCGACCAGATCGCCGCGGTTACCAAGCGGCCGCAGGACGTGATCGGCACGCACTTCTTCTCGCCGGCGAACGTCATGCGTCTCCTCGAAGTGGTGCGCGGCAAGAAGACCGACAAGGGCGTGCTCGCCACCACCATGAAGCTCGGCAAGACGCTGAAGAAGGTGCCGGTGGTCTCGGGCGTGTGCGACGGCTTTATCGGCAACCGCATGCTGGAGAAGTACGGACAGCAGAGCCTGTTCCTGATCGACGAGGGCGCGACGCCGCAGCAGGTCGACGCCGCGCTCTCGAAGTTCGGCATGGCGATGGGCCCATTCACGATGTACGACATGGCCGGCAACGACATCGGCTGGGAAGTCCGCAAGCGCCGCTACCAGGAGCGGCCCGACTTCGTCTATTCGAAGATCGCCGACCGCGTCTGCGAGCAGGGCCGCTTCGGCCAGAAGACCGGCAAGGGCTTCTACAAGTACGAAGCGGGGAACCGGAAGCCCATCCCCGATCCCACCGTCGACGAAATCATCGCCGCGTACCGGAAAGAAATAAAAATCACCGCGAGGCAGATCGGCGACGACGAGATCGTGCAGCGCCTGGTCTACGCGCTGGTGAACGAAGGCGCGCACATCCTCGAGGAAGGCATCGCGCTGCGTGCCTCCGACGTCGACATGGTGTACCTCACCGGCTACGGCTTCCCGCCCTACCGCGGCGGGCCGATGTTCTATGCCGACACCGTCGGCCTGGACAAGGTTTTGGCTTCCATTCAGAAATTTCAAGCCGGTTATCAGGGCGGCGCCTGGAAGCCCGCGCCGCTGCTCGT
>DATNCP010000080.1:0-15941 GCA_035607175.1 Burkholderiales bacterium
TCGTCGCCGGCGCGCCGCGGCTCGGCGAGCGCCAGCGCGTTGCCGCGGTCGTCGACGATCTTGTGGATGAAGTACGGCTAGATCAGGAAGCCGCCGTTGGCGAACACTGCGTATGCGCGCGCCATCTGCCAGGCGGTGACCGAGCCCGCCCCGAGCGCCATGGTGAGGTACGGAGGATGCCTTTCCGGTTCGAAGCCGAAGCGCGTCACGTAGTCCTGCGCGTACTTCGGCCCGATCGCCTCGAGGACGCGGATCGAGACCATGTTCTTTGACTTGGCGAGCGCGGTGCGCAGCCGCATCGGGCCCTCGAAGCGGCCGTCGTAGTTTTTCGGCTCCCAGCGCTGGCTACCGGTTTCTTCCGCTTCGAGGACCACCGGCTCGTCGGGGATCACCGTCGCCGCGGTGAAGCCCTTCTCTAGCGAAGCGGAGTAGATGAACGGCTTGAACGACGAGCCCGGCTGGCGCCAGGCCTGGGTGACGTGGTTGAACTTGTTGCGATTGAAGTCGAAGCCACCGACCAGGGCTCGCACCGCGCCGTCCTGAGGATCCATGGCGATGAACGCCGATTCCACTTCCGGCAGCTGCACGATCTGCCAGTTCTTGCCGTCGCGCTGCAGGCGCACGATCGCGCCGCGGCGAATGCGCTTCTGCGGCGTGGTCTTGGCGTCCAGGCCGCGCGCCGCGAAGCGCAGGCCTTCGCCGGCGATGTCGATCTTCTCGCCGCTGCGCAGAGCCACCTCCACATGCTTCGCGTCGGCGGCAAGCACGATCGCGGCGAACAGGTCGTCGCTGTCCGGATGATCGGCCAGCAATTCGTCGAAATCGTCGTCGCCGACGTTCGCCGGCAGCTCGACGTAGCCCTCGGGGTTGCGATAACCGTGCTGGCGGTCGTACTCGAGCACGCCCTTGCGCAGCGAGGCGTACGCCGCCTCCTGGTCGGCCTTGCGCAGCGTCGTGTAGACGCGAAAACCGCGCGTGTACACCTCTTCGGGGTACTGCTCGGCAAGCGCCTGGCGCACCATCTCGGCCGCGAACTCCGCATGGATGGAGTACTCGTTCACTTCGCGCCGGGCCCGCACTGGCGTTTTGACAGCGTCGTCATGCTGCGCTGCAGTAATGTAGCCAAGGTCGGCCATGCGGCGCAGCACATACTGCTGGCGTCGCTTGGCGCGCTGGGGGTTCGCGACCGGGTTGTCGAGCGACGGAGCCTTGGGCAATCCCGCGAGCATGGCGCTCTCGGCAAGCGTCAGCTGGTTGAGTGGCTTGTTGTAGTAGATCTGGGAGGCAGCGCCGAAACCGTAGGCCCGCTGCCCGAGGTAGATCTGGTTGACGTAGAGCTCGAGGATCTGCTCCTTATTGAGACTGTGCTCGATCTTGAAGGCGAGCAGGGCCTCGTAGAGCTTGCGCGTCAGGGTCTTCTCCGAGGAGAGGAAGAAGTTGCGCGCGACCTGCATGGTGATCGTGCTCGCGCCCTGGCGGCGGCCGCCCGCAACCAGGTTGGCATAGGCGGCGCGCATCACGCCGACATAGTCGATCCCGGGATGCTGGTAGAAGCGCTCGTCCTCGGCGGCGATGATCGCGTTCTTGAGGTCGGCGGGCACGTCGGCGATCGCCACCACCGCGCGCCGTTCCTCGCCGAATTCGCCGATCATGACCCCGTCGGCGGTGTAGATCCGCAGGGGGATCTTGGGCTGATACTCGGTCAGCGCCCCAAGGGTGGGCAGGTTGGGATAGGCGAGGGCGATGACCAGGGCCACGGCGAGAATACCGACCGCTGCTAGCCCGGCCAGGACCGCCAGGGGAAAGGCTAGAAAGCGCAGCCACATCAGGGTATTTGGACCTTCGCCGGGACGTGTCATTGCAGGCCCATTTGCAGGCCTTGGACCAGTGGGTGCATCATACCTTTTCCCCTCTGCGGATAATTAACTAGACAGCCGCAGGGGTTGTTGCTAGCATCTCACGCAAATTCTACGTATCGCCGCTAAGAGCTGATACGAAAAGGGAAATAGCTAATGGCCTTGGACCTGTTCACGCCGAAGGCGCCACCCCTATTCGGGTTGGACATCAGTTCGTCGTCGGTGAAGATGCTTGAGATCGTCGACGCCGGCAAGGGCGGATTCCGCGTCGAGCGCTACGCCATCGAGCCGCTCGCGCGCGATGCAGTGGTCGACGGCAACATCAACAACCTCGAAGCGCTGATCGACGCGGTCAAGCGCGGCTACAAGCGCCTTGGCACTCGCACCAAGCACGTGGCAATGGCGGTGCCGACCGGCGCGGTCATCACGAAGAAGATCGTCGTCAACGCCGCGCTGCGCGAGAACGAGCTCGAGATCCAGGTCGAGACCGAGGCGAACCAGTACATTCCCTTCGCGCTCGAGGAAGTGAACCTCGATTTCCAGGCGATCGGCCCTTCGCCGACCAGCCCCGACGAGCAAGAGGTGATGATCGCCGCGACCCGCAAGGAAAAGGTGGAGGACCGCGTCGCGGTCGCCGAATCCGCCGGCCTGAAGCCGCTGGTCATGGATGTCGAGGCGTTCGCGCAGCAGACCGCGCTGTCGATCGTCGTGCAGTCGCTGCCCGAAGGCGGCAAGGACAAGAACGTCGCCATCGTCGACGTCGGCGCCAACGTGATGCAGGTCACGGTGCTGCGCAACGACCAGTCGGTCTACACGCGCGAGCAGGCGTTCGGCGGCAACCAGCTGACGCAGGAGATCGTTACGCGCTACGGCATGAGCCCGGAAGAGGCGGAGAACGCCAAGCGCTCAGGCGGCCTGCCCGATGATTTCGAAGCCGAGGTGCTGCGGCCCTTCATGCAGAACCTCGCCACCGAGGTGCAGCGCGCGCTGCAATTCTTCTTCACCTCGACGCAGTACCACAACGTCGACCATATTCTGCTCGCCGGCGGCTCGGCGGTCATTCCCGGGCTGGACGAGGTCGTCACCACCCAGGCGCAGGTGCCGGCGATGATCGCCAATCCCTTCGCCCACATGCAAACCTCGCCGCGCGTGCAGCAGAAGCGGCTGATGATCGACGCGCCCTCGCTGATCGTCGCCTGCGGCCTGGCGATGCGCAGGTTCGACCCGCAATGACCGTCCGCGTAAACCTGCTGCCGCACCGCGAGGAGCGGCGCAAGCGCCAGCGCCAGCACTTCTTCGTGCTCGCCGGCGGCACGGCGCTGGTCGGCCTGCTGCTGGTCGGCGCGATGCACACCTTCTATCAACGCCAGATCGACACCCAGGCCGATCGCAATGCCTTCCTCAAGGGCGAGATCGCCAAGCTCGACCAGGAGATCGCCGAGATCGACAGCCTGAAGGCCGAGATCGCGGCGCTGCTCGCGCGCAAGCAGGTCATCGAGACCCTGCAGCGCGACCGCGCGCAGACCGTGCACCTGCTCGACGAGCTGGTGCGGCAGATGCCCGAGGGCGTCTATCTCAAGCAGATCTCGCAGAAAGCCCTGCGGGTCGACATTGCCGGCTACGCGCAGTCGAACGCGCGCGTCTCGACCCTGATGCGCAACATCGACTCGTCGCCGTGGCTGGAGCGTCCGGTGCTGGTCGAGGTCAAGGCGGCGACGGTCGAGAAGAAGCGCGTCTCCGAGTTCAACATGTTCCTGTTCCTCAAGCGCCCGGTGGAAATCAAGCCCGCCGCCGCACCGACCCCGGCCGCCCCCGCGGCGGCGAAGAAATAGCCATGGCCGTCAATTTCAACGCGATCCTCGAAGAGATCAAGGCAACCAACTGGCAGGATGCCGGCACCTGGCATGCGGCGCCGAAGGCGCTGGTGCTGGTGGCGGTGCTGGTCGTCATCCCCGTTGCCGGCTACTTTGCCGATACCGCGGGCCAGATCGAGGCGCTCGAAGCGGGTCAGCAGGAAGAATCGCGCCTCAAGGAGCAATACCTCAACAAGAAGCGCCAGGCGATCAACCTCGACCTGCACCGCCAGCAGCTGCGCGAGATCAACGTCCAGTTCGGCGCCCTGCTGCGCCAGCTGCCGGACAAGTCGCAGATGGACGCGCTGCTGGTCGACATCAACCAGGCTGGGCTCGGTCGCGGGCTGCAGTTCGAGCTTTTCAAGCCGGCGCCGGCCGACACCGTGCGCGAGTTCTATGCCGAGCTGCCGATCAGCGTCAAGGTGATGGGCACCTACCATGACATGGGCGCTTTCGCGAGCGATGTGGGCCAGCTTTCGCGCATCGTCACGCTGAACGACGTCTCGATCACCACGCAGAAGGACGGCAACCTGACGATGGATGCCACGGCGAGGACCTTCCGCTATCTCAGCGACGACGAGGTCAACGCGCAGCGCAAGGCGGCGGCGCCCAAGGTCAAGCCGGCGGCCAAGAAATGAAGCGCCTTCTCGCACCGCTCTTCGCCGTCGCGGCCGGCGCCCTCCTCGGAGGTTGCGGCGGCGACGAGCATCGCGAGCTCAAGCAGGAGCTCGCCGAGGCGACCAAGGATTTCCGTGGCCAGGTGCCGCCGCTGCCGCAGGTGAAGCCGTACGAGCCGGTGCCGTACACCGCCGAGGGCATGACCGACCCGTTCCGTCCCGAGCGCCTCGAAGTGGCGCGCACGGAGACGAAGGAAAAGCTCAACTCCAAGATCGCCGAGCAGGAAAAGCGCATCAAGGAGCCGCTCGAGTCGTTCCCGCTCGAGTCGATCCAGATGCTCGGCACGATCACGCAGGAGAAGGAGACCTTCGCCCTGGTCAAGGCAGGCCCCAACCTCTATCGGGTGAGGAAGGGCATGTACATGGGGCAGAACTTCGGTGTTATCACCTCGATCGACGAGGTTCAGATCAATCTGAAGGAGCTGGTGCAGGACAGCGGGGGTGAGTGGGTGGAGCGTGCCAGCACGCTCCAATTGGTGGAGGCAAAACGATGAAAACAACGAAAGCCATCCAGTGTCTCGGTGCCGTGCTGCTCTGGCTCGCGGGGCTCAGCCTCGCCGCCGCGCAGACCAACAGCATCGAGGCGTTCGACGTCACGCAGGAGGGCGGAAAGGTCGTGGTCCGCATCACCATGAAGGACGCGCTCACCGCCCCGCCGCCCAACTTTGCGGTGACCACGCCGGCGCGCATCGCCTTCGACTTCTCCGGCACGGTGAATTCGCTCGGCCGCGCCAGCCAGGACATCGGCCAGGGCGAGCTGCGCAGCATGAACGTGGTGCAGGGCGCCGAGCGCACGCGCCTGGTGCTCAACCTGCGCCGGCCGGTGGCGCATGAGACCAAGGTCGACGGCCGCACGCTGGTGGTGACGCTAGCCGAGCCCGCCGCCGTCGCGGTCACGCCGGGCGGGCAGATCTCGCATTTCGCCGAGGGCAAGACCGACGCGACGCACGCCATCCGCGACGTGGACTTCCGCCGTGGCCGCGCTGGCGAGGGCCGCGTCATCATCGAGCTGTCCGACACCAGCACCGGCATCGACATCCGCCAGCAGGGACAGAACATCGTCGTCGACTTCATCAAGGCTTCGCTGCCCGAGAACCTGCGGCGGCGGCTCGACGTGGTCGATTTCGGCACGCCGGTCAACACCGTCAGCGCCTTCCAGCAGGGCGAGAACGTGCGCATGGTGATCGAGCCGAAGGGCCAGTGGGAACACAACGCCTATCAGTCCGACACCCAGTTCGTGGTCGAGGTCAAGCCCGTCTCGGCCGACCCGTCGCGCGCCACGCAGCGCGGCCGCTACACCGGCGAGAAGCTGTCGCTCAACTTCCAGAACGTGGAAGTCCGCGCGGTGCTCAACGTCATCGCCGACTTCACCGACCTCAACATCATCACCAGCGATACGGTCGGCGGCAACATCACGCTGCGCCTCAAGGACGTGCCCTGGGATCAGGCGATGGAAATCATCCTGCAGACGCGCGGCCTCGACAGCCGGCGCAGCGGCAACGTGATCTGGATCGCGCCGCGCGACGAGCTTGCGACGCGGGAGAAGCTGGCCCTGGAGGCTGCGCAGCAGATCAACGATCTCGAGCAGACGCGCACCGAGTCGTTCCAGATGAACTGGCAGAAAGCGGCCGACGTGCAGAAGCTGCTGTCGGACTCCAGCCAGCGCATCCTCTCCAAGCGCGGCAGCGCGGTGGTCGACGCGCGCACCAACACGCTGTTCGTGCAGGACACGCCGGCGCGGCTCGAGGAAGTGCGCAAGCTGATCGCCAAGATCGACATCGCCGTGCGCCAGGTGATGATCGAGGCGCGCATCGTCGAGGCAAGCGACGACTTCTTCAAGAACCTGGGCGTGCGCTTCGGCTACCACGACCTGGCCGGTGGCCGTCCAATCGGCGGCGGCGCGCGGCTCGCCACCGGCGGCGGCCTCGGCGATGTCGGCGGCCACGCCGGCGGCGGGGCACAGGGCGGCACGCCGGTCTTCATCCCGGACAGCCTGAGCGTCAACATGCCTGCGGCCGGTCTCAACAGCTTCGCGCCGGGCAACTTCTCGCTCATCCTGATGAATAGCGCCTTCACGCGCTTCCTCAACCTGGAGCTCTCTGCGCTCGAGGCCGACGGCAAGGGCAAGATCATCTCCAGCCCGCGCGTGCTCACCGCCGACCAGGTCGAGGCGCTGATCGAGCAGGGCACGGAGATTCCCTACCAGCAGGCGAGCTCCTCGGGTGCGACCGCGGTGTCGTTCCGCAAAGCCAGCCTGTCGCTCAAGGTCAAGCCGCAGATCACGCCCGACGGCAACGTCATCATGACGCTCGACGTGAACAAGGACCAGCCGGGCGCGACGACCCCGGCGGGCGTGCAGATCAACACCAAGCACGTCAAGACCGAGGTGCTGGTGGAGAACGGCGGCACGGTCGTGATCGGCGGCATCTACGAGCAGACCGACCGCACCGACATTACCAAGGTGCCCTTCTTCGGCGACCTGCCGCTGCTCGGCTTCCTGTTCCGGAACACGACCACGACCACGCGCAAGACGGAGCTGCTGGTGTTCATCACGCCGCGCGTCGTCAATGAGCGTCTTACGATTCGCTGACCGCCAAGTCCCTTCGCTCTCTTCGCGCAGTATGACGGCCGGGACCTCCCGGCCGTTTTTGTTTCTACAATGCCGGAAATGAAACGCGCCGCCAACCTCTATCTCGTCGGCCTGATGGGCGCCGGCAAGACCACGGTCGGCCGCGTGCTGGCGCGGCGGCTGAAGCTGCGCTTCCTCGACAGCGACCAGGAGATCGAGCGCCGCTGCGGCGTGAAGATCCCGGTGATCTTCGAGATCGAGGGCGAGCCCGGCTTCCGCGGACGGGAGGCGGCGGTGATCGGCGAGCTGTCGCAGCTGCGCGGCATCGTGCTCGCGACCGGCGGCGGAGTGGTCGGCGCCAAGGAGAACCGCCAGCTGCTCGCGGCAAGCGGCACCGTCGTCTACCTGCACGCGCAACCCGACGATCTCTACGCGCGAGTGCGCCACGACCGCAACCGGCCGCTGCTCGCGACCGCCGACCCGCTGGCGCGCCTGCGGGCGCTCTACGCGGAGCGCGACCCGCTCTACCGGTCGATCGCCGACGTGGTCATCGACACCGGAAAACAGGGCGTCGCGGCGCTGGCGCGCGACCTTCTCGGCAAGCTCGGCGAGCGATGGAAAGCATCAGCGTAAGGCTCGGCGAGCGCAGTTACCCGATCCACATCGGCGCCGGCCTCGTGGGTCGCGCCGAGCTCTATGCGCCGCACCTCGCCGGCGGCAACGCGGCGGTGGTCACCAACGAGGTGGTGGCGCCGCTCTACCTCGCGCAGGTCAAATCGGCGCTGGAAAAATGCGGCGCTCGCGTCACCGAGATCGTGCTCGCCGACGGGGAGCAGACCAAGAGCTGGCAGACGCTCAACGAGGTGTTCGATTGCCTGCTCGAGGCGCGCTGCGGCCGCGACACGCTGCTGGTCGCGCTCGGCGGCGGCGTGACCGGCGATCTCGCCGGCTTTGCCGCCGCGATCTACCAGCGCGGCGTGCCGTTCGTGCAGGTGCCGACCACGCTCCTCGCCCAGGTCGATTCCTCGGTCGGCGGCAAGACCGCGATCAACCATCCGCTCGGCAAGAACATGATCGGCGCGTTCCACCAGCCGCGGGCGGTGATCTCGGACGTCGCCACGCTCGATTCCCTGCCCGAGCGCGAGCTGCGCTCCGGCCTCGCCGAGGTGATCAAGCATGGCTTCGCCCTCGACGCTGCGTTTGTCGAGTGGCTCGAGGCCAATGTCGACAAGCTGGTTTCGCGCAAGCGCGACGCGCTCGCTTACGCGGTGCGCCGCAGCTGCGAGCTGAAGGCCCGGGTCGTCGCCGCCGACGAGCGCGAGGCCGGCGAGCGGGCGCTGCTCAACTTCGGCCACACCTTCGGCCACGCGATCGAGACCGGCGCCGGGTACGGCACCTGGCTGCACGGCGAAGCGGTCGCGGCCGGCATGGTGATGGCGGCCGAGCTCTCTTCGGTAATGGGTCACTTGAAAAAAACTGAAGTCTCGCGGGTCCGCGACCTGCTGCGGCGCGCCGGCCTGCCGGTCAAGGGGCCGGCGCTGGCTCCGGAACGGCTGATGGAGCTGATGGCGCTCGACAAGAAGGCGGCGAAAGGGAAAACGCGCTTCGTGCTGCTCGAGTCGATCGGGCGGGCGGCGCTGCGCGGCGATGTCGACGAGGGGCGGGTCCGCGAAGCCATTGTCGCTGCAGCGCAGTAACTGTATATTCAGTAATCCGGTCATGACCTTGCCCGACTTTTCGTTCAGTCAGGGGCTCTATCACCCTGCAAACGAGCACGACGCTTGCGGCGTCGGCTTCGTCGCGCACATCAAAGGCAAGAAGTCGCACACCATCGTCGAGCAGGGACTCGCGGTGCTGAAGAACCTCAGCCACCGCGGCGCAGTCGGCTGGGACCCGAAGCTCTCCGACGGCGCCGGCCTGCTGATCCAGATCCCGGATCGCTTCTATCGCGAGGAAATGGCAAAGCAGGGCGTGAAGCTGCCCGCCGCCGGCCAGTACGGCGTCGGCATGGTGTTCCTGCCGCGCGATCCCGCCTCGCGCATCGCTTGCGAGTACGAGATCGAGCGCGCGATCAAGGACGAGGGCCAGGTGCTGCTCGGCTGGCGCGACGTGCCGGTCGACAACTCGGATCTCGCCGCGCCGGCGATCCAGCTCGAGCCGGTGATCCGCCAGGTGTTCATCGGCCGCGGCAAGCGCGTCACGGTCACCGATGCGCTCGAGCGCAAGCTCTACATCATCCGCAAGAGCTCCGGCCACGCCATCCAGGCGCTGCGCCTCAAGCACGGCAAGCAGTTCTACGTGCCGTCGATGTCGGCGCGCACCGTCTGCTACAAGGGCATGCTGCTCGCCTACCAGGTGGGCGAGTACTACCTCGACCTCAAGGACGCGCGCGTCGAATCGGCGCTCGCGCTGGTGCACCAGCGCTTTTCGACCAACACCTTCCCGTCGTGGGACCTGGCGCACCCGTTCCGCATGATCTGCCACAACGGCGAGATCAATACGCTGCGCGGCAACGTCAACTGGATCCGCGCGCGGCAAGGCGCGATTTCGTCGCCGATTCTCGGCGACGACCTGGCGAAGCTCTGGCCCCTGATCTACGACGGCCAGTCCGACTCGGCGTCGTTCGACAACGCGCTCGAGCTGCTGGTGATGGGCGGCTATTCCGTGGCCCACGCGATGATGATGATGATTCCGGAGGCGTGGGAGAACCACACGCTGATGGACCCGGCGCGGCGCGCGTTCTACGAGTATCACGCGGCGATGATGGAGCCCTGGGACGGGCCGGCGTCGATCGCTTTCACCGACGGGCGCCAGATCGGCGCCACGCTCGACCGCAACGGCCTGCGCCCCTCGCGCTACATCGTCACCGACGACGACCTGGTGATCATGGGCTCCGAGTGCGGCTGCCTGCCGGTGCCGGAAGAGCGCATCGTCAAGAAGTGGCGCCTGCAGCCCGGCAAGATGTTCCTCGTCGACCTGGAGAAGGGCCGCATCGTCGACGACAAGGAGCTGAAGGACGCGCTCGCCGGCGCCAAGCCCTACGGGGAATGGATCGAGCGCATCCGCGTCAAGCTCGACGAGGTCGAGACGGAGAAGACGCCGCCCCTCAAGTCGCGCGTGCGCCTCCTCGACCGGCAGCAGGCGTTCGGCTACACCCAGGAAGACCTGAAATTCATCATGCAGCCGATGAGCGCCGCGGGCGAGGAGGCGATCGGCTCGATGGGCAACGACTCGCCGCTCGCGGTGCTGTCGAACAAGGACAAGCCCCTCTACCACTACTTCAAGCAGCTCTTCGCCCAGGTCACCAACCCGGCCATCGACCCGATCCGCGAGGACCTGGTGATGTCGCTGGTCTCCTTCATCGGGCCGAAGCCGAACCTGCTCGGCATCGACGAGGTCAACCCGCCGCTGCGCCTCGAGGTGTCGCAGCCGGTGGTCGACTTCTTCGAGATGGAGAAGATCCGCCATATCGAGCGCTACACCGGCGGCAAGTTCAAGGCCTGCGAGCTCGACGTCACCTATCCCGCGAGCTGGGGCAAGGAAGCGATCGAGGCGCGCCTTGCATCGCTCTCGGCGCAGGCCGAGGACGCGGTGCGCTCGGGATATTCGATCATCATCATCTCCGATCGCCTGGTCGACCGGGAGCGCGTCGCCATTCCCGCGCTGCTCGCGCTCTCGGCGATCCACCAGCATCTGGTCGGCAAGGGGTTGCGCACCTCCTCCGGCCTGGTGGTCGAGACCGGCAGCGCGCGCGAGGTGCATCATTTCGCGCTGCTCGGCGGCTACGGCGCGGAGGCGGTGCACCCCTACCTCGCGCTCGAGACCGTGCTTTCTTCTTCCGCAGACAAGACGAAAGCCGTCAGGAACTACGTCAAGGCGATCGGCAAGGGCCTGAAGAAGGTGATGTCCAAGATGGGCATCTCCACCTACATGTCGTACACCGGATCGCAGCAGTTCGAAGCGGTGGGCCTGGCGAAATCGCTGGTCGAGAAGTACTTCACCGGTACGTCGTCGAACATCGAGGGGATCGACGTGTTCGACGTCGCCGACGAGGCGATTCGCGTGCACCGCGCGGCGTTCGACGAGCGCGACCCGGTGCTCGCGGACATGCTCGACGCGGGCGGCGAGTACGCCTGGCGCGTGCGCGGCGAGGAACATGCCTGGACGCCCGACGCAATCGCCAAGCTGCAGCAGGCCGCGAAAGCCAACTCGTATTCCACCTACAAGGAATACGCCGCGATCATCAACGACCAGGCGCGCCGCCACCTTACCTTCCGCGGGCTGTTCGATTTCCGCTTCAGCAAGCCGGTGCCGATCGAGGAGGTCGAGCCCGCCAAGGAGATCGTCAAGCGCTTCTCCACCGGCGCGATGTCGCTTGGCTCGATCTCGACCGAAGCGCACACCACGCTCGCCATCGCCATGAACCGCATCGGCGGCAAGTCGAACACCGGCGAGGGCGGCGAGGACCGCCGGCGCTACGCGCTCGTCAAGGCAGGGGAATCACTACAAGGTCGGCTGGGAAAAACACGAATCGAAGTCGACATCCCCCTGCGCGAGGGCGACTCGATGAAGTCGAAGATCAAGCAGGTCGCGTCGGGCCGCTTCGGCGTGACCGCCGAATACCTGGCGAGCGCCGAGATGCTGCAGATCAAGATCGCGCAGGGCGCGAAGCCCGGCGAGGGCGGACAGCTGCCCGGCAAGAAGGTCTCCGAATACATCGCCGAGCTGCGCTATTCGACGCCGGGCGTGGAGCTGATCTCGCCGCCGCCGCATCACGACATCTACTCGATCGAGGACCTGGCGCAGCTGATCCACGATCTCAAGAACTCCAACCCGCAGGCGGCGATCTCGGTGAAGCTCGTCTCGGAGATCGGCGTCGGCACCATCGCCGCCGGCGTCGCCAAGGGCAAGTCGGACCACGTCACCATCGCTGGCCACGACGGCGGTACCGGCGCCTCGCCCTGGTCGTCGATCAAGCACGCCGGCACCCCGTGGGAGCTCGGCCTCGCGGAGACGCAGCAGACGCTGGTCCTGAACCGGTTGCGCGGCCGGATCGCCGTCCAGGTCGACGGCCAGATGAAGACCGGCCGCGACGTGGTCATCGGCGCGATCCTCGGCGCCGATGAGTTCGGCTTCGCCACCGCGCCGCTGGTCGTCGAGGGCTGCATCATGATGCGCAAGTGCCACCTCAACACCTGCCCGGTGGGCGTGGCGACCCAGGACCCGGAGCTGCGCCGGAAGTTCGAAGGCAAGCCGGAGCACGTGGTGAACTATTTCTTCCATGTCGCGGAAGAGGCGCGCGAGCTGATGGCGCGCCTCGGCGTGCGCACGGTCAATGAGCTGATCGGCCGCACCGACCTGCTCGACACGCGCAAGGGCATCGAGCACTGGAAGGCAAAAGGCCTCGACTTCTCGCGCGTTTTCGCGATGCCGCAGGTTCCGGACGGCGTCGCGGTCTATCACCGCGAGAAACAGGACCACGGCCTGGAGAAGGCGCTCGACAACCGCCTGATCGAGCTCGCCCGCCCGGCGCTCGAGCGGCGCGAGAAGGTCAACATCGAGATCCCGATTCGCAACATCAACCGTACCGCCGGCACGATGCTCTCGTACGAGATCGCCAAGCGCTACGGCCACGAAGGCCTGCCCGACGACACGATCCATGTGCGCCTCGCGGGCTCGGCCGGCCAGAGCTTTGGCGCCTTCCTCGCCCACGGCGTCACCCTCGACCTCGTCGGCGACACCAACGACTACTGCGGCAAGGGCTTGTCCGGCGGGCGCCTCTCGGTGCAGCCTTCGCCCAAGTTCCGCGGCGAGCCGACCGAGAACATCATTACCGGCAACGTCGTTCTTTACGGCGCGATCGCCGGCGAAGCCTACTTCCGCGGCGTCGCGGGCGAGCGCTTCGCGGTGCGGAACTCGGGCGCGCACGCGGTGGTGGAGGGCGTCGGCGACCATGGCTGCGAATACATGACCGGCGGGGTCGTCGTGGTGCTCGGCGCCACCGGCCGCAACTTTGCCGCCGGCATGTCCGGCGGCTACGCCTACGTGCTCGACGCCGACGGCGAATTCAGGAAGCGTTGCAATCTCGCGATGGTCGATCTCGAGCCGCTAGCCGATGCCGAGGACGACGCGAGGCTCAAGCGCCTGATCGAGAATCACGCGCGCTACACCGGTTCGAAGAGGGCGCAGGACATCCTCGCAAACTGGTCGCAGTACCGCGGCAAATTCGTGAAAGTGTTCCCGAAGGAGTACCGCCGGGCACTGGCCGAGCTCGGGCAGAAGAAAGTCGCGGCGTAATGGGAAAGATCACCGGATTCCTCGAGTTCGAGAGGCTCGAGGAAGACCACGAGACGGTCGAGGCGCGCAAGAAGCACTACCGCGAGTTCCACCTGCGCCTGTCCGACGAGGCGGCGGCGACCCAGGGCGCGCGCTGCATGGATTGCGGCATCCCCTTCTGCCAGAGCGGCTGCCCGGTCAACAACATCATCCCCGACTGGAACGACCTCGTTTACCGGCAGGACTGGAAGAACGCGATCCAGGTGCTGCATTCGACCAACAATTTTCCCGAGTTCACGGGCCGCGTCTGCCCGGCGCCTTGCGAAGAGGCGTGCGTGCTGCGCATCAACGCCGATCCGGTCGGCATCAAGTCGATCGAGCACGCGATCAGCGACAAGGCCTGGGAAGAAGGCTGGGTGCGGCCGCAGGCCGTGCCGCGCAAGAGCGGCAAGAAAGTCGCGGTGGTCGGCTCGGGGCCAGCGGGCCTCGCCTGCGCGCAGCAGCTGGCGCGCGCCGGGCACGACGTCACCGTCTTCGAGAAGAGCGACCGCATCGGCGGGCTGCTGCGCTACGGCATCCCTGATTTCAAGCTCGACAAGGGCGTGATCGACCGCCGGCTCGAGCAGATGCGCGGCGAGGGCGTGAAGTTCCGCGCCGGCGTGCTCGTCGGCGTGCAGAAGCCCGGCAAGGGCGTTGGCAGCGACGCCCGCGAGAGCGTCGCACCGCAAAAGATGCTGACCGAGTTCGACGCCGTGGTGCTTGCCGGCGGCGCCGAGCAGCCGCGCGACCTGCCGATTCCCGGCCGCGAGCTGCGGGGCGTGCACTACGCGATGGAATTCCTGCCTCTGCAAAACAAGCGCGTCGCCGGCGACGCCGAAGTGCCCGAGTTGAACGCGACCGGCAAGCACGTGGTGGTGATCGGCGGCGGCGACACCGGCTCGGACTGCATCGGCACCTCCAACCGGCAGCAGGCGGCCTCGGTCACCAATTTCGAGCTGTTCCCGATGCCGCCCGACGTCGAGCGCAATCCGGTCTGGCCCTACTGGCCGACGCGGCTGCGCACGTCGTCCTCGCACGAAGAAGGCGTGAAGCGCGCCTGGTCGATCGCCACCAAGCAGTTCATCGGCGAGGGCGGCAAAGTGCGCGCCCTCAGGACCGTGAAGCTCGAGTGGCAGGACGGCAAGCCGGTGGAAGTCCCCGGAAGCGAACAGGAGATGCCTGCCGACCTTGTGCTACTCGCGATGGGCTTCATCTCGCCCCTGCAATCGATGCTCGAGGAATTCGGCGTGCAGAAGGACGCGCGCGGCAACGCCAAGGCCGACACGGACGGCGCGCGCGCCTACGTGACTTCGGCGCCGAAGGTGTTCGCGGCCGGCGACACGCGCCGCGGGCAGTCGCTCGTCGTCTGGGCGATCCGCGAGGGACGGCAGTGCGCGCGCGCGGTCGACGAGTTCCTCATGGGGTTTTCAGAGCTGCCCCGCTGAGCGCGAGTACCGCGAAGCTGGCGAGCCAGTGCTCGCCGACGTAGTCCCCGCCGACCACATGCGGCATCGCTGCCGCGAGATTCGTTTCCGCGGCTTCTTTCAGGCCGAGTGCGTTCAGGCACCAGGCGCGCGAGAGGCACAGGCCGTCGAGGTGGCTCTGCTTCGCGTCGCTGCGGTCGGCGACGGTCGGCGGCTCCGCCAGCGGGCCGATCCCCGAAGGCAGGAAGCTGTTCAGCCACCGGCCGAACTCCACCGGATCGAGCAGCTGCTGCATCAGCACCGCCTCGACCAGCGCCGGCGAGAGGAAGTCGTCGAGCGACGGCTCGTAGGCAAGCGGTGCGTCGCGATCGGAGCCGTACCAGCGCCTGGCCGCTTTCCTGATTTCCATCTCGAGGGGCAGGTCGCCGTTCGCGCGTGCGTAATCGAGCGCGAGAATGCAGGCGAAAGCCGTGTTGGCGTGGCTGCCGGCGCGGATCGGGTAGGGCAGGCCGACGAACTGCGCCATCCTGGATGCAACCTCCTGCGCCAGTGGCGCAAGTGCTCGCGACCAGCGCGACTTCATCCGCAGAGCCTCCGCCTGCAGCTCGAGCAGCCACGCCCACCCGTAGGGCCGCTCGAAGAGCGGATTGGCTTGCAAATAGCGCAGCTCGACCTCAAGCGCCGTTGGCGTCAGGTGGGCGTCGAGCAGCGCGGCGATGCGGCCGTTCTCGGGCAGCATGGGGTAGAGGCGCAGTACGCGCGCCAGCAGCCAGTGCATGTGCACCGCCGAATGCCAGTCGTAGCTGCCGAAGAAGGCCGGATGGAGCTTCTTCGGCGCGAGCTCGTCCTGCGGCGTTCGCATCAGGTGCGCGACCGCGCGCGGGTACTCGCGCTCGCAGTTGGCCAAGGCAACCCGGGCCAGCGCGGAGGCGAGCGCCTCGGTCAGCAAGGTAGAATCTCCAGCAGAATCCACTGCATGGCGCTCGACATCATCGTTCTCGCGGCGGGCTTGGGCAAGCGCATGCGCTCCGAGCTGCCGAAAGTGCTGCATCCGCTTGCCGGCCGGCCGCTGCTCGCGCATGTGCTCGACACGGCCCGGGGCCTCTCGCCGCGCAAGACCATCGTTGTCCACGGCCACGGCGCGGAGCGCGTGCGCGCCGCGTTTCCCGACGCATCGCTCGCCTGGGCGCTGCAGGCCGAGCAGCTCGGCACCGGTCACGCGGTGATGCAGGCGCTGCCGCAGGTCG
>DATNCP010000086.1:0-7070 GCA_035607175.1 Burkholderiales bacterium
TCGAGCTGGTCGCGCCCGGCAGCCTGCCGAACGACGGCAAGGTGATCGAGGATCTCAGGAAGTACGGCTAGCGCCGATCGGCAGCGCGTCGACGCGGCGCATCTCGTCGTTGTGCACTACCGCCTCGTCGCGCAGGAACGCACGCACGAAGGAGATCGAGTCGGCGCCCCAGAAAACCTCGCCGCCGACGACGAAGCTCGGCACGCCGAACACGCCGGCCTGGGCGGCTTCCTCGGTATTCAGGCGGAGCTGGTCCTTCGCCTCGGCGAGCTTCTCCTGGTCGACGCCGAGCTCGGCGCACAGCTTCGCGAAACGCTCCGGGTCGCTGGCATTCTCGCCGCTCATCCAGACCCATTCGAAAATGCGTTTGACCGCGTCGGGATGGCAGCCGCAAGCTAGCGCAAGGCGCAGGTGCGGCAGCGGATTGAAGGGATGCTGCTCGGGGAAGCGGAACGTCAGGTCGAGCTCGCGCGCCCACCAGGTGCACCAGCGGTAGGTCCAGCGGCGCTTGGCCGGGATCTCGGCGGGGCCTTTCTGGCCCCAGTGCTTGAGCAGGCCGGCGAACAGCACCGGCTTGTACGCGACTTGCGCGGGCAGCTCTTTCAGCCGGTAGAGGCTGATGTAGGAAAACGGCGAGACGAAATCGAAATACCAGTCAATGGAGGCGGTCATGGCGGTCAGGGTCGAGAAGAAGGGAAAGGTGTGGACGGTGATCCACTCGCGTCCGCAGGCGCGCAACGCGATGGATCCCGAGAGCGCCGACGCTCTCGTCGCCGCATTCGAGGAATTCGATCGGGATGAAAATGCGGCGGTTGCGGTGCTGTGGGGCGAGGGCGGCTCCTTCTGCGCCGGCTGGGACCTGAAGTACGGCGCCTCGCTGCTCGAGGACCTGGACCGCATTCACGATATTGATTTTCCTTTGAATGAAGGAAGAAAAATTCCGAGAGGCCCGCTCGGGCCGACGCGCCTCGAGCTCGACAAGCCGGTGATCGCCGCGGTCGCCGGCCCGGCGGTTGCCGGGGGCTTCGAGCTCGCGCTCTGGTGCGACGTGCGCGTGATGGAGGACTCGGCCTACTTCGGCGTCTACTGCCGCCGCTGGGGCGTGCCGCTCATCGACGGCGGCACGATCCGGCTGCCGCGCATCGTCGGCGTCGGCCGCGCCATGGAGATCATCCTCACCGGCCGCAAGGTGCCGGCCGACGAGGCGTTGCGCATCGGCGCCTGCGAGCACGTCGTGGCGCAGGGCAAGTCGCGCGAGTTCGCCGAGGCGATGGCGCACGAGATCGCCCGCTTCCCGCAGGCGTGCATGCGCGCCGACCGGCGCTCGGTCTATGCGCAGCAAGGGCTGACGGTGCGCGAGGCGATGCGCAAGGAGTGGTACAACGGCATCCCGACGTTCAAGGCGGAAGGCGCCGCCGGCGCCGCGCGCTTCGCCTCAGGCAAGGGGCGGCACGGGAACTTCAAGGACATCTGACGGGCGGCGGGCCAGCTCAGCCATCACGCGTTCGCGCTCGGCGTCGCTCATGGTGCCCCATCGGGCGATCTCGTCGAGCGTTCGCTTGCAGCCGAGGCAGAGGTTGCGGCCCGGGTCCATCTGGCAGACCTTCACGCAGGGAGACTTCACTTCGCCTTCTTCGCGGCGATGGCCTTGCCGGCCTTCGAGCCGTACTCCCGCCCCAGTACGCCGGAGATCCACGCGCCGATACCGACCAGCTTGTCGAGGTCGATGCCGGTCTGCATGCCCAGGCCGTGCAGCATGTACACCACGTCCTCGGTGGCGACGTTGCCCGAGGCGCCCTTGGCATACGGGCAGCCGCCGAGTCCCGCTACCGAAGCGTCGAAAGTGCGCACGCCGAGCTCGAGCGACGCATAGGTGTTGGCGAGCGCCTGGCCGTAGGTGTCGTGATAGTGGCCGGCGAGCTTCCCGACCGGCACCCGCTCCGAGCAGGCGTCGAGCATCATCTTCGTCTTTGCCGGCGTGCCGACGCCGATCGTGTCGCCGAGCGAGACTTCGTAGCAGCCCATGTCGTAGAGAGCGCCCGCCACCTCCGCGACGCGCTGCGGCGCGATCTCGCCCTCGTAGGGGCAGCCCAGCACGCACGAGACATAGCCGCGAACGCGGATGTCGTATTTTCTTGCTTCGGAAACGATCGGCCTGAAGCGATCGAGCGACTCGTCGATCGAGCAGTTGATGTTCTTCTTCGAGAACGCCTCGGAGGCAGCGCCGAACACGGCGACTTCCTGGGCGCCGGCGGCGCGCGCCGACTCGAAGCCTTTCAGGTTCGGCGCCAGCACCGGGTAGGCGACGCCGGGCTTGCGACGGATGCGCTCCAGCACCTCGGTGTGGTCGGCCATCTGCGGGATCCACTTCGGCGAGACGAACGCGGTCGCCTCCACCGCCGGCAAACCGGCGTCCGCCAGGCGCTCGATCAGCTCGATCTTCACTGCAGTCGGCACTTCGCGCGGCTCGTTCTGCAGCCCGTCGCGCGGCCCCACCTCGACGATGCGGATCGTGGTCATTCGAGGGTGACCAGCTCGGCGCCTTCGAGGACCTGCTCGCCCGCGGCGTAGTGGACGGCCGTCACCGTGCCGGGCTTCGGCGCGGTGATGGTGTGCTCCATCTTCATCGCCTCGAGGATGAGCAGTGCCTCGCCCTTGCCGACCTTCGCGCCGGGTTTGGTCATCACCTTGACGATGCGCCCGGGCATCGGTGCCGTCAATGAGCCGGCGGCTTCCGCGGCGTCGCCGGCGAGCTCGGGCTTGAGCGCCAGCCGGCGGTAAACGCCGTCGCAGAGTACGTGCCAGTCGTTTCCATCGCGAATGGCGCGCGTTTGCGTGCTCTTGCCACGGTACTCGCGGCCGCCGATGGAGACGCGCGGGCCGTCGTCGCCGAAGCGCACGCGCACGGCGTGCTCGGCGTCGCTCTCCTTGAAGACGAAATCGTGGTGCGCTTCTGCGTTGAGCTGCCACCCGTCGACGTGATGCCACGGAGAGAAGGGATCTCCGGTCGCCGCCGCCAGGCGCTGCGCTTCGGCCTCTTCGTGCGCCAGCTCGGCAAAGGCCGCCGCGGCGAGGAATGGATCGAGATCGATTGCGGCAATCAATTCCGCGCGGTTGCGCTCGATCAGCCCGGTGTCGAGATCGGCCGAGCCGAAGGCGCGGCTGGCCGCGAGCTTGCGCAGGAACTCGACGTTGGTGGTCACGCCGGCGATCTCGACTTCGGCCAGCGCCGCGCGCAAGCGCGCCAGCGCGTCGCCGCGGTCCCGGCCGTGCACCACCAGCTTGGCGATCATCGGGTCGTACCACGGCGTGATCTCGCCGCCGGCTTCGACGCCGGTATCGACGCGAACCTCGGCGTTCTGCGCCGGGAACGCGAGGTGCAGCAGGCGGCCGGTCGCCGGCAGGAAGTCCCGGCGCGGATCCTCGGCGTAGATGCGCGCCTCGATGGCATGACCGTTGACCTTCAATTCCGCCTGCTTCAATGGGATTTTCTTTCCAGAAGCAATGAGAAGCTGCCACTCCACCAGATCGAAACCGGTGATCATCTCGGTCACCGGATGCTCGACCTGCAGCCGGGTGTTCATCTCCATGAAGTAGAAGCGGCCGTCCTGCTCGGCGATGAACTCCACCGTGCCGGCGCCGCGGTAGCCGATTGCTTTAGCGGCGGCGACTGCCGCTTCCGCCATTGGTTTTCGATTCTGGAAATGAGGGGCAGGGGCTTCCTCGAGGACCTTCTGGTGCCGCCGCTGCACCGAGCAGTCGCGCTCGAAGAGATGCACGACGTTGCCGTGCGAATCGCCGAACACCTGCATCTCGATGTGCCGCGGCCGCTCGAGGTAGCGCTCGATCAGCACGCGCGCGTCGCCGAACGAGGATTTCGCTTCCCTCTGGGACGCTTCCAGCGCGCTCAAGAAGGAGGATTTTTCAGAAACGATTCTCATCCCCTTGCCGCCGCCGCCGGCCGAGGGCTTGATCAGCACCGGGAAGCCGACGCGCGCCGCTTCCTTCTCGAGGAAAGCGGCGTCCTGGTTCTCGCCGTGATAGCCGGGCACGAGGGGAACGCCGGCCTTCTCCATCAGCCGCTTGGCCGCGGACTTGTCGCCCATCGCGGCGATCGCCTCGGGCGTCGGGCCGATGAAGACGATCCCGGCTTTGCCGCAGGCGGCGGCGAAGTCCTCGTTCTCGGAGAGGAAGCCGTAGCCGGGATGGATCGCTTCAGCGCCGGACGCTCGCGCCGCGGCAAGGATGGAGTCGATGTCGAGATAGCCTGCGATGCGCAGCGATTCGTCGGCGTTCTTCACATGCAGAGCATCGCGGTCGTTGTCGGCGAACACGGCGACGCTGCAGATACCGAGGCGCTTCGCCGTGCGCATCACGCGGCAGGCGATCTCGCCGCGGTTGGCGATCAGGATTTTCTTGAACACCAGGAGGGCTTGCGCTTTTCGAGGAAGCTGGCGATGCCTTCCCTGCCTTCCGGTGAAACTCGGATCTCGGCGATGCGCTTCGCGGTGTCGGCGACCAGCGCATCGTCGAGCGGTCGCGACGCGACGGCCCGGACCAACTCCTTGATCTTCTTCATCGCCTCGGGACCGCCGGCAAGGAGATGGGTCAGAAGTTTCTCGATTTCAGAATCTATTTCTGAAGAAGGAACCAGAATTGAAAGCATGCCGAGGCGATACGCCTCCTCGGCGCCGAACACTTCCGCGGTGAGGAAATAGCGCCGCGCCGCGCGCTCGCCGATCGCGCGCAGCACGTGCGGGCTGATGGTGGCGGGCGAGAGGCCGAGCTTCGCTTCCGAGAAGCAGAACTTCGCCTCTGGCGTGCCCACCGCGATATCGCATGCCGCGACCAGGCCGGTGCCGCCGGCGAAGGCCGGGCCGTGCACCCGGGCGATGGTCGGCTTGGGCATGCGGTCGAGCGCTGCGAGCATGTCGGCGAGCGCCTGTGCGTCGCGCTGGTTGGCGGCGTAGTCATAGCCCGCCATGCGCTTCATCCAGTTGAGGTCTGCGCCGGCGCAGAACGCGGGACCGTTGCCGCCGAGGACCACGACCCTGACGGACGGATCCCCTCCCAGCTCGTCAAACGTTTTCCTGAGGGAGGCGATCAATGCATCGTCAAATGCATTGCGAACCTCCGGCCGGTTGAGCGTGACGCGAGCGACGCCGTCCTTTTTCTCGACGAGAAGCATTACATCCGGAAAATGCCGAACTTCGTTTCCTCGATCGGCGCGTTGAGCGACGCCGAGATGGCGAGGCCGAGCAGGCGCCGCGTGTCGAGCGGGTCGATCACGCCGTCGTCCCACAGGCGTGCGCTCGAATAGTAGGGATGGCCCTGGCGCTCGTACTGCTCGCGGATCGGTTTCTTGAATTCCTCTTCCTCGTCACGCGAACCAAAATTTCCTCTAACTGTTGCCAAAACCGAAGCGGCTTGCTCGCCGCCCATGATGGAGATGCGCGCGGTCGGCCACATCCAGAGGAAGCGCGGCCCGTAGGCGCGGCCGCACATGCCGTAGTTGCCGGCACCGAACGAGCCGCCGACGATCAGCGTGAACTTCGGCACCTTGGCCGCGGCCACGGCCTGGACCATCTTCGCGCCGTCCTTGGCGATGCCGCCCGCCTCGTACTTCTTGCCGACCATGTAGCCGGTAATGTTCTGCACGAAGAGGAGCGGGATGCGGCGCTGCGCGGAGAGCTCGATGAAGTGCGCGGCCTTGAGCGAGGACTCGGAGAAGAGGATGCCGTTGTTGGCGAGGATCGCCACCGGGTAGCCGTGCAGCCGGGCGAAGCCGGTGACGAGCGTAGCGCCGTAGTTCTGCTTGAACTCGTCGAGCTCCGAGCCGTCGACGAGGCGCGCCAGGATCTCCCGGATGTCGTAGGGCTTGCGCGCATCCGCGGGAATGACGCCGTACAGCTCCTCGGCGGGATAAGCGGGTTCGCGAGGTTCGGTTACAGATAAAAGAACATTCTTTTGGTAGTTCAAATTGGAAACAATGCGCCGCACGATCGAGAGCGCGTGGCGGTCGTCCTGCGCATAGTGGTCGGCGACGCCCGAGACGCGGGTATGGACTTCCGCGCCGCCGAGTTCTTCCGGCGTCACGACCTCGCCGGTCGCCGCCTTCACCAGCGGCGGGCCGCCGAGGAAAATCGTTCCCTGTCCCTTGACGATCACCGTCTCGTCCGACATCGCCGGCACATAGGCGCCGCCCGCGGTGCACGAGCCCATGACGCAGGCGATCTGCGGGATGCCGGCCGCCGACATGTTGGCGATGTTGTAGAAGATGCGGCCGAAATGCTCGCGGTCGGGGAAGACGTTGTCCTGCTCGGGCAGGAAGCCGCCGCCCGAGTCGACGAGGTAGATGCACGGCAGGCGGTTCTGCGCCGCGATCTCCTGCGCGCGCAGGTGCTTCTTGACCGTCATGGGATAGTAGGTCCCGCCCTTGATGGTCGCGTCGTTGGCGACGATCACGCACTCGCGGCCGGAGACGCGGCCGATGCCGGTGATCATCGACGCCGAATGCACGTCGCCGCCGTACATGCCCCAGGCGGCGAGCTGGCCGATTTCGAGGAACGGCGAGCCGGGATCGAGCAGGCCGCGCACGCGGTCGCGCGGCAGCAGCTTGCCGCGCGCGGTGTGCTTGTCGCGCGCGGCGGGGCCACCGCCGGCCGCGGCCAGCGCCACCTGCGCGGCCAGGTCGTCGACCAGCGTGCGCATGGCCGCCGCGTTGGCCTGGAAGTCGGCCGAGCGGGCATTGAGTTGGGTTTCAAGAACGGACATGCGTCTCTCGCTGAAAGGGGGCAGGCGGGCGATGACCCATCGTAGCGCGCCGCCCCCGTCTGCGGCTTCCCCCGGAGGGCGAATGAATAGACAGCATGGTTGCAAATCGCGCCACCGTCGGTCAAACTGACGGCGATGACCAAGGCCTCGCCCGTAGTCCCCGCTGCCGCTCCCGCGGCGGCGACGCCAATGGCGTTTGCCCGCGCCATCGTCGCGGCCTACCGGCGCCACGGGCAGAGTCCGGAGGGGGCACTGAGGTCGGCACAGATCACGCCAGCCCAGCTGCAGAAGGCCGA
>DATNCP010000092.1:0-30778 GCA_035607175.1 Burkholderiales bacterium
TCGAAGGCCGACCCGCAGCGGCTCTACCTGCCGCCGATCATGGATCCGATCTACGGCTACGAGGCGGTCAACGTCGAGGCGCAGCAGCGCGACCCGAACAGCCTGCTCAACTGGACGAAGAAGATGCTGGCGATCCGCAAGACGAGCCACGCATTCGGCCGCGGCAAGCTTTCCTTCCTCCGCCCCGGGAACAGAAAAGTACTGGCTTATCTAAGAGAATTGAATGAAGAAGCCGTCCTCTGCGTCGCCAACCTCTCGCGCGCCGCCCAGCCGGTCGAGCTCGACATGAAGCGGTTCAAGGGCAGGGTGCCGGTGGAGCTGCTCGGCCGCACCTCGTTCCCGCCGATCGGCGACCTGCCGTACCTGCTGACGCTGCCGGCGCATGGCTTCTACTGGTTCAAGCTCGCCACCGACGCCAAGCCGCCCGAGTGGCACGCCGACAAGCTGGTGCCCGACGAGGCGCCGCTGATGGTGCTGTTCGACGGCTGGATGAGCTTCTTCCGCGACAAGGTCGTGCCCTGGCGGATCCGCATGGCGGAGGAGCTGCGCGCCGAGCTCGAAACGCAGGTGCTGCCGCGCTTCGTCGAGAAGCAGCGCTGGTACGCGCAGAAGGGCGAGGCGGTGAAGCGCGCGGAGATCCGCGACCACGCCGTCTGGGACGTCGGCGGCATCGCCTGGCTGCTGAACTTCGTCGCCGTCAACAACGCCACCTACTTCCTGCCGCTCGCCTTCGCCTGGGAAGACGACGAGGATCACCTGCGCGCGCTGTCGGCCACCACGATCGCGCGCGTGCGCCAGCAGGCCAACGTCGGCATCGTCGCCGACGCGCTCGCCGACGAGTCCCTGCTGCGCCACATCGTCAAGTCGATCGGCGAGAGCCGCACGCTGAAGACCGAGCGCGGCGAGCTGCGCTTCACGCCGACCGCCGCCTTCGCCCAGCTCGCGGCGGGCGAGGTGGCGACCCTGACGCTCGGCGCGCAGCACGCGCAGAGCACCAACACCTCGGTCGTGCTCGGCGAGCGCCTGTTCCTCAAGGCCTATCGCCGCCTGCGGCCGGGGCTGCATCCCGAGCTCGAGGTCGGCCGCTACCTCACCGACGTGGCGAAGTTCAAGCATTGCGTGCCGCTCGCCGGGTTCGTCGAGTACTTCGACGGCAAGGAACCGGCGACGCTCGCGCTCCTGCAGGCTTACGTGCCGAACCAGGGCGACGCCTGGAGCACCACGCTCGGCTACCTCGAGCGCTTCGCCGAGTCGAAGCGCGCCGAGGACGGCCACGGCGGTTTCATCGCCCTGATGCAGACGCTCGCGACGCGCACCGCCGAGCTGCACCGCGCGTTCGCCGCCGCGACCGGCGACCCGGCGTTCGCGCCCGAGCCGCTCACCGCCGAGGACGTCGAGGCCTGGCGCGCGCGCGTGCGGCAGGAAGCGTCCCAGACGATTTCTCTTGTCGAAAAAATCAAGCCTCTGGGTCCGCAGATCGTGGCCTTCATCGACGCCTGCCCGGCGCCGAAGAAGCGCTCGCTGCGGACGCGGCATCACGGCGACTATCACCTCGGCCAGGTGCTGGTCTCGAACAACGATTTCCTGATCATCGACTTCGAGGGCGAGCCGTCGCGCCCCCTTGCCGAGGCGCGGCGCAAGCACTCGCCGTTGCGCGACGTCGCGGGGATGCTGCGCTCGTTCAGCTACGCGCGCGGTTCGACGGCGATGCGCGAGCGGCCGGCGCCGGCCGACGCCTCGCTCGCGCCGGCGCTGCAGGCCTGGGAAGCGCAGACGCGCGAGGCGTTCATCCGGGCGTACGCCGAGGCAACCGCGGGCAGCGGCCTGTACGAGAGCTTCGACGACGTGCGCGGCCTGCTGCGGCTCGCCGAGATGGAGAAGGTGCTCTACGAGTTGCGCTACGAAGTGAACAACCGTCCCAACTGGCTGCACATCCCGCTGCAGGGCCTGACGGCGCTGCTGCAAGGAGACTGACATGGAAGGTATCGACATGATGCTCGAGCCGGTGCGGGTCTTCCTGCACCAGGTCGCCGACCTGCTGCCGCGCCTCATCCTCGCGATGGTGGTGCTGGTGGTCGGCTACTTCATCGCCCGGCTGGTCAAGTTCGTCGTCGTCAAGGCGCTGCGCGCCGGCAACTTCCACGTCCTCACCGACCGGGCCGGGATCGACGGCTTCCTGCGCGACGGCGGCGTGCGCGCCGACACGACCGAGATCCTCGGACTGCTCTTCTACTGGGTCGTGATCCTGACCGCGCTGGTCATCGGCTTCAACGGGCTCGGCCTCGACTACATCACGGACCTGCTGGTCAAGGTCCTGCTGTTCGTGCCGAAGGTGATGGTGGCGATGCTGATCCTCGCCTTCGGCGCCTACTTCGCGCGCTTCCTCGGCAATGCGGTCTGCGCCTACGCGAAGAAGCTGCGCCTGCAGGACGCGGAGCTGCTCGGCAAGCTCGCGCAGTACGCGCTCCTGACCTTCGTCATCCTGATCGCGCTCGACCAGGTCAACATCGGCGGCGACATCGTCCGCCAGACCTTCCTCATCGTCCTCGCCGGCGTGGTGCTCGCGCTCGCGCTCGCCTTCGGCATCGGCGGCAAGGACTGGGCGGCGGAGCTCCTGGAGCGGTGGTGGCCCCGGAACAGAAAACCCTGAACGCTTTCGGGGCGGAAATCACCCCGCAGGGGGTGCGCTTCCGCCTGTGGGCGCCGAAAGCGAAGCGAGTCGACCTGCAGCTCGGCGGCGAGCTGTTGCCGATGGAGGGCAGAAACGGCTGGTACGAGCGCGTCGAGCCGGTCGCAAGACCCGGCGCGCTCTACAAGTACCGCATCGACGGCGAGCACCTGGTTCCCGATCCCGCGTCGCGCTTCCAGCCGCAGGATGTGGACGGGCCGAGCGAAGTGATCGATCCGGGCGCTTTTCCCTGGAAGGAGGGCTGGCAGGGGCGGCCGTGGCGCGAAGCGGCGATCTACGAGCTGCACGTCGGCACGTTCACGCCGGAGGGGACTTACGCCGGTGTCATCCATAAATTGGGTCATTTGAAAGAAACAGGCATTACGGCGATCCAGCTCATGCCGCTCTCGGACTTCGCCGGGCGGCGCAACTGGGGCTACGACGGCGTGCTGCCCTACGCGCCCGACAGCGCCTACGGGCGCCCCGAGGAGCTGAAGGCGCTGGTGCAGGCGGCGCACGATGCCGGGCTGATGGTCTTCCTCGACGTGGTCTACAACCACTTCGGGCCGAAGGGCAACTACCTCCACCTCTACGCGCCGCAGTTCTTCACCGAGCGCCACCGGACCCCGTGGGGCGCGGCGATCGATTTCGCCCAGCCGGCGGTGCGGCGGTATTTCATCGACAACGTCCTCTACTGGCTGAACGAGTACCGCTTCGACGGGTTGCGCTTCGATGCGGTGCATGCCATCCACGACGATTCGCCGCGCCACATCCTGGATGAAATCCGGGCGGCCGTTCCGGATGGAAAACATCTGGTCCTGGAGAACGACGCCAGCCAGTCTCGTTTCATCGGCCCGGGCAGGTACGACGCGCAATGGAACGACGATTCGCACCACGGCTATCACGTGCTCGCGACCGGCGAGGACGACGGCTACTACGTCGCCTACGCCGACGCGCCGGCGAAGCATCTCGCGCGCTGCCTCGCGGAAGGCTTCGCCTACCAGGGTGAAGTGTCGCCCTTCACCGGCGAGCCGCGCGGCGAGCCGAGCACGCACCTGAACCCGGTGTGCTTCGTCGATTTCCTGCAGAACCACGACCAGGTCGGCAACCGCGCGATGGGAGAACGGCTCCTGGCGCTGTCCCAGCCGCACAAGCTCAAGGCCCTGTCTGCGATCCAGCTCCTCGCCCCGTCGCCGCCGCTTTTGTTCATGGGCGAGGAGTGGGGCTGCCGGCAGCCGTTCCTCTTCTTCTGCGATTTCGACGGCGAGCTGGGCGAGGCGGTACGCAAGGGCCGGCGCGAGGAGTTCTCGCGCTTCGCCGGATTCAAGGAACGGATCCCCGACCCGCTGGCCGAGACCACCTTCAAGCGCTGCGTCCTGCGCTGGAAGGACCGGGACGCGGCCTGGCTCGCGCACTACACGAGCTTGCTGCTGCTGAGAAAGAAGGAGATCGTTCCGCTGGATTGCGGCCCCGGGCGCTACCGCATGCTCGGCGAGCGCGCCTTCGAGGCGACGTGGGGCGGCCTGACGCTGATCGCCAACTGCGGCGACAACGCTGTCCCGGTCGAGAAGTTTCCCGCGCAGCAGCCCCTGTGGTCGAACGGCGCCCCGGGCGCGCCCTGGACGGTGAACTGGTGGAAATAGCGCCGAGCTACGTCGACGTCTGGGGAAAGACGCGGGAGATCGACTCGCGGACCCATGCCGCGCTTCTCCGGGCCCTTGGGCCGGAGAAGAAGATTTCGAAAGTCAGGATTCCAAAGGCAAGTCGCTGCTACCAACCCGGGCATCTGGAGCAGGGCGGCCGCGCCTGGGGGTTCGCCCTGCAGCTCTACGGCTTGCGCTCGGCGCGCAACTGGGGCATCGGCGACTTCGGCGACCTGCGCAGCGTGGTCGGGCTGGCGGCGAAGCTCGGCGCGGGCGTGATCGGCCTGAATCCGCTGCACGCCGCGAGCCTGAGTCCCTACAGCCCGTCGAGCCGCTACGCGTTGAACCCGCTTTACATCGCGCTCGATACGCCGGGTCCGCAGCGCCTTCGCGATACGTCGCTGGTCGACTACCCGGCGGTGCGCAAGGCGAAGTACGCCGCCTTCGAGTCCCTGTTCAAGAGATCCTCATTTTCGAAACCGGCGACAAAAGCGCTGCGCGACTTCTCCGTGTTCGAGGCGCTGCGCGAAGAGCTCGGCGACGACTGGCGCCGCTGGCCCGACGAATACCTGAGCCCCTCGTCGCCCGCGGTGAAGCGCTTCGCGGCGAAACGCGCACGCCGCGTCGGCTTCCACGCCTGGCTGCAGGCGCTTGCGCGCGAGCAGCTCGATGCCGTGCAGGCGCGCGCGCTCAAGCTCGGCATGCCGGTCGGCCTCTATGTCGACCTCGCGCTCGGCGCCGACCGCGGCGGCGCCGAAGTCTGGTCGGATCCCGATGCCTACGCGATGACCGTCTCGACCGGGGCGCCGCCCGACGAATTCAACCCGCGCGGACAGGATTGGGGGCTGCCGCCGTACTCGCCGCGAGCACTGCGGGCGAGGCGCTTCCGGCCGTTCGCCGAGCTCTTGCGCGCCAACATGCCGCGCGGCGGCGCGCTGCGCATCGACCACGTCATGGCGCTGATGCGGCTCTACTGGATCCCGCTCGGCTCGAAAGCAGACCGCGGCGGCTACGTTCGCTATCCGCTGCGCGAGCTGGTGGCGGTGCTCGCCGAGGAAAGCCGCCGCAACCGCTGCATGGTGATCGGCGAGGATCTCGGCACCGTGCCGCCCGAGGTGCGCGAGGTGCTGTCCGCCGCCGGCGTTCTTTCCTACCGGCCGCTGCTCTTCGAGCGCCAGCCGCCGGCCGGATTCCCCCGCGACGCGCTGGTCTGCGTCAGCACCCACGACCTGCCGACCTGGCGCGGCTACTGGGCGTGCCACGACCTGAAGCTGCGGGAGCGCCTCGGCCTCACGGTGGACGCCAAAGGAGAAACGCGTCAGAGAAAGGCCGATCAGAAAGGCCTCGCCGCGCTGCTGGCGCGGGAGGGGTTCGACACCTCGGCGCGCTCGGCCCATGCTTTCATCGCCCGCACCCCGGCGAAGCTCGTCGTCGTCCAGCCCGAGGACGTGTTCGAGGCGCTGGAGCAGGCAAACCTGCCCGGCACCGTCGACCAGCATCCCAACTGGCGACGCAAGCTGCCCGTGCCGATCGAGAAGTGGGGAAGCGACGCGCGCGTCGTCGCGCTCGGCGAGCTCTTCGCCGGCAAGAGGCCGATCGCCGCTCCCGCGCGCCCGCCGGTCGCCTCATACCGCCTGCAGCTCCACGCCGGCTTCGGCTTTCGCGCCGCGGCCGCGGTCGTGCCGTACCTCGCGCGCCTCGGCATCAGCCATGTCTACGCCTCGCCCTTCCTCAAGGCGCGGCCGAAGAGCATGCACGGCTACGACATCGTCGACCACAACGCGCTCAACCCCGAGATCGGCACGTCCGCCGATTTCGACAAACTGATGCGGGCGCTCGAGCGCCACGGCCTGTCGCTGGTGCTCGACGTGGTGCCGAACCACATGGGCGTGCTCGGCGCGCACAACCCGTGGTGGCAGGACGTGCTGCTGCGCGGGCGCGGCTCGCGGTACGCGAAGTTCTTCGACATCGACTGGCGGCCCGGCAAGCTGCTGCTGCCGGTGCTCGGCCGGCACTACGGCGAGGCGCTGGAGCGGGGCGAAATCAGAATCGAGAAGAACCGCGTGCGATATTTCGATCATGTTTTTCCGTTGCGCGGCAGGCCCCCCCGGAGCCGCGATCCGCTGGCCATCCACCGCGTCCTCGAGCGGCAGCACTACCGCCTCGCGTACTGGCGCGTCGCCGCGGACGAGATCAACTACCGGCGCTTCTTCGAGATCACCGACCTTGCCGCGGTGCGCAGCGAGGACCCGGAGGTGTTCGCGGCGACGCACCGGCTGATCGCCAGGGTGGCGAGGAGAAAGGGTGTCGAGGGCGTGCGCGTCGACCATCCCGACGGGCTGGCGGACCCGCAGGAATATCTCGAGCGGCTGGGCGGGTTGTTCAAGCGCCCTTGGGTGCTGGTGGAGAAGATCCTCGCCGGCCACGAGACGCTGCCGGCCGAATGGGCGGTCCACGGCACCACCGGCTACCGCTTCGCGAACCTGCTGACGGGCGTGTTCATCGATCGCGCCGCCGAGTCGCGCTTCGATCGCATCTACCAGAGCTTCACCGGCGACCGGCGGACCTTCGCCGAGCATTCGCGCGACGGGCGGATCCTGATCATGGGGAGCACGCTGTTCGCCGAGCTGAGCATGCTCGCCGAGCGCCTGGCGCGCATCGCCGACGGCAACCGCGCCACGCGCGACTACACCGCGAGCGGGTTGCGCAAGGCGCTGCTCGAGATCGCGGCGCGCTTCCCGGTGTACCGCACCTATGTCGGCAAGCGCGGCGTCTCCGATACCGACCGGCGCCACATCGAATGGGCGGTGCGCGCCGCGCGGCGGGCGAGCCGCATCGCCGACCCGAGCGTGTTCGATTTCGTGCAGAGCGTGCTGACGCTCGACGCGGCGCCGCCGCGCGGGCCGCGCCGGCGGCGGATGCTCGAGTTCGCGATGCGCTTCCAGCAGTTCACCGCGCCGGTGGTGGCGAAGGGCGACGAGGACACGGCCTTCTACCGCTACGCACGGCTCTCGGCGCTGAACGAGGTCGGCAACGACCCGCGCGAGTTCGGCGTCACGCTCGAGGATTTCCACGCGGCCAACGAGCGCCGCGCCCGCGACTGGCCCTGGACCATGCTCGGCACCTCGACCCACGACACCAAGCGCTCGGAGGACGTGCGCGCGCGCCTGGGCGTCCTCTCGGAGCTCGCGCCGGGATGGAAGCTCGCGCTTCGCCGCTGGAGCAGGATGAACCGCGGCGCGCGCACCGAGGACGCGCCATCACGGAGCGACGAGTATCTCTACTATCAAACGCTGCTCGGCATCTGGCCCGGAGAGTCCCGCGCAGACCTGCGCGAGCGCGTGAAGGCGGCGATGCTCAAGGCGGCCCGCGAAGCGAAAGTGCGCTCGAGCTGGATCAACCCGGACCTGGAGTACGAGGCGGCACTCGAGCGCTTCATCGCCGCGTCGCTCGCGAACAAGGCGTTCGTCGAGGACGTCGAACAGACCGTGGCGCCGCTCGCGCGCCTTGGCCTTCTGGTCGGCCTGTCGCAGGCGCTCATCAAGGTCGCGTCGCCGGGCGTCCCCGACTACTACCAGGGCAGCGAGATCTGGGATTTCAGCCTGGTCGACCCCGACAACCGGCGGCCGGTGAACTATGCGTTGCGGAAGAGGCTGCTTGCGCGAAACGACCATCCGAAGCTGCGGATCATTCGCGAGGGGCTCGCGCTCCGAAGGAAATTTCCGGCGCTATTTCATGGCGGGACCTACGTTCCGCTCGACGGCGGAGAGCACATGGTCGCCTTTGCCCTGCGCGCCGGCGGCAGGACCCTGATCGCCGTCGCGCCGCGGCTGTTCGCGAAGATCACCTCCTGGGAAGACGCCAGCATCGCGCTGCCCGGGGGATTCCCCGCGGCCTTCAGGAACGTCCTCGACGACCGCGGGGTTCGGGCCAAGGATGGGCATTTGCGGCTGGCGGACTTACTATCGGACTTCCCCGTGGCGCTCCTCATCGACAGTTGACCCCTCCGCCGTTCCGCGCCGAGCACATCGGCAGCCTGCTGCGGCCGCGCGCGCTGCTCGAGGCGAAGGAACGCCGGCCGCTCGAGGACCAGGCGATCGTCGAGGCGATCCGCTGGCAGGAGAGCCTCGGGCTGAAGATGGTCACCGACGGCGAGTTCCGGCGCGAATCCTGGCGCCTCGGCTTCGTCTCGAAGGTCAGCGGCTTCGCCCGCGCCGACGCGGTCGGCAACGTCGACCTGCAGCAGGACGACGCCGGCAATGTGATGCGCATCGGCCAGGCGCCGGTGGCGGTGACCAGGATCCGCCGCACCGGCCCGATCGTCGCCGACGAAGTCGCCTTTTCGCTCGCGCATGCGAAAGGGGTGGTGAAGGCAACCCTGCCTGCGCCTTCCTACCTGCACTATCCCCGCGGCAGGGGCTGCGTCGACCCCGACGTCTATCCCGACCTCGACCAGTTCTTCGCCGACGTCGTCGCGGTCTACGTCGCCGAGCTGAAGGCGCTGCACGCCGCGGGCGGGCGCTACCTGCAGATCGACGAAGTGGCGCAGACGCTGCTATGCGACCAGCGGCTGCGGGATGCGGTCAAGGCGCGCGGCGACGACCCCGAGCGCCTGGTCGAGCTCTACATCGATCTCATCAATCGCGTGGTGCGGCAGCGGCCGGCCGGCATGACCGTCGGCGTGCACATGTGCCGCGGCAACGCCCACGGCAAATGGGTGGGGGCGGGCGGCTACGAGCGCATCGCGGAGAAGAGCTTCTCGCGGCTGGAGGTCGACGCCTTCTTCCTCGAGTTCGACAGCGAGCGGGCCGGCGGCTTCGAGCCGCTGCGCTTCATCCCGAAAGGCAAGCGGGTGGTCATTGGCGCCGTCTCCACGAAAAATCCCGTCCTGGAAACGAAAGCGGAGTTGCGGCGCAAGATCGACGCCGCCGCGAAGTACGTGCCGCTCGAGAACCTGTCGCTCAGCCCGCAGTGCGGCTTCGCCAGCCACCAGCACGGCAGCGGCCTGACCTTCGAGCAGCAGGAAGCGAAGCTGCGCCTGGTCGTCGAGACGGCGCGCGAGGTCTGGGGAACTACCTGAGCGGCGGATCGAGCAGGAGCGTGTATTCGCGCACCTGCCCGCCGCTCGACGAGGTCAGCTCGACGAGCAGCTTGAGGAGCGGCTCGTTGATCGGTTGCGAGCTGCGCAGTCGCAGGATCGGCGTGCTGCCGCGGCGCTCGATGGTGAAGCGCACATCCATGAGAACCGGGTTGGCCTCGATGCCGGCCTGCGCGAAAGCTTGCGGAGAAGCGATCCGGGCGCTGAGGCCTTCTTCACCGGGTTGCAGCGAAACGATCTCCACTTCGGCGTTGAGCGGCTGGCCAAGCGCGGAAATAAGGGTGAGCTTGCCGAGGCCCGCAGCCTCGGCGACGGGCAGGACCGCGCAAAGAACCAGCACCGCTGCGAGCCGTTTCCGCATCTGTCATCTCCCCGGGTCGCGATACTACAGCGGAAGTCGCCCGGCTACTTGACCTGGTAGCTCGTCAGCTCGAGGTCGAAGTTGGAATCGACCGCGGGGTAGTCGCCCGCAGCGAGGCGGCTCGAGACCTTCACGACCCGCTTCACCTGCGGTGCGTACCAGACGGTCATGGTGCGGCCGCCGTTCATCTGCGCGATGAACTGCTGGTGGCCGCTGCCTGCCGAGCGCCAGGTATTGGAGACGGTGACCTTGACGGTATCGAACTGGCCCGCCGGGACGGTGATGGTCTCGCGACCGACGACGCGGGCCTGCGCATCGCAGGCGTAGTCGCTCGAGCACGCGCCGCCGCGCACGACGACCTGGCCGAGGTTCTCGCCAGGCTTGAGATCCCGGAAGAGCGGCAGATAAGGCGAGAACAGCGCCGGGCCGGCCGCCGCGAGATAGCTGCCGGAGTCGTGCCGCGCCAGGCCGGATTCGCCACTCTCCATCGAAAAGCGCTCGGAAATGCCGGCTTCGGAGACCGTGGTGACGTCGACGGCGTAGCGCTGCTGCCGGAACTCGTCCTTCCGGTCGAGCTGGGTCAGCCGGTAGGTCCAGCGGTCTCCGGCCTTGGGGAGAGCCGCGACGAGGCGGGCGAGCTCGACGGAGGGAGCGGCCAGCGGCGCCAGGGCCGCCGCGGTGGTCGATGGCGCCTTGAGCTCGTAGCTCACCAGCTCCAGGTCGAAGTTCGATTCGACCGCCGGATAGTCGCCGGTTTCCAGCCGGCTCGAGAATTTCACCGCACGTCTTGCTTCGGGGGCGTACCAGACCGTCAGCACCCGGCCGCCGTTCATCTGCGCGATGTACGCCTGGTGCCCGCTGCCGGCCGAGGCAGCGCGCCAGGAATGCGACACCGTGACCTTGATCGCATCGAACTTGCCGGCCGGCACGGTGACCGTCTCGCGGCCGACGACTCGCGCCGCGGCGTCGCACGTGTAATCCGAAGTGCAGGTGCCGTCGCGCACGGTGATCGACCCGAGATTGCCGCCGGCGGCGAGTTCCTGGAAGGCGGGCAGGTAAGGCGAGAACAGCGCCGGACCGAGCGGCGCGAGGTAGCCGCCGCGCTCGTGCCGCGCGAGGCCGGTTTTCCCGCTCTCGAGCGCGTAGCGCTCCGCGATCACGCCGCCCGACACGCTGGTGACGTTCACCGAATAGCGCTGCTCTCTCTGCTCGTCCTTGCGGTCGCGCTGCGTGAGGCGGTAGGTCCAGCTGTCGCCCGGCTGTGGTCCGCCGCCGGAGTCGGAACTCCGCGAGACCGCTGCGGCGGGTGCGGCGAAGGCGAGCGGCTGCGCCGGCGCAGCCGCAGCCTTGGCCGCCGGCGCCGCGGAAGCGGCGACCGGAGCCGTCCCGCCGAGCGCTTTCAACCTCGCGCGCGCCACTCCGGCGAACTGGCCCTTGGGATATTGCTCGAGGTACGCGGCGAGCTCCTCGGCATTGCGGCTGTTCTTGACGCTGTCCCACAGCGCGAGCTCCAGGACCGCAGGGTCCATCGCAGACGGCGCGGCGACCGCCGCCGGCGCGGCGGGACGGAAGTAGAAGTCGCCCTCGAGCAGGCCCTCGCTCCAGGGTTCCTGCCGGCCCTTCGATGCAAGCTTCACGTCGGCGCCGACGCGTTTCAGCATCTGCTCGATCGGCAGGCCGGTGGTCGCCATGTGATTGAGCAGATGCTCGGTATAGAGGCCGTTCTTGCCTTCGCCGTCGGCGGCGACGCTGCCGGGACGCGTGGCGAAGGAGATGAGCGTGCCCGATGCCGCGTCGACCTTGGCCAGGCCGCGCGAGGCGGAGCGGAAGCGGCGCGAGAAGGGATTGTTGCGGCAGGCGTCGAGGAACACGAGGTTGATGCGCGTCTTCGCTTCGTCGAGCAGCTCGAGGACCTTGGTCATGTCCAGGGACTGGTTGGCCACGTCGTCTTCGGCCTCGATCTCGGCGTCGACGGCCGGCAGGTAGTTGACGCCGCGCACCTGGAGGCCGTGGCCCGCGTAGAAGAAGAGCGCGACCGCTCCGGGCGTGAGCCGCGAGCGGAACTCGCGCAGCGCCGAGCCGATCTCCCTGGACTTCACGTTCTCGCGCTTGATGACGACGAAGCCGAGGCGCTCCAGCGCGTCGGCCATCGCGCGCGCATCGTTGACCGGGTTGAGGAGGCGCGCTTCCTTGTACGCGGCATTGCCGATCACCAGCGCGACGCGCTGCTCGCCGGAGACGTTCAGCGAGCGCTGCGCGGCGGCGGTGGCCGGCGCGAGCAGGATCAGGCTAAGCAGGAGAATCCGCCGCAAGGCCCCCCCTTTGTTTGGAGCAAGGCGAATCTATGCCGGTATTCTTAGGCAGGCAGGGGACGGCGGCAAGTGCGGCGCTGCACAAGCGCCAATGGCACTTTGCACCTGCCGGGGCCTACTTGACCTGGTAGCTCGTCAGCTCCAGGTCGAAGTTGGCCTCCATCGGCACCCGCTCGCCCGAAGTCAGCCGGCTCTCGTACTTCACCGCGCGCTTGAGGTCGTTGGCGTACCAGATGGTGAGCGTGCGCGCGCCGTTCATCCGCTCGAGCTCCTTCGCGTCGCCGCTCGTGCCCGCGGCCGGACGCCAGCTCTGCTGCACCACGACTTTGACCGCGGGGAAGCGGCCGGCGGCAACCTCGACCATCTCCTCGCCGACGATCGTGCCCTTCGCCTGGCAGACGAACGCGCCGCGGCAGCCGGGGTCCGTGCTCTCGATGTAGCCGAGCGCTTCGCCGAGCGTCACTTTCTCGAACTGCGGCAGGTAGGGGGAGAACACCGAAACGCCCTGCGGGATGAGGTAGCCGCCGCGCGCGTGCCGCCACGGCTGGGTGAAGCCGCCCTGGACCGAGACGTGCTCGACGATCAGCGCGGGGGTGACCGACGCCACCTGGACGAACACCATGCGCTGTCCGTGCGAATCCTTCGGGTCGGTGATGCGATAGGTCCAGTTGTCGCCGGCCTGCGGCGGTTTCGGCGCGGCGACGACGCGCGCCGGTAGCGGCGCGACGTGGTAGCTCGCCAGCTCGAGGTCGAAGTTCGCCTCCATCGGCGGGGCGTCGCCGAACGAGAGGCGGCTCGAGTACTTGATCGCGCGGCGGACCTCGGGCGAGTACCAGACGGTGATCACGCGCGCGCCGGCGCCGCCGGAGCCGGCCGCGCCGCCGCCGAGCGCCGGGCGCCACGACTGCTCGACGACGACCTTGGTGGCGGCGAACGTTCCGGCCGGGACGCTGACCGTCTCCTCGCCGACGACGCGTCCGCTGACCTCGCACAGGTACGGCCCGCTGCAGGCCGGGTCGGCGATGCCGATGGTGCCGAGCCCGGAGCCCGCCCGGTGCTTGTCGAACACCATCAAGTAGGGGGAGAAGATTCCGGCTGGCTGCGCAAAGAGCCGGACGCCGCGCGTGTGGCGCGTCCCCATCGAGTTGCCGCCGCCGACGGCGACCTGGTCGAGGATCTCGTTGCGATTGGCTGCGCCGACGGTGACGACGTAGCTGCGCTGGGTCGGCCCGTCGCGCCGGTCGGGCTCGGTCAGGCGATAGGTCCAGCTGTCGCCGACCTTGGGAATCGGCACGTCGGTGTATCCGGGCAGCGGCGGCGGGCTCGCGGGCGAAGCAGCGGCCGCGCCGCCTTCGCCGCTGACGCGCGACAGCGATACGTTGATGGTCCTGACGAAATCCTGGACCCAGCGGTTGTAGTTAGCGTGGATCGTCCCGTCCTGGGGCCGGTAGCTCATGTTGACGCTGTCTTCATAGAGGACCGAGTAGTAGCGCTGGTCGTATGGGATCAGCACGTAGATCTCGTGCCGCTCGCGCACCCGCAGGACGGCGGAAAGCTGCCCGGGGCCGTCGTCCGTGAACTCCCATCGCCGCGCCCTGCCGGCGGCCATGATCGCTTCGCGAACCTGGGCTGTCGACGGCACGCCGCTGCGCACGGCGACGGCGACGTTCTCGAAGTTGGCGATCGGCTCGGCGGCGCGCGAGGGAGCTGCGAGCACGGCGAGCAGCGCGACGAGGGCGATCACCCTGCGCATGGCAGGTCCTACTTCACCTAGTCGACGATCTTGCGGTCACTTGAGCTGGTACGAGGTGAGCTCGAGATCGAAGTGGGTGTCGACCGGCACGATGTCGCCGACGACGTGGCGGCTGGAGACCTTCACGACGCGCTTCACCTCGGGCGCGTACCAGATGTTGAGGGTGCGGCCGCCATTCATCTGCGCCATCTGGAACTGCCCGAGCGAGACCGCGCTCGGACCCGGGCGCCAGGATTGCTCGACCTGGATGCGGGTTGCGGTGAATGTTCCTGCGGCGACCTTCACGGTTTCCGTGCCCATCACGCGCGCCGTGGCGGTGCAGGCGTGCGTCGAGCGGCAGGTGCCGTCGAAGACCGATACGCTGCCGAGCGAGCCGCTGCGGGGAAGATCGGAGAAGTCCGCGAGGTAAGGCGCGAAAACCGATACGCCCTGCGTCACGAAGTAGTTGCCTTTCGCATGCCTCGCCGCGCTCGCCGCCTCGCCGTCGACGAGCACCTGGTCGACGATCTCCGCTTCCGAGGCGGAGTCCACTTTCACCACGTGCGTCCTCACCGCCGGCGTGGGCAGCGGCTGTCCCCACCGCTTGACGTAGGCAAGGCGGTATGTCCAGGTGTCGCCGACCTGCGGCATCCGCCCGCCGGTGGGCGCGGGCCGCGCGGCCGCGACCGGCGCGGCGGCGGGCTTGGCCTGCGGCTGCACCGCCGGCTTTCCGCTCAGCGCAGCGATGCGCGCTTTCGCCAGTACCGCAAACCTGCCATTGGGGTACTGGTCGAGATACGCCTGCAGTTCGGCGGCGTTCTTGCTATCGCGCACGCTTTCCCAGAACGCGATCTCTTCCGCGTTGGCGGGCTGCTGCGCGTGGGCCTGCCCGCAGGCAAGCAGCAATGCAACGAGGAAAAGGCGAAGTCGGTTCATTTTGTCTGGTCGAGCGCTCTGTTGATGCTGTCCACGAGTTCCTTGGTCCAGCGATTGTAGTTGGGATGGATCGTAGCGTCGGCGTCGCGGTAGTTCATGTTGATGCTGTTGCGGTAGAGCACCGAGTACTGCTGCGGGCCGTAGCGGATATCGACCTCGACCAGGTGCCGGCCGGCGATGTTGCGCTGCGCGACCAGCATGCCGGCGGCGACATAGTTGACCTTCCACTGCCGCGCCGATGCGGCGGCGACGATCGCGTCGCGCACCTGCGCCTGCGACAGCAGCTTGCCCTCCGACGCGGCGATCGGCAGGTTTTCGAAATTGACCACCGGGTCGTTGGCGCGCGCCGGCGCGGCGAGCAGCGGGAACGAAAGCAAGGCAAAAGCAAACGTGCCGGGCAGCTTCATTTCAGCTGGTAGGAGACGAGTTCGAGGTCGAAGTTGGGATCCATCGGCGTCTGGTCGCCGGCGGTGATCCGGCTCGAGTACTTGACGGCGCGGCCGATCTCGGGCGCGTACCAGACCGTAAGCGTGCGGCCCCCGTTCATTCTCGGGCCCGCAATGGACCCCCCGCGCCACTCCTGATCGATGATCACCTTGGTCGCGAAAAAGGTTCCCGCCGGAACCTGCACGGGTTCGCTTCCCGCCACCCGGGCCTTGGCTTCGCAGACGAATCGCCTCGTGCAGTTGGGCTCCGTGCTCGTAATGGAACGAAGCCGGCCCGGAGGCAGCTGGCCGAGCGCGAGCAGGTACGGGGAGAAGATGGATGCGCCTTGCGCGAGCAGCGTCGAATTCGAATCATGGGTGTATTGCACCGGCGTGCCGCCGTCCAAGGCGAGAGCGTCGACGACGCGGCCCGGCTCGACGCTGCTCAACGTGACCGCGTGCGTCACCGGGGCGCGTTCCGCTTGGCCCCACTGGCCGCGCAGGCGCGGATAGCTGAGGCGGTAGGTCCATGAGTCGCCCGGCTGCAGGACGTGCGGCTGGCGCGCGACGGCGGCTGGCGCGGGAGCCCGCTGCGGCTGCGTCCCGGCAGGCGCGCCCTCGAGCGCCGCAAGGCGCCGCTGCGCGAGGAACACGAAGGTCCCGTTGGGGTATCGCTGTACGTACGCGCGCAGCTCTGCCGGATCCTTGCTGTCGCGCACGCTTTCCCAGAACGCAATCTCGGCGGGGTCGCTCGCCTGCGCCGCCGCGATTGCCGCGGCGAGCGATAGAGCAATTGCGAGCAGTATCCGAGCCGTCATGCCACCCTCCCGGCGCGAGCATACGTCGGCCAGTTCACGGCCGACAACGGGAATATTCACCTCGTCAGTCGGCGCGCAGCTTGGCCTTGCGGATGACATCGCCCCACTTGCCGATCTCGGCCTGGATGTAGGCGGCGAACTCCTCCGGCGTGCTGGTCACCGGATCGGTGCCGATACCGGCGAGGCGCTCCTTCATCTCCGGCGAGTGCATCACTTTCACCAGCTCGGTGTTGAGGCGCGCGATGATCGGCCGCGGCGTGCCGGCGGGCGCGAGGATGCCGTACCAGGTCGTGACCTCGAAGCCCGCCAGGCCGGCCTCGGCGACGGTGGGCACCTCGGGCAGCGCGGGCAGCCGCTGCGGCGCGATCACGGCGAGCGCGCGCAGCTTGCCCGACCTCACGTGCGGCGCCGCGGCCGGGACGCCGATGACGACGAAATCGATGCGGCCGGCGATCACGTCCTGCATCGCGAGGTTCACGCCCTTGTAGGGGACGTGCGTCAGGTTCGCGCCGGTGAGGATGTTGAACAGCTCGCCGGCGAGGTGGTTGGAGGTACCGCTGCCGCCCGAGCCGAAATTCATGCCGCCGGGCTTCGCCTTCGCGGCGGCGATGAATTCGCGCAGGGTCGCAGGATGCGCGGTTTGCGTCAGGACCACGTTCGGCACCGTCGCCACCAGGCTGATCGGCGCGAGGTCCTTCACCGGGTCGTAGTTCAGCTTCGCGTACAGCGTCGGGCTGATCGCGAGCGACGGCGCGACCAGTACCATGGTGTAGCCATCGGGCGCCGATTTCGCTGCCGCCTCGGCGCCGACGTTGCCGCCCGCGCCGCCGCGGTTCTCGGTCACCACCGGCTGGCCGAGCTGCGCGGTGAGGCGCTCCGAGATCAGCCGGCCGAGGATGTCGGTCGGGCCGCCGGGCGGGAAGGGCAGGATGAAGCGCACCGGCCGGCTGGGATACGCGTCTTGCGCCCATGCAGGCAGCGCGAGCGCGAAGAGGAGCAGGGCGAGTCTCATCGTGGCGGAGGCAAGGCCGAAGTCTGAACCACTTCCACGCCTTCCGGCGGCCTCACCCAGGGATGCGCCGAGCGGAACCAGCCGAACCGCATCGGCTTGATCGATTTGGGATTGTCGAGCGTGCCGACGCCGACCGCGCGCAGGCCGGGCATCGCTTCGGCAGTCCAGGTGACCTGCGTGCCGCACTTCGGGCAGAACTCGAAGCGCAGCCAGCGGTCCGTCTCGTCGGAGCGGTGCTCGTAGGTTCGAAGCTCGCCGCACAGAATCTTCACCTGCGCGGCGTTGAAGTAGGCGCCGAAGCCGAAAGCGCTTCCGGTACGCCGCTGGCAGAACGTGCAGCTGCAAACCGAATTGCGCGCCGGCTCGCCTTCGACGCGGTAGCGCACCGCGCCGCACGCGCACCCGCCTTCCCTGGTCATCCCTGCCATACGCCGTATCCCTTCTCCCGCAGTGCGATCGCGAGCTCGACTTCCATGTCCCTTGCCGCATCGTAAGGCATCGGGTTGTACACCTCATAGAGCTTCGGCAGCAGCCGCTCGCCGTAGAGCTCGACGAAGCGGTTCGCCTGGATGCCGGCCTTGTGCTTGTCGAAACGCACGTCGGGGCTCAAGCCGGTCATGCCGACGTAGACGCACGGTTTCAGGACGTCGTGATCCGGGTTGCTCTTGCGGAACTTTCGGTGGTTCCAGACCTTCGGCGAAAGCTCGACCACGTAGACGCTGTAGTGGTGCCGCCGCCGAGCCATCAGCCCTTCTGGTTCCAGTGAAAGCGGTGCAGCAGCCGGTGCAGCATGGGCGCCAGCACGACGCTGACCGAAATGAGGAATACCAGCCCGGCGTAGAGCGCATAGCAGCCGGCGAACAGCTTGCCGCCGTCGGTTTTGGGCGAATCGACCGGGCCCATCCCGCCGAGCAGCATCGCGCTGTTGAGGAAGGCATCGCGCCAGGGCAGGTGCTCGAAATACATGTAACCCGCCATGCCCAGGGCGACGGAGAAGATCACGAGCGCCAGCGCGGCCGCCGCGTGGCGGACGACGCGGCGGGCAAACCCGCGCGCGGTCAGCAGCTCTTCAGTTCGACTTTCGTACATGGCGGAAGCAGCCCGTTGCATGATCGTTGGCCATCCCGACCGCCTGCATGTATGCGTAGCAGATCGTCGAGCCGACGAACTTGAAGCCGCGCTTCAGCAGGTCCTTGCTCAGCGCGTCCGACTCCGCCGTCTTCGCGGGCACCTTGCTTCCCTTGAGGACGATCGGCCTGCCGCCGACGAAGCGCCAGACATAGGCGTCGAAGCTGCCGAATTCCTTCTGTACTTCGAGGAACGCGAGCGCATTGGTTTTTGTCGATTGGATTTTCAACCGGTTCCTGACGATCCCCTCGTTGCGCATCAAGGATTGAAGTTTTTTCGAGGAAAAGCGAGAAACCTTTTTCGGATCGAAGCCGGCCAACGCCTTCCGGTAGTTCTCGCGCTTCTGCAGGATCGTTTCCCAGGAAAGCCCGGCCTGCGCGCCTTCCAGGATCAGGAACTCGAACAGCACCCGGTCGTCGTGCACCGGCACGCCCCATTCCCTGTCGTGGTAGGCGATGCCGAGCGGGGTCGTCGCCCAGGCGCAGCGCCGGCGCTCTAGCAACCGCGCCCTTTCGGCCGGCTGCCGAGGAGCGGCTGCTGCAGGCATTCCGGGTCGTAGTCCGGCCCCTTGTCGACGACGTCGAAGCGCACTGTGCGCAGCGCGCCGTCGGGCTCGGCCTCCACCACGTAGCTGTTGCCGACGCGGAAGCCGGCGCGCACCTGGCCGACGCGGGTGATCGACTGCCCGCCCGACCAGCGCACGGTGACCTGGTGCTCGCCCGCCGAGAGATAGACATGCGAGACCTTGCCGATCTCGACGTTGTCCACCGCCAGGACGCGGATCTCGCCTTCCGCCGGACTCCACGCGCGCAGCACCGCGGCTCGCGGCTTGGTCAGCCCCGCGGGGATGCTCGGCGGATCGCCCGCGCAACCCGCGAGCACCAAGGCGAGCAGGGCAGCGGCGCGCTTCATCCTTCGACTCGGGCGACCAGCCTCTCGAAGCGCCGGTCGGGGACCAGCCAGATGAACGCGATGATCACGTACATCGCGCACGCGCTGAGCGGGTGGACGAAGGCGAGGAGCAGCCCTGCGACGTAAAGCGCGAGCGAGAGCCACCCTTTGGAATCGCGGCCGACCGCCCTGGCGAAGAGCGAGTCGGCGTCATGGAGCGCGCGCAATGCGCGGACGAGGATGGTGTAGGCGCACGCCGAGCCGAACAGCACCACGCCGTAGCCGAAAACCGGCACGGTCTGGAAGTGATTCTCGCCCATCCAGCCGGTGACGAACGGCACGAGCGAGAGCCAGAAAAGGAGGTGCAGGTTCGCCCACAGCACGGCGCCGTTGACGTGCTTCACCGCGTGAAACATGTGGTGATGGTTGCTCCAGTAGATGCCGACGAAGATGAAACTCAGCACGTAGGTGAGGAAGACCGGCAGCAGCGGCGCGAGCGTCGCCAGCTCGACGCCGTGCGGCACCTTCATCTCCAGAACCATGATCGTGATGATGACGGCGATCACGCCGTCGCTGAAGGCTTCGAGCCTGCCCTTGTGCACGCGCGGAATTATGCCTTGCGCGCGAGGAAGACTGTGATGGTGCCTTTGCCGTCGAAGCTGCGGGTATAGGCGTAGCGCACGCCGGCCTCGGCGAGGCGCCCCGCGAGCCGCTTCAGCGCGCCGGTGCGAGCCGCGCCCTGCGGGCTCCAGGTCGCGTCGTCCTCCGGCGCGCCATCGCCCATGACGGTGAGAGCGACGTACTCGCCCGGCGCCGGGCCGCGGCCCTCGTCGTCGAAGTCGTCCGCGGAGACGACCACGTTGGAGGCGTTGAGGGTCAGCTCCTCGAGGCGGCCGCCGAGCGCGAGCCGCGCCGCGATCATCTCGCCGAGCAGGGGGACGAGCGTCGTGTCCTCCGCCCGCGCCTCCCAGAGCTCGGGCGGACGCTCGACGCGCATGAACCCGTGCGAGCGCAGCAGGGCTTCGAGACGCAAGGCTTCAGTGATCGAGCAGTGCGTACCCGAACGGCGTCGCCGCGACCAGGACGAGCAGCGCGAAGGCCACCCCGGCAGACAGGTGGGCCAGGAAGGCGAGCGGCACGAGCAGCAGCGCCGCACCCACCGCCACCACGATCGGCGAAAAGCCCTTCGCCAGCGCGCACAGGCCGCCGAGCGTATCGGCGAGCTCCTGCTTTGGCGTTTGCGCCGTGTGGTGCGTCGCTCGCGCGATGGCGCGGTTTTCCAGCCAGAGGAAGAAGGCGATCAGCTGCACGTACAGGCTGCCGAGCGCGATGAACGGCGCCGCCAGCAGGCCGACCAGCACGAGGATCGAGCGCGTGCCGCCGAGCGTGATCACGGTTCCGGCGGCGGTGGCGATGCTGAACGCGACGAAGATGACCACGGCGGGCACGACGAGGCGCAGCCGCTCGCGCAGGTATTGCCTGAACGCATTGCCATGCTGGAAGCGCTGGATGAGACCCTGGGTTTCGGCGAAAATGTCCATTGGGCGAGCATACAAAAATCCCGGCGCCGGGCCGGAGGCACTATTACCGCAACAGCCTGTACTCGCCGCCTTTTTCCAGCGCCGTGCGATATGCCTCGCGCGCGTGGATCCGGTTGAGGAACTCCATCAGCCGCGGCCATTTCGTGTCGAGGCCGCCGCGTGCGGTCGCCGCCTCGAGCGGAAAGCTCATCTGGATGTCGGCCGCCGTGAACTCGTTGCCCGCGAACCATGTGGAGCGGCTGAGCTCCGCCTCCATGAAATCGAGCTGCCGCTTGATGTTCGGCTCGACGTAGCCTCTCCTCACCTTGCTCGCGATCGCTTTCGCCACCGGGCGCACGAGCAGCGGCGCCTTCATCATGCGGTCGAGCATCAACTTCATCAGCAGCGGCGGCATCGCCGACCCCTCGGCGAAGTGCATCCAGTAGATGTAGCGCAGCTTCTCCGGCGTGCCGGGCTTCGGCATCAGGCGCCCGCGTCCATATTTCTCGAGGACGTACTCCATGATCGCGCCCGACTCGGCGAGCGTCACGTCGCCGTCGGTGATCACCGGCGACTTGCCCAGAGGATGCACCTTCCTCAGCTCCGGCGGCGCGAGCATCGTCTTCGGGTCGCGCTGGTAGCGCTTGATGTCATACAGGACGCCGAGCTCCTCCAGCAGCCAGAGCAGGCGCTGCGAGCGGGAGTTGTTCAGGTGGTGGACGATGACCATTTGTTTCGAGTCTTCCTTGGTTACCTCTTGCTCGTGTCATCTGAGAATCCCAGCTTGATCGCGACCAAGATCACCAGCGCTGCCAGGACAAACCAGCATGCGACCGCGATCGCGCTCCAGACGGGATGCTCGCTCCAGTACACGAACACGCCTGACGCTTCGCGCATCGCGCGAGCGGGCAGGATGGGCACGCGATCGCTGGTAAGGCCCAGATATCCTTGAACGACCGCGAATCCCGCAACACAGAGGGCGAAAAGAATGCCCCCGAGTTCCTTGAGCGCTTGCATACCCTTGTCTACGTTACCCGGACCCGCATATTCGGTCCAACGCCCCGCGGTCGCTTTGTCTTTCCGTCCGCTTGCTCTAGAGACCCAGGTAGGCCTGCCGCACGCGGTCGTCGTGAAGAAGCTGCTCGCCGGAGCCGCTCATGACGATGCGGCCGTTTTCCAGGACGTAAGCGCGGCTCGAGATCTTGAGCGAAAGGGCGACGTTCTGCTCGACGAGGAGGATGGTGAGGCCTCTCTTGTTCAGGAGGCGGATGGTGTGCAGCACTTCCTGCACCACCAGCGGCGCGAGGCCGAGCGAGGGCTCGTCGAACATGATGAGCTCCGGGTTGCCCATCAGGCAGCGGCCGATGGCGAGCATCTGCTGCTCGCCGCCGGAGAGCGTGCCGGCGAGCTGGTCCTTGCGCTCGCCGAGCCGGGGGAACATGGTGAAGACGTCGTCGAGCGCCTGCTTCGCCTTGGCGCGCGCGCGCGGCAGCAGCGCGCCGACCTCGAGGTTCTCCAGCACGCTCAGGCTCGGGAACACCTGCCGGCCTTCGGCGACCTGGCCGATGCCGAGGTCGCAGATCGCATGCGATTCCAGGCGCTGGATGGGATTGTTCTTGAAGACAATGCTGCCGCTGCGGGACGGCTCGATGCCGGCGACGGTGCGAATGAGCGAGGTCTTGCCGGCGCCGTTCGCGCCGACGATGGCGACGATCTCGCCCTCGGGCACCGCGAGCGAAACGTCGGCGAGGGCCTGGGCATCCCCGTAGTAGAGATTCAGATCCTTGATCTCGAGAAACGAATTCATATTTCCGTTTCTTCGCCGAGGTAGCACTCCAGGACCGCCGGGTCGCGCACCACCTGCTCGGGCGTGCCGCGCGCGATCACCTCGCCATGGTGCAGAACGACGATCCGCCCGGCGAGCGCCATCACCGCGCGCATCACGTGCTCGATGAGGAGGATGGTCAGGCCTTCCGCGCGGTTGATCTCGCGGAACACGGCGACGAGCTGGTCGCACTCCGTGGGGCGCAGGCCGGCCATCACCTCGTCGAGCAGGAGCAGGCGCGGACGCGTGGCGAGGGCGCGTGCAACCTCGAGGCGCTTGCGGTCGGGCAGGGTGAGCGAGGAGGCGGGCAGGTCGCGCTTCGGCCCCAGGCCGAGCTTCTCGAGGATCGAGGCGGAAAGATTTCTCGCACCGGAAGTCGTTTTTTCCCTGAGGAAGGCGCCGACCATCACGTTATCCAGAACGGAGAGGCCGGCGAACGGCTTGACGATCTGGAAGGTGCGGCCAATGCCGGCGGCGCAGATCTGGTCTGCTCGCAACCCATGTACGTTCTTCTGATCAAAAACAATTTCACCGGAATCGGGTCTGAAGACGCCCGCCACCATGTTGAAGATCGTCGTCTTGCCGGCGCCGTTCGGGCCGATCAGGCCGACGATGCCGCCTTCGGGCACCGCGAAGGAAGCTTCGCGCACCGCGCGCAGCCCGCGGAAGGACTTGGAGATCGCTTTCGCCTCGAGCATCACAGGCGCAGCCTCTTCGCCACGGCCGGCCAGATGCCGTTGGGCAGGAACGCCACCACGGCCAGCAGGACCACACCGTAGAACACCTGCTTGATGCCGGGGATCTCCCAGCCGATCGCCGCGAGCAGCTCGGTCAGCGAGTCGGAGAGCACGGTGAGCACCACTGCGCCGAGGATCGGGCCGAACAGCGTGCCGACGCCGCCGATCACCGGCCCGAGGATGATCTCGATCGAGCGGCCGATGTTGAAGACCTGCTCGGGGAAGAGGTTGTTGTAGTAGAAGGCGTAGAACACGCCCGACACCGAGGTCATCGCCGCGGAGAGCGCGACGGCGAGCATCTTCCAGCGGAAGGTATTGATGCCGAGCGCCTGCGCGGCCTCTTCGTTCTCGCGGATCGCCTGCCAGTAGTAACCCGCCTTTGATCTCAGAAGAACGGCGCAGAAGGCAAGCGCAGCGGCCGTGAGAAACAGGATGGTGTAGTAGTACATCAGCGGCGGTCCGCGGAAGTTCGCCACGTCCCAGGTGTCGCGCTGCGCGACCTTGAGGAACAGGCCGCCCGGGCCGCCGAGCCAATCGAGATGGTCGAAGCCGATGCGCGTGAATTCCGCGAAGGCGATGGTCAGCAGCGCGAAGTACACGCCCGAGATGCCGAAGCGGAAGGCGAGGAAGCCGATGGTCACGCCGAGCGCGACGCACAGCGCCATCGCCACCCACAGCCCCGCCCAGGGGCCGATCCCCCAGTGGTAGAAGATCCCGCCCGCCACGTAGCCGCCGATGCCGACGTAGAGGGCGTGGCCGAGCGAGAGCTGGCCGGCGAAGCCCATCATCACGTTCCACGCCTGGCCGGTGTAGGCGAAGTAGAGGATCAGCGTCGCGACCGAAAGCAGGTAGTTGTCGGCGAACGCCGGAAGAGCAATCAGGAATGCCGCCAGAACCGCGAGCGCTGCGCTTGCCTTGGTCATCGCTTGCCCAACAATCCCTGGGGCCGAAACAGCAGCACGACGATCAGCAGGCCGAAGCTGAACATGCTCTTCGCCGAGGGCGCGATGAACAGGCCCGCGAGCGCCTCAGAGACGCCGATCAGCACGCCGCCGAGCAGCGCGCCGCCCATCGAGCCCAGCCCGCCGACGATGACGATGACGAAGGCGAGCAGGGTGTAGTAGGGACCGAGCGGCGGCGTCACGTCGACCAGCAGCACCTGCGCGCAGCCGGCGATCGCGACGCAGACGCAGCCCAGGCCGAAGGTGAGGGCGTAGTACTTCTTGACGTTCAGGCCGACGACCTTGGCGCCGAGGTAGTTGTCGGCGCACGCCCGGATCGCCTTCCCCGTCAGGGAATACCGGAAGAACAGAAAAAGGCCGGTCGCCGTCAGGACCGCCGCGCCCGCGGCGAACAAGCGCGCCTTGTCGATCAGGATCTTGCCGATCTCGAAGGAATCGAGCTGGTAGTCGACCTGGACGTTGCGCGCGTCCGGGCCGAACACCATCAGCAGCGCGTTGACCATGACGATCGCCACCGCCACCAGCAGCATGAACTGCGAGTGCTCGGGCCGGGTGATGAACGGGTTGATGAGCGCCGTCTGCAGCAGGTAGCCGAAGACGAAGAACGCGGCGGCGACCGGCAGGGCGACGACGAAGGGGTCGAGCCCCAGCATCGCGAACAGCACTGTCGCCGCGTACATCGCCACGGTCATCATCTCGCCGTGCGCGAAATTGACCACGCGCACCACGCCGAAGATCACCGACAGCCCGAGCGCCATCAAGCCGTAGACGAGGCCCGTCAGGACCCCGGCGACGACGACGTTCGCTACAAGATCAAAACCCAACTAGGTTTTTTTGTAACCCGGCACCGGGAAGACCGGCTTCGCCGTCGCCGCGCTGGTCGGCAGCACGACGGTGGGGAGCAGGTTCAGGTTCTGTACGCAGGCGGAGCCGATACCCTCGACCTGGCCCTTTTCGTTGAACTTGATCGGCCCGCCCAGCATCATCTTCTCGGTGATGTTGGTCTGGCGGATCGCGTCGGCGAGCGTCTTCGGATCGGTCGTACGCGCGCGCTTGAAGGCGTCGGCGGCGATCAGGCAGGCCTCGAAGGTGAAGCCGGCGTTCAGGCCGTGGAACACCAGCTTGTCCTTCGGGTTCTGCTTCAGGAACGCCTTCTCGACCACGCCGGTCAGCTTCGCCTTGGGGTTGTACCAGGGCACGTTGGAGATCGAGTGCTCGGAGAGCTTGCCGAGGGTCTTGAAGTACTGTTCCTCGTACATGCCGGGCGAGCCCGGGCTGACGATGCCCATCGGGTTCCAGCGCTGCTTCACCATCTCGCGGCGCAGGATGATGGCGTCGTTCAGGCGGCAGACCAGAAGGAGAAAGTCGGCGTTGGCGGCCTTTGCTTTGGAGACTTCGACCGTGAGGTCCTTCGCCGCCGGGTCGTAGGAGATGGTGTCGACGATCTTGAACGGCAGCTGCGTCAGGCGCGGCATGAAGGCGCCGATGCCCTTGGCCATCGCCTGGCCGAAGGTGTCGTTGACGTGCATGAAGACCGCGGTGCGCGGCACCGTGTTCGTCGCCTGGAACAGGTCGCCGATCAGCGCCAGCCCGTTGCGGACGATGTCGCCGGCGGTCTGGAAGTTGCGGAACACGAACTTGTAGCCCTGCTCGGTGATCAGCGGCGCGGCGGCGATGTTGATCACGAACGGCACGCCGCGCTGCTCCGCGACCTGCGCGATGGCCGAAGCCGCCCCCGAATCGAAGGGGCCGACCAGCACGTTGGCGCCTTCCTGGATCAGGCGCTCGGCGCGGGTTCTCGCCGTATCGACGTTGGACTCGAAGTCCGCATTCATCAGCTCGAGGTCGACCCCGAGCATCTGCTTGATCACGCCCGGCGCGAGGTCGGCGCCTTTCTGGCACGACTGGCCGATGAAGCCGAGGTAGCCCGAGCGCGGCAGGATGATGCCGACCTTGAGCTTCTGACTTTGTGCTTTTACGACGCTTGGAAACCCAAGCGATGCGACGCTGGCGGCGAGGGCCTGGTTGAACTGACGACGTTTCATGCGTCCTCCTCCAAAGGATTCAGGCGATTGTCATATACCCTTACAATCCCGGTCAAGCCAATGAGCCAGCCGAAACGAACGGCCCGCGGCCCGCGGCCGAGCAGCATCGCCCGGGTGCCCGGCATCGATTATGCCGAACTCGACACCATGTTCGGCTACGCGCTGAAGCGCGCGCAGGTCGCCGCCTTCGAGGCGTTCTCGCGCGCCACGTCCGGCGCGGACATCACGCCGCCGCGCTTCACCGCGCTCGTCATCCTGCAGACCAACCCCGGCATCAGCCAGAGCGTGCTCGGCGACGTGCTGGGGACGGCGCGCTCGGGCGCGATGCTGCTCACCGACTGGCTGGAGAGCCGCGGCCTCGCCGAGCGCCGCCACCGCCCGGATGACGGGCGCGCCTGGGGGCTGTACCTGACCGCGAGGGGCGAGCGCGTGCTGGAGAAGATGCGCCGCAGCGTGCGGCTGCACGATCAGCGCTTTGCCGCCCGCCTGCCGAAGCGCGAGCGCGCGCGCCTGCTCAGGCTCCTCGAACGTCTCGCCGCATGAAGACGCGCGCCATTCGCCTCGCCGGGGCGGCGGTCGTCGCCGAGCGCCGCTCCGGCAATGTCTACCTGCGCTCGCCGCACCCGCTCCCTGCGTATCCGCGCAGCATGACCGAGCGGCTCGAGCACTGGGCCGCGCGCACGCCGCAGCAGGTGTGGCTCGCGCAGCGCGGCGCCGACGGCAGCTGGCGCCAGCTGACCTACGCCGAGGCGCGCCGCCGCGCGCGGCGCGTCGCGGGCGGCCTGCTCGAGCGGGGACTCTCGGCCGAGCGGCCGCTCGCCGTGCTCTCGGGCAACGACATCGAGCACGCGCTGCTCGAGCTCGCCGCGATGTACATCGGCGTGCCCTACGCGCCGGTGTCGCCGGCGTATTCGCTCATTTCGACGGATTTCGCGCAGCTGCGCCGCGTCGTCGAGCTCACCACGCCGGGCTTGATCTACGTTTCCAACCGGAAGCCGTTTCAAAAAGCGATCGACGCCGTTGCCGGCGGCATCGAGCTGATCGATAGGCTGCCCGAGCGGGACGCGGAAGCGGAGGTGGATGCGGCGAGCGCGCGGGTCGGGCCCGACACGATCGCCAAGTTCCTCTTCACCTCGGGCTCGACCGGCGCGCCGAAGGCGGTGATCAACACGCAGCGCATGTGGTGCTCGAACCAGGAGATGGTGCGGCAGGTGCTCGCTTTCGTGCAGGACGAGCCGCCGGTGATGGTCGGCTGGGCGCCCTGGCACCACACCGCGGGCGGCAACAAGGACTTCGGCATGGTGCTCTACAACGGCGGCACCATGTACCTCGACGAGGGCAAGCCGCTCCCGGGCGCGATCGAGACGACGGTGCGCAACCTGCGCGAAGTCGCGCCCAACTGGTACTTCACGGTGCCCAAGGGCTACGAAATGCTGTTGCCGCACCTGAAAAAAGATCTTTTGCTGAGAGAAAATTTTTTCAGCCGCCTGAAAGCCTTGTGGTTCGCCGGAGCGGGCGTCTCGCAACACGTTTTCGACGAGTACAAGAAGATCGCCTACGAAACCTGCGGCGAGGAGATCCTGTTTCTCACCGGCCTGGGCTCGACCGAGACCGCGCCGTTCACCGTGGCTCGCACCTGGGACACCGGCGACGCGACCAACATGGGCGTGCCGGTGCCGGGGGCGGAGATGAAGCTGGTGCCCCTGGGAGGCGATGCGGACGGCCGCTACGAGGCGCGGCTGAAAGGGCCGCATATCACTCCCGGTTATTGGCGACAAGCGGAGTTGACGCGACAGGCCTTCGACGAGGAGGGCTACTACCGCCTTGGGGACGCCTTTGCCTTTGCCGACGAGAGCGACCCGGCAAAGGGGCTGCTCTTCCGTGGGCGGATCTCCGAGGACTTCAAGCTCGCGACGGGCACCTGGGTGCATGTCGGCCCGCTGCGGAACAAGTTCATCGCGCACTTCGCGCCGTACGTACGCGACGTCGTCATCGCCGGCGAAGGACGGGCTGAATTGGCCGCCCTGGTCTTTCCCGCCATGCCTTTCCCGCCGGGAAAGTTCGAAGCCCTGCTGAAAACCTTCGAAAGCACGGGGAGCTCGAATCGGATCGCGCGCGCGGTCGTCCTGGAGGAACCCCCGTCTCTCGATGCCGGCGAGATGACCGACAAGGGCTCCATCAACCAGAAGGCCGTGCTCAAGAGGCGGGCGGGCCTGGTGGCGGAGCTCTACTCGCGGCCAATTTGACGAAGTAGTCGAGGCTCGCCGGGTTCGCCATCGCGTCGCGGCTCGCGACCTTCTCGACCGGCCGGCCGAGGAGCAGGTTGCGCACCGGCAGCTCCATCTTCTTTCCGGTCAGCGTGCGCGGCACCTCCGCCACCGCGAAGATCTCGTCTGGGATGAAGCGCGCGGAGACGGCGGTGCGGATCGCTTCGTTGATGCGCCCCTTCAGCGCGGCATCCAGCTCGATACCCGGACGCAATTGCACGAAGAGCGGCATGAACGACGCTCGCCCGAGGTATTCCAGGTCCACCACCAGGCAGTCGAGCACCTCCGGTACCGCCTCGATGGCGCGGTAGAGCTCGGCGGTGCCCATGCGCACGCCCTGCCGGTTGAGCGTGGCGTCCGAGCGTCCGTAGACCACGGCGCCGCCGCGCGGGGTGATGCGCAGCCAGTCGCCCTGGCGCCACTTGCCCGGCGCCATGCCGAAGTAGCTTTCGCGGTAGCGCCCGCCCTCCGCGTCGTTCCAGAAATAGAGCGGCATCGAGGGCATCGGCGCGCCGATCATCATCTCGCCCACCTCGTCGTCGAGCGGGCGGCCCTGCTCGTCGCACGCGGCGACGTCGACGCCGAGGAGGCGGCACTGCATCTCGCCTTCATGGAGGGGCAGGAGGGGGTTCGAGCCGACGATGCCGCCGGCGACGTCGGTGCCGCCGCAACCCGAGGCGAGGAAGACGTCCGGCCCGAACTGGCGGTAGATCCAGCGGTAGGCATCGCTCGAAAGCGGCGAGCCCGAGCAGCCCAGCGTGCGCATGCGCGAGAGGCCGGCGAGCTTCGCCGGCTCGATGCCGGCTTTCATGCAGACGCCGACGAAGGCCGGGCTGGTGCCGACGAAATCCGCCTTCGCGTCCGCGGCGAAACGCCACAGCGTGCCGGCATCCGGGAATCCCGGATGGCCGTCCATGAGGCACACCGTGCTGTCGACGATCAGCGCCGAGGCGAGCAGGTTCCACATGATCCAGCCGCTCGAGGTGTACCAGAAGAAGCGGTCGCCGCGCCTCAGGTCCCATTCGAAGGCGAGGCTCTTCAGCGTGTTCATGAGCATGCCGCCGTGGCCGTGCACGATCGGCTTCGGCAGTCCCGAGGTGCCCGAGGAGTAGACGATCCAGAGCGGGTGGTCGAATGGCAGCTGGGCGAACGATAGTTTTTCTGTTGAAGAGAGGTCATTCCATCCCGTCGAATTCTCAAGGACGGAATTCTTCAGGTAGGAGACGAGAATCAACCGTTCGACGGTAGGCAATTTGCTTCGCAGTTCCTCGACTACGCCTAGCCGGTCGAAGTCCTTGCCGCCGTAGCGGTAGCCGTCGACCGCGATCAGCACCTTCGGCTCGATCTGCCGGAAGCGCTCGAGCACGCTTGGCGCGCCCATGTCGGGCGCGCAGCTCGACCAGATGGCGCCGAGGCTCGCGCAGGCGAGGAAGGCGATCATGGCCTGCGGGATGTTCGGCACGAACGCGGCGACGCGGTCGCCCGGCGCGACGCCCATCGCGCGCAGCGCGCCCGCGACGCGCGCGACTTCGCGCTCGAGCTCGGACCACGACACCTCGGTGAGCGGCGCGATCTCCGAGCGGAATACGAGCGCCGGCCGCGAGGCCGTCGCGTGGCGGAAGGCGTTCTCGGCGAGGTTGAGGCGCGCGCCCTCGAACCACTTCGCGCCCGGCATGCGGCGCGCGTCCAGCACCCGCGTGTAGGGCTGCGACGAGCGCACTTCGAAGAACTGCCAGATCGATTCCCAGAACGCTTCCAGCTCGTCGACCGACCAGCGCCACAGCGCGTCGTAGTCCGCGAAGCGCAGGCCTTTCTCGCGCTCGAGCCATCCCAGGTATTCGGTCAGCCGGCTCTCGGCCCTTCGCTCTGCAGAAGGAGCCCAGATTGGTGCTTCAATCATTTTCCGAGTCTAGTGCACAATGCGCGCCATGATGAAACTCGACGAGCTGGTGGCCATCGACTTCCATACGCACGCGTGGAAGTCCGCGCTCGCGGTCGAGGACGCGCCGACCGAGTCGCAGGAAGCGATGGGGCGCTACTTCCGCTACCAGCCCCAGCACAGCACGGTGCCGGAGATGGCCGAGATGTACCGCAAGCTGAAGATGGCGTTCGTCGTCTTCACCGTGGATTCGCTACGGCAACCGAAGAAAATTACCAACGAGGAAATCGCCGAGCTCGCGCACAAGCACTCCGACGTCGCGATTCCGTTCGCGAGCGTGAATCCGCACCGCGGCACGGAAGGGGTTCGTCTTGTCAGAAAACTCATCAAAGAATATGGCGTGAAGGGCTTCAAGTTCCATCCGTCGGAGCAGGACTTCTTCCCCAACGATCGCCTCGCGTATCCGCTCTACGAGGCGATCGCGGAGGCGAAGCTGCCGGCCCTGTTCCACACCGGCCA
>DATNCP010000137.1:0-7464 GCA_035607175.1 Burkholderiales bacterium
GCGAAGCGCGTCTCTCCCAACTGCTGGCGGACGCCGGCTACTGAACGTGAGGCTGCTGGCGGCGCTCGCGCTGGCGGCGGTGTGCGGCGCGGCGGGCGCCGATTCCCTGAAGGTCGGATCGAAGCGCTTCACCGAGTCCTATATCCTCGGCGAGATCCTGGCGCGCGTCGCCGCGGCACAGCATCGGCCCGGCCTCGGCAACACCGGCATCGTCTTCGCCGCGCTCAAAGCCGGTGCCATCGACGTCTACCCCGAATACACCGGCACCATCGCGAAAGAAATCCTCAAGCTGCCGGGCGCGCCGGGCATCGTCGCGCTGAACCACGCGCTCGCCTCCCAAGGGTTGGCGGTCGGCGTGCCGCTCGGCTTCAACAACGGCTACGCATTGGCGATGCGCGAGGATCGCGCGAAGGAATTTGGCATTTCCAGTATTGCCGATTTGTCCCGGCACCCGCGCCTGAAGCTCGGCCTGTCGCAGGAATTCATCGGCCGCGAGGACGGCTGGCCCGGCCTCAAGGCGGCGTACCGGCTGCCGTTCTCGCCGGTCGGGCTCGACCACGGCCTCGCCTACGACGCGCTCGCGGCAGGCGACATCGACGTCATGGACGTCTACACCACCGACGGGAAAATCCTCGGCTATCGCATGCGCGTGCTCGCCGACGATCGCCGCTACTTCCCGCGCTACGAGGCGGTGCTCCTCTACCGGCTCGACGCGCCAGAGCGATTCCCCAGGGAGTTTTCGGCATTGCGATCCCTGGAGGGAAAGATTGATGAAAAAAACATGATTCACATGAACGCGGCGGCGGAGCTGGAGGGAAAGAGTTTCGCTCAGGCAGCGGGGCTGTTCTTCGGCGAGGAGACCGGCAAGCGCAGAACCTTCCTCGGCGTGCTGTTCGGACCGGACTTCTGGCGCCTGACCGGCGAGCACCTGCTGCTCGTTTTCGTGTCGCTGGCGGCGAGCGTCGCGGTCGGGGTGCCGCTCGGCGTGGTCGCGGCGAAGCTGCCGCGCAGTGCGCAACCGGTACTGGCGGCGGTCGGCGTCATCCAGACCATCCCGGCGCTCGCGTTGCTGGCGTTCCTCATTGCCCTGGTCGGAACCATCGGCGTGGTGCCGGCGCTGATCGCGCTATTCCTCTACGCGTTGCTGCCGATCGTGCGCAATACCTACGCCGGCATCGCGCAGGGCGCGCGCGGCCCGGTGAAGGCGGGCATGGCGCTCGGCCTCACGCCGGGCCAGATCCTGCTCCGGATCGAGCTGCCGCTGGCGACGCCGTCGATCCTTGCCGGCGTCAAGACTTCCGCGGTCATCAATGTGGGAACCGCGACCATCGCCGCCTTCATCGGCGCCGGCGGCTACGGCGAGCGCATCGCCTCCGGCCTCGCGCTGAACGACAACGCGACCCTGCTCGCCGGCGCAGTGCCCGCGGCGCTGCTGGCGCTCGCGGTGCAAGGCGTCTTTGAGATCGCGGAGCGCACCACCGGCTTGACCGCATGGACGTCGAAACGCTAGCGGGCTATCGGCGACCGCGCGAGGACGCGGGCTCCTACGCGGCGCGCTGGCAGGGGGATTGCCCGGCATGGCTGCGCGGCTCGGTGGTGCGCACCTGTCCCGCGGTGTTTCGTCTCGCGGAGTGGCAGAGCGCGCACCTGTTCGACGGCCTCGGCGCGATGTTCGCCTTCCGCATTGGCGACGAGCCGCGGCTCGACTGGCGGCTCATCGACTGCCAGGCGAGCCGGGACGCGCGGCGGGGGCGGGCGCGTCTCGCCACCTTCGGCACGCGCATGCGGCGGCCCTGGTGGCTGCGCCTCTTCCAGCCGGTGCCGCGCATCTCGGACAACGTCAACGTCAACGTGCAGCCCTTCGCCGGCGGGCTGGTGGCGATGACCGAGGCGCCGAAGCAGGCGCTGATCGATGCCGAAAGCCTCGCCGTGAAGGAGTGGCTGCGCTACGACGACGCGCTCGGCGCGGTGTCGATGACCGCGCACCCGGTCCTGGAGCGCGACGCGGGCGTGCTCGTGAATGTCGCGCAGGTCTTCGGCGCCCGGCCGCAATGCGTCCTCTACCAGCACGCGCCGAACGACCTGCGCCGCCGCGTGCTCGCGCGCTGGCAGGCGCGAGAGATGCCCTACCTGCATTCCTTCGGCCTCACGCCGCGCCGCGCGGTGCTGATCGGCCATCCGCTGCTGGTGCGCCCGCGCACCATGCTCTGGAGCGAGCGGCCGTACATCGAGCATTTTCGCTGGCAGCCCGAGCGCGGCACGAGGCTGGTGGTGCTCGACCGCGCCGGCGGCGAGCCGCGGCTGGTCGAGACCGACGCCTGCTTCGTCTTTCATGTCGCCAACGCCTACGAGGAGCGCGACGCGACCGTGGTCGACGCGCTGGCTTACCCCGACCCTGGCGTGGTCGGCGAGCTGCGCGTGGAGAACCTGGCGAATGCGCCGACGGCGAAGCCCGACTACGTGCGCATCCGCATCCCGGCGAGCGGCCGCGCCACGCTCGAGCGGCGGCTCGAGCGGCGCTTCGACTTTCCCGCGGTTCATCCGCGCGCAGCGGGACTGGCGCATCGCTACTGCTGGGGTGCCGACCCCTGGAGCGGCGAAGGCTGCTCCACGCTCTACAAGCTCGACGTGCACACCGGGGCCGTGCGCTCGGCGCGCCTGGAGGGCTGGATGGCAGGCGAGCCGCTGTTCGTGCCCGAGCCCGGCGCTGCCGCGGAAGACGCCGGCGTCTTGCTCGCCGTGGGCTCGCACCTGACGCGCACCGCCGCGGCGCTGTTCGTGCTCGACGCGACCACGCTGGACGTCCTCGCCGTCGCGGAGGCGCCGGTCAACGTGCCGCTCGGCTTCCACGGCACGTTCATCCATTAGAATCCCGGCCACCCTATGCCGCAGCTGATTGGAGTGCCGCGCGAAACCGCGGCGGGCGAGAAGCGCGTCGCCACCGTCCCCGAGGTCGTCGAGAAGCTGGTCAAGCTCGGCTTCCGCGTCGCCGTCCAGTCCGGCGCGGGCGACGCCGCAAACTTCGCCGACGAGACCTACCGCGCCGCGGGCGCGGAAGTCGTCCCGGATGTGTGGAGCAGCGCCGACATCGTCTTCAAGGTGCGCGCGCCGGCTCCGGATGAAGCCGCCCGCATGCGCGAGGGCCAGACCTTGATCAGCTTCATCTGGCCCGCGCAGAACCCCGAGCTGATGCAACAGCTCGCGGCGCGCAAGGTTACGGTGCTCGCCCTGGATTCATTGCCGCGCATGCTGAGCCGCGCGCAGAAGATGGACGCGCTGACTTCCATGGCCGGCATCACGGGCTATCGCGCCGTGATCGAGGCGGCGCATCACTTCGGCCGCTTTCTCACCGGCCAGATTACGGCTGCAGGCAAGGTGCCGCCGGCCAAGGTCTTCATCGCCGGCGCAGGGGTCGCGGGCCTTGCCGCGATCGGCACCGCCAGCAGCCTCGGCGCCATCGTGCGCGCCAACGACACCCGGGCCGAAGTGGCCGACCAGGTGGTGTCGCTGGGCGGCGAATTCGTCAGGGTCGAATACGAGGAGGAAGGCTCTGGCGGCGGCGGCTACGCGAAGGTGATGAGCGAGGGCTTCCAGAAGGCCCAGCGCGAGATGTACGCCAAGCAGGCTCGGGAAGTGGACATCATCATCACCACCGCGCTGATTCCGGGCAAGCCCGCCCCGAAACTGATTACCGCCGACATGGTCAGGTCCATGAAGCCCGGCAGCGTGATCGTCGACCTCGCGGCCGAGCAGGGCGGCAACTGCGAGCTGACCGAACCCGGCGAGGCCGTGGTCAAGCACGGCGTCACCATCGTCGGCTACACGGATCTCGTCAGCCGGCTGGCGAAGCAGTCCTCGACGCTCTACGCGACCAACCTGTTCCGGCTGGCGGAGGAGCTGTGCAAGACCAAGGATGGCGTCATCAACGTCAACATGGAAGACGACGCGATCCGCGGCCTGACGGTGATCAAGGACGGCGCCATCACCTGGCCGCCGCCGGCCCTCAAGCTGCCCGCGCCGGCGGCGAAGCCGGCGGTCAAACCCGCACCGCAGGCGCCGAAGGGCCACGGCGCGTCCGAGCCGATGTCGATTCGAACGCTGTCGATCGTGTTCGCCGTCGGCACGCTTCTGTTCCTCTTCATCGGCAACAACGCACCGCCCGCGTTCCTCCAGCACTTCACGGTGTTCGTGCTGGCGTGCTTTGTCGGCTACATGGTGGTTTGGAACGTGACGCCTGCGCTGCACACGCCGCTGATGAGCGTCACCAACGCGATCAGCAGCATCATCTGCATCGGCGCGCTGGTGCAAGTGGCGCCGCCGCTCGAGGACTTCGGCCCCGAGCGACCCGAGCTCTGGATCCTGGGCCTCGCGCTCGTTGCCATCGCGCTCACGACCGTCAACATGTTCGGCGGCTTCGCGGTGACCCGGCGCATGCTGCAGATGTTCCGGAAATAGGCGCATGGACAGCACCCTCGCCACCGTTGCCTATCTCGGCGCCGCCATCCTCTTCATCCTGAGCCTCGGGGGGCTGTCGAGCCCCGAGAGCTCGCGGCGCGGCAACCTGTACGGCATGATCGGCATGGCGATCGCCGTGCTCGCCACGTTGCTCGGCCCGCAGGTGCAGCCGAAGGGCATCGCCTGGATCGTGGCGGCGATGGCGGTGGGCGGCATGGTCGGTCTCTACGCCGCGCGCGTCGTGAAGATGACGCAGATGCCCGAGCTGGTGGCGCTGATGCACAGCCTGGTCGGGCTGGCCGCGATGCTGGTCGGCTTCGCGAACTACATCGATCCCGCCGCCACCGCGCACTTCAGGGGCGCGGAGCACACCATCCATCAGGCGGAGATCTACGTCGGGGTGCTGATCGGTGCGGTGACTTTCTCCGGCTCGGTGATCGCCTTCGGCAAGCTCTCCGCCAGGATCAGCGGCAAGCCGATGCTGCTGCCCGGCCGGCACTGGATCAACCTCGCCGGCCTGATCATCGTCGTCTGGTTGTGCGGGCGCTTCGTCGGCGCCACCACGGCGCCGGGCGGCATGTGGCCGCTGGCAATCATGACCGCGATCGCGCTGCTGTTCGGCATCCACATGGTGATGGCGATCGGCGGCGCCGACATGCCGGTGGTGGTGTCGATGCTGAACAGCTACTCGGGATGGGCGGCGGCGGCGACCGGCTTCATGCTGTCGAACGACCTGCTGATCGTGACTGGTGCGCTGGTCGGATCCTCGGGCGCGATCCTGTCGTACATCATGTGCCGCGCCATGAACCGTAACTTCATCAGCGTCATCGCCGGCGGCTTTGGCACTGGCGGCGGTGCCGCGCCTGTCGCCGCGGGCGAGGCACCCGCAGGGGAGGTCAGCCCGATCAGCGCGTTGGAGACGGCCGAGCTGCTGCGCAGCGCGAAGCACGTGATTATCGTCCCGGGCTACGGCATGGCGGTGGCTCAGGCGCAGCACGCCGTGTTCGAGATTACGAAGCTGTTGCGCGACAAGGGCGTCAACGTTCGCTTCGGCATCCACCCGGTGGCCGGCCGCATGCCGGGGCACATGAACGTGTTGCTCGCCGAGGCGAAGGTGCCCTACGACATCGTCATGGAGATGGACGAGATCAACCAGGATTTCCCGGACACCGACGTGGCGATGGTGATCGGCGCCAACGACATCGTGAACCCCGCGGCGCAGGAAGACCCCGCCAGCCCGATCGCCGGCATGCCGGTGCTGGAAGTGTGGAAGGCGAAGACCTCGATCGTCATGAAGCGCAGCATGGCTTCGGGCTACGCCGGGGTCGACAACCCGCTCTTCTACAAGGACAACAACCGCATGCTGTTCGGCGACGCGAAGAAGATGCTCGACGAAGTGCTGGCGTCGCTCAAGGCCTGAATTGAGATCCGTCGCCCTGCGCCTGCTGCACAAGGAGCGCGGCTTGTTCGCCGGCGCGCTCGTCGTCGCCGCGGCCTGCGTCGCGCTTGGCGTTCCGGTCGATTTCGTGCTCTTCGCCCTGACGCTCGCCGGCGTGGCGCTGTTCCACCACCATACGCTGCAGGTGGCGCTGATCGGCCTGGCGGCGATCGTGCTCTACAAGCTCGGCTTCACCGGCTTCAAGACCGGTCCGGGACTCGGCGGTCTCGGCCAGCATCTCCTCCTCGAGTGGGTGATCCTCGCCAACCTGCTCGGCTTGCTGCTCGGCTTCGCGCTGCTCTCCAACCACTTCGAGGAGAGCAAGGTTCCGGCGGTGCTGCCGCGTTTCCTGCCCGACGACTGGAAGGGCGGCTTCGTGCTGCTGATCATGATCTTCGTCCTCTCGTCCTTCCTCGACAACATCGCCGCGGCGCTGATCGGCGGCAGCGTCGCCGGCACCGTTTTCCGCGGCAAGGTGCACATCGGCTATCTCGCGGCGATCGTCGCCGCGTCGAACGCCGGAGGTTCGGGCAGCGTGGTGGGAGACACCACCACGACCATGATGTGGATCGACGGCGTCGATCCGGCCGACGTGCTGGAGGCGTTCGTCGCCGCCGGCACGGCGATGTTCATCTTCGGCATTCCGGCGGCCATGCAGCAGCAACGCTACTCGCCCATCATCAAGGACGCCGCGGCAGGCGTCAGCGTCGACTGGGCCCGCGTGGCCATCGTCGCCTTCATTCTCGCGACGGCGATCGTGGTCAACGTGGTGGTCAACGTGAGGTACAGCGAACTCTCCGACCGCTTCCCGTTCATCGGCGCCGGTGTCTGGGCGGCGATCCTCCTCGCCGCACCCTGGCGCCGCCCCGCGTGGTCGCTTCTTCCCGGCGCGTTCAAGGGCAGCATCTTTCTCCTCTCGCTCATCCTCTGCGCGTCGCTCATGCCGGTGGAGAAGCTGCCCGCGGCATCGTGGCAGACCGCGCTCGGTCTGGGGTTTGTCTCAGCGGTGTTCGACAACATCCCGCTGACCGCGCTGGCGTTGAAGCAGGGCGGCTACGACTGGGGCTATCTCGCCTACGCGGTCGGATTCGGCGGCTCGATGATCTGGTTCGGCTCGAGCGCCGGCGTCGCCCTTGCCAACATGTACCCGCAGGCGAAGTCGGTCGGCTTGTGGCTAAAGCACGGTTGGCACGTCGCAATCGCCTACGTCATCGGCTTCTTCGTCTTGTACGCGGTGCTCGGCTGGCATCCCAACCCGCCGCATAAGGCGACGCCCGGCGCCGAAACACCCCGAGCGAACGTTTATTCCGCATCGTGAGATCGCCTTGCGGCTGCTCGGACGCGGGGGTTAGAATCGTCCGGCTTCAATAATTCGAATTCCCGAGGAGAGAGGAGACACCATGAGCATTCAGCAACCCAAGCCGTCGCGCCGCAAGTTCCTGACCGGCGCCGCGGCAGCAACGGGCGCAGCGACGCTCGGCTTCCCGATGATCGTCAAGGCGCAGGGCCCGATCAGCATGCGCTGGCAGAGCACCTGGCCGTCGAAGGACATCTTCCACGAGTACGCGGTG
>DATNCP010000141.1:0-2359 GCA_035607175.1 Burkholderiales bacterium
GCAAGCGAAGCTTTCGCAGGCCAAGCCGGAGCTCGTTACGCATCCGGTCGCGGCGCCCGCGCCCACGCGCTGGTGGCGCGCCGTGACGCTTGCGACGATCGGGCTCATCGTCTGTGCCGCCGTGGTTGGCGCCTGGAGCGTTTACTCCCCCAGTAGCAAGCCGGCACCGCAGATCATCCAAGGCGACGGCAGTAAAGGTCCCTCGGGAATGATGTACGTACCGGGCGGTGAGTTCCTGATGGGAAGCGACCACAAGCTCGCTCAAGCGAACGAGCGTCCGGCGCACCGCGTCAAGGTCGCGGGCTTCTGGATGGACCGCCACCACGTCACCAACGCCGAATTCAGGCGCTTCGTTCACGCGACCGCATACGTCACCACCGCCGAGCGCAAGCCCGATTGGGAGACGCTCAAGGTGCAGGTGCCGCCGGGCACGCCGAAGCCCGAGGACTCCGCGCTCGTGCCCGGCGCAATGGTGTTCGTCGGCACCGAGCACGAGGTTCCGCTCACCGACTACTCGCAGTGGTGGCGCTTCGTCCCCGGCGCCGATTGGAAGCATCCGCACGGCCCGGGCTCGAGCATCGACGGCAAGGACGATCATCCCGTCGTTCAGGTTTCCTACGAGGACGCGCTCGCGTACGCGAAGTGGGCCGGCAAGCGGCTGCCGACCGAAGCCGAGTGGGAGTTCGCCGCGCGCGGCGGGCTCGAGCAGGCGACGTACGCCTGGGGCGACGACTTCGAACCCAGGATGCTCAACTTCTGGGACGCGAAATCGCAGCCGTTTCCGGTGGTGAGTCCGAAAGCCGGCGGCGCGGCGGGAACGTCGCCGGTCGAGACCTTCCCACCGAACGGCTACGGCCTCTACGACATGACCGGCAACGCCTGGCAGTGGGTCAGCGACTGGTATCGCGCCGACTACTTCAAGCTGCAGGCCGGGTTCAATCTCGTCGAAAATCCCGAGGGACCCGGCAACAGCTACGACCCGGACGATCACACCACGCCGCCCGACGCGCCGCGGCGCGTGATTCGCGGCGGCTCGTTCCTCTGCAACGTCGACTACTGCCTTTCATATCGCCCGAGCGCGCGCCGCGGCAACGACCCGTACAACCCGATGTCGCACATCGGCTTCCGGCTCGTGGCCGAAGAGGCCGACTGGAAGAAAAAACGATGAAGTTTTTTCTTTCGCTCCTGCTTCTCGTCTCGAGTGCTGCCTGGGCGCAGGTCCTGCCGTCCTGGAACGAAAGCGAAGCGAAGGCGCGCATCGTCGCCTTCGTGCAAGCGGTGAGCGACAAGAAAAGCAAGGACTACGTGCGGCCGGCCGAGCGCATCGCCGTGTTCGACAACGATGGCACGCTATGGGCGGAGCAGCCGCTGTACTTCCAGTTCGTCTTCATGCTCGACCAGGTCAAGGCCGCGGCGCCGAAGCATCCCGAGTGGAAGGACGACCCCGTCTTCCAGGCGCTTGCCAAGCAGAATCACGAGGCGCTCGCCAAGCTCGGCCAGAGGCCGGTGCTCGAGCTGCTCGGACAAGCGAACAGCGGCATGACCGTGGGCGAGTACGACGGCACGATCCGCGGGTGGCTCGCCAAGGCGCGCCACCCGAAGTTCAAGCGGCCGTACACCGACCTCGTCTACAAGCCGATGCAGGAGCTCCTCGCTTACCTGCGCGCCAACGGCTTCAAGACCTTCATCGTCTCCGGCGGCTCGGTCGAGTTCATGCGGCCTTGGGCCGAGAAGGCCTACGGCATTCCACCCGAGCAGATCGTCGGCAGCCAGCAGGAGGTGAAGTTCGAGATGCAGGACGGCAAGCCCGTGCTGCGGCGCGGCCCGAACTTCGTCTTCGTCGACGACGGCCCGGGAAAGCCGGTCGGCATCTACCGCCAGATCGGCCGCCGGCCGATTGCCGCATTCGGCAACTCCGACGGCGATCTGCAGATGCTGCAGGTCACCGCCGACGGCCCCGGCCAGCGCCTCGCGCTGATCGTCCATCACGACGACGCGGAGCGCGAATTCGCCTACGACCGCGCCTCGCACATCGGCAAGCTGGACAAGGCCTGGGACGAGGCGAAGGCAAGAAACTGGGTCGTCGTCAGCATGAAATCCGACTGGAAGCGAATCTTTTCTTTCGATAAGTGAGGGAGGCATGGCCATGAAAGGCAAGCTATTCCCATTGATCGCGGCGCTCACTCTGCTGTGCATGAGTACGGCGCAGGCGCAGCAGAAGCCCGCCGCCGGCGGCAAGAAGCAGAACATCGTCGTCTTCTGGGGCGACGACATCGGCCAGTCGAACATCAGCGCGTACTCGCACGGGGTGATGGGCTACAAGACGCCCAACATCGACCGCGTGGCGAAGGAAGGCATG
>DATNCP010000145.1:0-9386 GCA_035607175.1 Burkholderiales bacterium
TCGAAGCGCAGCTGCACCGCGTTCGACACCTTGTTGACGTTCTGCCCGCCGGCGCCCTGGGCGCGCACGGCGGTGAGCTCGATCTCGTGCTCGGGGACGACGATGCTGGTCACGCTACTTCACGTCGAGGAGCTCCACCTCGAACACCAGCGTCGCGTTCGGCGGGATGACACCGCCGGCGCCGCGCGCGCCGTAGCCGAGCTGCGGCGGGATGGTGAGCTTCCTCTTGCCGCCGACTTTCATGCCGGCGACGCCTTCGTCCCAGCCCTTGATCACGTGGCCCTTGCCGAGCGGGAAGACGAACGGCTCGCCGCGGTCCTTGCTCGAATCAAATTTCGTTCCGTTCGTCAACCATCCGGTGTAATGCACGCTCACCTTCTGGCCGGATGCGGCGGCGTTTCCGGTGCCGACGACCAGTTCCTCGAACACGAGGCCGCTGGCGGTAGTAGTTGGAGGCATGGGCTCTGTCTCTCGGGTATAAACCATCATTCTAATGGCCGCCACCGATTGGAAAATGAGGCTCGCCGAAGTCATATCCGCCGTCGAAGCCGAGGGCGAGCGGCTGCGCGCCGAGTTCTATCGCGCCGGCGGGCCGCGCGGCGAGCGCGGCAACTGCCCGGTCGACAAGGAAATCGAGGAAAGCCTGCGCAAGGTGCTGTGCGGCCTGGTCGATTGCGCTTTCGTCGGCGAGGAAACCGGAAGCACTCCGGGCGCGCGAGCCGGCTGGACCTGGCTGGTCGATCCGCACGACGGGACGTTCGAGTTCCTGGCCGGGCGGCGCGGCTCTTCGATCTCGGTCGCGCTGCTGCGCGAGGGCGCACCGGTGCTCGGCGTGGTCCATGCGCCCGACCCGCCTGACCGCGGGCCGGACACGATCGCCTGGGCCGAGGGCGCGCCGCTGCAGAGGAACGGCAGGCCGCTGCAGGTCGATCTCTCGAACCGCAAGCTCGCCCAGGGCGAGTTCGTGTTCGCCACCGCGTCCACGGTGCAGCGGCCCGAGACCTGGGCGCGCGCGGTCGCGCCCGCGCACTTCATCGGGGTACCCAGCATTGCCTACCGCCTCGCGCGCGTCGCCGCCGGCGACGGAGTCGCCACGGTCTCGGTGCACGAAGTGAACGAGTACGACGTTGCCGCGGGAATGGCGCTCGTTGGCGCGGCGCGCGGCGTGGTGCTCGACGCAGGCGGCGGCGAGATCCGGCTCAAGGGCAACGTCGACGCGCGCCTCTCCGGCTGCTTTGCCGGCGCGCCGCAGGCCGCGCGCCAGCTCGCGAAGTTCGACTGGAAGCTGCTCGGCCAGGAGCCGCGCCGCGACGGACGCGTCCAGCTCCGTTTCCCGAGGAAGCCGTACGGCGAGCGGCTCGCGCGCGCGCAGGGCGCGATGCTCGGCCAGGTGATCGGCGACAGTCTCGGCGCGCGCGTCGAGGCGAAGCCGGCGAACGAGATCGCTCGCCTCTACCCGAACGGCCTGCGCGAGCTCGCCGACGGCGGCATCTACCACCTCATGGCCGGCCAGCCGACCGACGACAGCGAGATGGCGCTCGCGCTCGCGCGCAGCATCGTGCGCGAAGGCAAGTGCGACACGGCGCGGGTGCTCGACGCCTACCGGCAGTGGATCACCTCGCGGCCGGTCGACGTCGGCATGACCACCGAGAAAGGCCTGATCGGCGCCAGCGACCCGCGCTCGGAATCGAACGGCTCGCTGATGCGCGTCTCGCCGATCGGCGTCTGGGCGGCGCGCGATCCCGCGCTCGCGGCGCGCAGTGCGCGCGACGATTCGACGCTTACCCATCCGAACGACATCTGCGTCGAAGCCTGCGCTGCCTATTGCGCGGCGATCGCCGTCGGCGTCGGCGGTGCCAGCCGAGAGGAGATGGTCGAGGCAGCGGTGCAGCACTCGAAGGGCCCGGCACGCGACGCGGTGAAGCGCGGCGCGGGCGGCGCCCGGCCGACGGACTTCTTCACCCACCCGGGATGGGTCGTGCTGGCGCTGCAAAACGCCTTTTACTGCCTGATGAAAATGGACGTGGAAGAAGCGCTGGTCAGCACCGTTGGCCACGGCGGGGATACCGACACCAACGCCGCGATCGCCGGCGCGCTGCTCGGCGCGGCGCATGGCCGCGAGGGGATTCCGCCGCGCTGGATCTTCGCCGTGCTGTCGTGCCGGCCGCTCGCGGAATCGGGCGCGCTCAGGCCACGGCCGATCGAGTACTGGCCCGACGACATCCTGGAGCTCTCGGAAGCCCTGCTGAATTCGGGGTCAGGGTAACAATTCCGATATCACCGCTGTCGCTCGGGGAATTGTTACCCTGACCCCGAATTACCGCGGCGAGGCGCCGCAGTTCTGCAGGTCTTCGTCGGTCATCACCGGCTTGATCTCGCATGGCGAGCGGTTGCGCGAGCGCTCGACCATCCCGGGCGGCGGTGAGGTCGCGACCGGCGCGGAAGCCGGTACGGCCCGTTCGGCCGGCAGGACTTCCAGCTTGCCCGCCTCCGGCGCCGCCTTGGGCGCCTCGGCGACGGCGGGCTTTTCCGTTCCGCTGGTCACGCTCCTTCGCACCGGCGCTTGCGCCACCGCCGCATCGAAGCCTGCCGGCTTGTCGCCGGTCCACTCGAACTTGTCGACCCTCCAGCCGCCCGTCTCGCGCACCATGTCGATCACGCCGAAGGTCGGGGCTGTCGTGCCCATGAAGGTGAAGCTGCCGGTGGCGCGCATGCGCGCGCGTGTGCCGTCGGGACTGGTGGCGAGCGAGCGCACCGTATAGATGCGCGGCATCATCGAGGAAGCGAGCTTGAGCCGGATCGGGTCGCCGGCGTAGGTCGTGAGCTCGGCGCGGCGCTCGCTGCTCGCGTAGAGCATCATCTCGTTGAGGTTGTGCGACAGCGTCGCGCGATGCAGCCTGAGGTACGCCGATTCCGGATCGTCCTGGGCCTTCGCGACCCACGGCGCCGCAAGCGCCAGCGCGAGCAGGAGCCTCAGGTATAGCAGATGAACTCGACCGCCTCTTTGGCCGCGACGCGCGGCTGCCCGAAGGCGATCCACCCGCGCTTGCTGAGCGTCAGCTCCTCGCGCTGCAGCAGCACTTCTGCTTCGCCCTGGATGGTGACGTAGGTGCCGTTCGAGCTGGTGTCGGTCAGGACGAACTTGTCGCCGCGCCGCTCGATCGTGCAGTGGTGGCGCGAGACCTGGTCGTCGTCGACCACCAGCCCGCAGTCGTGCTCGCGGCCGATGACCACCGCGTCCTTCTCGCGCCGGCGCACGGTTTCGCCGCCGCGGTACTTGAGCTTCAGCTTCAGCACCCCATCGCTGGTCGTGCGCCGCTTCGCCACCAGCGTGGCGCTGTCGTCGGCGCGCCAGACGAGCTCGCAGATCTCCACCTGGTCGGAGCGGCCCTTCACGTCGACGGTGCCGAGCTTGCGCATCCACGGCCGGTAGATCGGCGAAAACAGCTCGCCGGTTTCCAGCGTGGTGATGATCTGGCCCTTCGCCGCCTGCTCGCCGAGGCGCGCCGCGAGGTTGACGGTGTCGCCGAACACGTCGGTTTCCTTCTGGATCACCGGGCCGTAGTGGAAGCCGATGCCCAGGCCGAGCTTGACCGCGGAAACCGCCGGAAACTCGCTCACCGCGGTGTGGATCGCCACCGCCGCGTCGGCGGCGCCGTCAGGCGTTGCGACCAGGATCATGGACTTGTCGTGCATGGTCTTGATGAGCCGGCCGCCGCAGGACGTGGCGGCTCCGCCGATGCGCTCGAAGCAGCGCGCGATCGCGTTCTGCGCCGCGTCGTCGCCGGCGGCTTCGACAACGCTGGATGTGCCGATAAAACTGGCGAACATCACCGTGGTTTTGCGGTTCGTTTCCATCCCCTCCCGTGACGCTAGCGGAGAAGGGCGGCGACCGCAACAAGCGCGCGGCTTCTTGCTCCGCTATTTCGCGGTCGCGACCGCCTGCTCGGGCGTCTCGGCGCTAGTGCTGCCGTCGCTGGCGTATCCCGCGGCGACGACGATGATCAGGACGACCGCCACCAGGCTGATGGCTCTTGAAAGTTCCATAACGGGCTTCTCCTCGGCGTCCCCCTGCGAAGCATTCTCCGCAACTTGTGTTACACCTGTCAGCGCAGGAATTCACATGCGCACCCAAGTCGCGATCATCGGCTCCGGCCCGGCTGGCCTGCTCCTCGGCCGCCTGCTCGAGGTGGCCGGCGTGAAATCCGTCATCCTCGAGAGCCGCTCGCGTGAATATGTCCTCGGCCGCATCCGCGCCGGCGTATTGGAGAGCGGCACGGTGGAACTCCTTGAGCGCGCAGGCGTTGCCGGCAGGCTGCGCGAGGAAGCACTGGTTCACGACGGCTTCGACCTGGCGTTCGCCGGCGGGCGCCTCCGCATCGATCTCAAGGCGCTCACCGGCAAGTGCGTATCGGTCTATGGCCAGACCGAAGTCACGAAAGATTTGATGGACGCCCGGGAGGCGGAAACGATTTACGAAGTCCCCGATGTACAAATCCACGATTTCGAGCTAGGGCGCCCGCGCGTCACCTGGACGACAAATGAGGGAACTCAGACTCTGGAGTGCGACTTCATCGCCGGCTGCGACGGCTTCCACGGCGTGTGCCGCGCCAGCGTCCCGGCCGAGAAGCTGCGCGTCTACGAGAAGAACTATCCCTTCGGCTGGCTGGGCGTGCTTTCCGACACGCCGCCGGTGTCGGAGGAGCTGATCTACGTCTCGCATGAGCGCGGCTTCGCGCTCTGCAGCCAAAGGAGCCGCACGCGCAGCCGCTACTACCTGCAATGCCCTCTCTCAGAGCAGGCGGACGAATGGCCCGACGAGCGCTTCTGGGCCGAGCTCCGCCGGCGGCTGCCCGAAGATGCGGCGAAGGCACTCGTCACCGGCCCCTCGATCGAGAAGAGCATCGCGCCCCTGCGGAGCTTCGTCGCCGAGCCGCTTTCGTTCGGGCGGCTTTTCCTCGCCGGCGATGCTGCCCACATCGTGCCGCCGACCGGGGCGAAAGGCCTGAACCTGGCCGCCAGCGACGTGCACTACCTGAGCAGCGCCCTCATCGCTTTCTACAAGGGTGATGAATCGCAGTTGAAGGGCTATTCGGCAAGGGCGCTGGCGAGGGTCTGGAAGGCCGAGCGCTTCTCCTGGTCGATGACCAAGCTCCTGCACCGCTTCCCGGAGGAGGGCGATTTCGGCCGGCGCATGCAGCTCGCCGAGCTGGAGTACATTGCCGGCTCTCGCGCCGCGCAGACCGCGCTGGCCGAAAACTACGTGGGGCTTCCCTACTGATGTGAATTCGGGGTCAGGGTAACAATTCCAGTACGGTTACTAGTTGCCGCCGAATTGTTACCCTGACCCCGAATTCCAGCCCCGAACGGAGAAGAATGTCTCGCCCCATCCTCGAAGAATCGAAAATCCATCCCGCCGTGCGCGGCAAGGTCGCCAACTACCGCGCCGACATCGTGAAGGAGGTGCAGGACGCGGTCGCGGCGAACGCCATCGTCGTCGTCGGCATGCGCCAGAACCCGTTCCCGAAGAAGGCGCGCAAGCTCCTCGACGCGGCCGGCATCGACTACAAGTACATCGAATACGGCAGCTACTGGAGCGAATGGCGCCGGCGCCTGGTGCTGAAGATGTGGACCGGCTGGCCGACCTTCCCGATGGTCTTCGTCAAAGGCGTCCTCATCGGCGGCTACGAGGACCTCGAACGCCTGATGCAAAGTGGTGAGCTAAAAAAGTAGGAATTCGGGGTCAGGGTAACAATTCGGCTTCAGCGGAGCGTCGGGAAATTGTTACCCTGACCCCGAATTCCGGAAGAAGGAGAACAAATGATCCACGTTGTCGCAGTCATTACTGCCAAGCCCGGCAAGCGGGAGGAGATCCTCAAGCACTTCCGCGCCAATGTTCCAGCGGTGCGCGCCGAGAAGGGCTGCATCGAGTACGGCGCCGCGGTCGACGCCGACCCGGCGCTGCCGTTCCAGAAGAAGTGGGGCGACGACACCTTCCTCGTGATCGAGAAGTGGGAAAGCATGGACGCGCTCAAGGCCCATGCCGCCGCACCGCACATGGCAGCCTACGGCGCGAAGGTGAAGGAGATGATCGCCGGCCGGGTGATCCACATCCTGTCGCCCACCTGAATTCGGGGTCAGGGTAACAATTCCCCTAGCGGCAGCCCGAATATCGGAATTGTTACCCTGACCCCGAATTCCGCTCTGCTACGGGCGGCGCTGCTCGCGCTCGTTCTCGCGCAGATCCAGCGTGTCCTTGCGCAGCTCTTTCTCGTCGCGGCGCAGCTTGGCCTCGTTTTTCTTGAGGCTGCTGCCCGCGGCGGCCGCGCCCTTCTTGTCGTCCCGGCGCTCGGCGTCGCGCAGGTCGCGCCGGTCCTGGCGGACCTCGATGCGGTCCTCCTTGACGATCCTGCGGTCCTTGCGAACCTCTTTCTGATCCTCGAAAACCTGGCTGTCCTTCTCCGCGGCCGTTTTTTTCTGCGCGAAGGCGGACCCTGCGACCAGCGCCAGGGCGCCGGCGAAGCAAACGATTCTTTTCATCATGCGGCACTGTCCGCTCTTTCTCGCGCCCGCTCTATCTGCCAGCCTACATAGGGGCTAGCATCGCGGATGCGCAACCTCGCGACCGAGCTCGGCAGGATGCTCCTGACGGCGCTCTCCATGCCGTTCTCGCTCCTCAACCGCTCCGTCCGCTCGATCGGCGAGCGCAGCCAGGCCGCCAGCCGCGCGCGATTCGACGCGACCAAGTGGACCCTCGAGCTGCTGCGCCACCTCGAGTGGCGGCGCTTCGAGGAGCTTTGCACCGCATACTTCGAGGCGCTGGGTTTCACGACCAGGATCACGCGCTCGCGCGCCGACGGCGCCGCCGACATCGCCCTTCGCGCCGAGGGCGCCGAGACGGCCTCGGTGCTCGTGCATTGCAAGGCCTGGAGCGCCTACCCGATCGGCCTCAAGCCGCTGCAGGAGCTCTTCTCCGGCATGGCGCCGGCGGGCGTCGGCGAAGCCGTGCTCGTCACCTCGGGCCGGTTCACGCCGCCGGCGGTGGAATTCGCGGCGAAGAACAACATCCGGCTCCTCGACGGCACCCGGCTCCTCGCCGAGTTCGCGGGCCTCGTCCCGGAGAAGGCGCTCGCGCTCCTCAAGCTCGCGACCAAGGGCGACTTCCTCACGCCGACCTGCCCGCGCTGCTCGATCAAGATGATCTCGCGCAAGAGCACCGGCGAGGGCCGCGCGTTCTGGGGCTGCGTGAACTACCCGAGCTGCAAGCAGACCTATTCGGGGTCAGGGTAACAATTCCCCGTGCGGCAGCGCGGATACCGGAATTGTTACCCTGACCCCGAATTCAGGGCGCCATGACGGAGCCGACGAACTTCACCATCTCCGCCTCGAGCAGCTGGCGATCGACGCGCGCGAGCGCGTAGGCGCCCTTCGAGCCGGCGATGCCGCCGGCGTCGAGCGCCTTGCCGCCGCTGATCCACACCGTCTTGTTGTAGTGCCGCGTGGTGACCGAGAGCGAGTGCTCGTGGTCCCCGGAGTGCAGCGGCGTGGCCATGCCCGCGGGCACGATGTGGAAGGAGATGCGCGCCTCGCGCACCTTGCCCGCGGCGTCGGCGGCGAACTCCTCCTCGACGATGCTGAAGCCGTGGCCGCGCTGCGCGAGCAGCGCGCCGGCCTCCTCGAGCACCGGGCGCACGACTTCGCGCCGCAGCTCGGCGAACCGGGCGAGGAACTGCGCGTCGTCCTCCTTCCCCTGCTGCTCGCGCGCGAGCTCGGCGCGCAGGCGCGCGTCGTACTGGTCGAGCATCCGGGTGAGGTCGGCGCGCATTTCCAAGAGAATTCGGGGTCAGGGTAACAATTCCCCGAGCGGCAGCCGTGATCTCGGAATTGTTACCCTGACCCCGAATTCAGCGCTGCTACTTGTTCTCGGCCGGCTTGTCCATCGTCTGGGTGACGTCGGCCTTGCCCTCGACCGTGGTCTCTTTCTGGTTCTGCTGCCAGGCCGCGAGCTGCGTCTCCGCGTTGTCCACGGAGACGGCGTATGTCTGCTGGATCTGGCCGGCGAGGAGGTGCCGCTTGCCGGCGATGGCGTCGAGTTGCTCGTCGGTGATCTTGCCCCACTGCTGCCGGACGGTGCCCTTGAATTGCTTCCAGTTGCCTTCGATTCTGTCCCAGTTCATCTGACTTCCTCTCGTTGTGAGCCGGGAGGATGCGCGCTGCCGCGCGCCGCGTCGGTCTGCTAGCGTACAGATGCACCCGATCCGGAGATCGTCGTGCCCAGGCAACGATGGCTCGAGGATCTCAGGCGGGAGTCTTGGGCGCGGCCGCCGGCGCGGCTTTCGCCGGCCTGAGCGCGCCGCCCTCGCCTTCCCATCGATGGTCGGCCGCAGGCTGCGCGGGCTTGGGGATTTTCACGGGATTCGGCCTGCCGGTGAGGAGCGGCCAGGTGGCGCTCACCCAGTCGGCGAGCGTCGCAAACTTCGGGAGGATGGTTTTCATCCTGCATCCTCTGCCCCGCCCGCCGGGTGAGTCTATCCGCTGGGGTACTTAGCGGCTCGGCTAGAGTAGGCGCATGGATGCCCTGAGCGCCGCCGCGGCGCTGATCACCCTCGCGGCGCTCTTCAGCTGGCTCAACCACAAGTACATCCGCCAGCCGCAGAGCATCGCGCTCCTCCTCTTCTCGCTGGCGCTCTCGCTCGCGCTGGTGGCGCTGGGCAAGCTCGGCTTCGATTCGCGGCACCTCGGCCGCCAGGCGATCGAGGCCATCGACCTCGACCGGGCGCTGCTCGACAGCATGCTCTCGTTCCTGCTCTTCGCCGGCGCGCTGCACGTCGACTTGAGCGAGCTCGCGCGGCGCAAGTGGGCGATCGGCTTCCTCGCCAGCCTCGGCGTGCTGGTCTCGGCCCTCCTCGCCGGCTCGGCGCTGTGGGGGATCTTCGGCGCGCTCGGCCACCCGGTGCCCTTCATCTGGTGCCTGCTCTTCGGCGCGCTCATCTCGCCCACCGACCCGATCGCGGTGCTCGCGATCCTCAAGCGCGCGAAGGCCGAGAAGACCCTCGAGAGCAAGATGGCGGGCGAGGCGCTGCTGAACGACGGCTTCGGCGTCGTGCTCTTCGTCCTCTTCCTCGGCATCGCCGTGGGCGGCGAGGCGGCGAGCTTCGCGCACGTCAGCCTGCTCTTCGTGCGCGAGATCCTGGGCGGCGCGCTCCTCGGCCTCGTGCTCGGCTGGGTCTGCTACCGCATGCTCGCGAGCGCCGACAACTACCAGGTCGAGGTCTTCCTCACCCTCGCGCTCGTGATGGGCGGCTACGCCCTCGCCCTCGCGCTGCACGTCTCCGGGCCGATCGCCATCGTCGTCGCCGGCGTGCTGATCGGCAACCACGGCCGCA
>DATNCP010000172.1:0-11010 GCA_035607175.1 Burkholderiales bacterium
CACCGGGATGTAGTACATTCGCCCGCGCACCGGCACGCTGAAGTCGCCTGGAACGCGCCAGCGCAGCCGCTGCGAGATCAGCGAAAGCACGACCACTAAAACCACCACCGTCACGAGCCACTTGATCATGATCGATTTATATACCTGGAGCACTCCCAACGGCCGGAAAGTTTCGATCATGCTCGAGGAGTGCGGCCTGCCCTACAAAGTGCACAAGATCAACATCGGCACTAACGCCGAGCAGTTCACGCCCGAGTATCTGAAGATCAACCCGAACGGCAAGATTCCGTCGATCGTCGATCCCGACGGCCCGGGCGGCAAGCCGATCGCGATGATGGAATCCGGCGCGATCCTGATCTACCTCGCGGAAAAGACGAAAAAGTTTTTCCCGGAGAAGAACCGCTACCAGGTGCTGCAGTGGCTGATGTTCCAGATGGGCGGGGTCGGGCCGATGTTCGGCCAGGCGCACCACTTCATGCGCGCGAAGAAGGACGAGATTCCCTACGGCAGCGAGCGCTACGGCAACGAGGCGAAGAGGCTGTACGGCGTCATGGACCGCCACCTGGAGAAGAATGATTTTTTTGCAGGGCATGAATACAGCATCGCCGACATGGCCATCTATCCGTGGACCGCGCGCTACGAATGGCACCGCGTCGACATCGCGTCGTTCAAGAACGTGAAGCGCTGGTACGACAAGGTGGGCGCGCGACCCGCGGTGGTCAAGGGGATGGCCGTACCGCAGGTCTAGATCTCAGCGCCTCGTCCAGCTTCTCGTAGTCCACGGGCTTGACGAGGTGCAGGTCGAAGCCCGCCTCGGCGGTGCGCCGGCGATCCTCGGTCAGGCCGTAGCCGGTGAGCGCGATGAGCAGGATGCGCGAGCCGCCGCCGGCGCGCACGCGCCGCGCGATCTCGTAGCCGTCGATCCCCGGCAGGCCGATATCGATCAGCGCCACTTCGGGCGGCGCCGCGCGCAGCGTCTCGAGCGCCGTATTGCCTTCCGCCGCGACGCGCACGCGATGCCCTTGCAGCTCGAGCAGCCGTCGCAGCGTCTCGCGCGCGTCGGCGTTGTCTTCGACGATCAGGATGTCGCGCCCCGGCGCAGCGGGGTCCGTTTGCGCGGCGCGCTGCGGCTGCGGCCGCGGCTCGATCGCCGGGAAACGCACGGTAAAGGCGCTGCCGCGCCCGGGCCCCCCGCTCTCGGCGGCGGCCGAGCCGCCATGCAGCCCGGCGAGCTGGCGCACCAGCGTCAGGCCGAGCCCGAGGCCGCCCGCGGAGCGATCGAGCCCCGGCTCGCCCTGCACGAAGGGGTCGAACACGCGCGCGAGCAGCTCGCGGCGCATGCCGATGCCGTTGTCGGCGACCCGCAGCACAGCATCGCCGCCTTCCTTTCGCACGACGACGGAGATCGTGCCGCCGTTCGGCGTGTACTTGACTGCGTTGACCACCAGGTTGGCGATGATCTGCTCGAGGCGCGTCGCGTCGGCCTGCAGCCAGGTCGGCTGCAGATCCTCGACGACGCGATGCTGGCTGAGGCGGCCGCTGCTGCGCAGCGTGGCGAGCGCCTGCCCGGCTGCCGCGGCGAGGTCGATGGCGCGCAGCTCGAGAACGATCTTGCCCATGATGGCGCGGCCGGCGTCGAGCAGATCGTCGGTGAGCCGCGCAAGGTGTTCGGCCTGGCGGCCAATGATGCCGCGTGCGCGCGCCGCATCCTCGGCGGCGATGCCGGTGTACTCGAGGAGCCGCGTCGCGTTCATGATCGCGCCGAGCGGGTTGCGCAGCTCGTGCCCGAGCAGGGCGAGGAACTCGTCCTTGGCGCGGTTGGCGGCCTCGGCCGCGGCGCGCGCCTCCTTCTCGCGCTCGAGCAGCGCTTCGCGCTCGGCTTCGCCGCGCGCCCTCTCGGCCGCCGCCATTTCCAGCGAATCGGCGACCTGGCGGATCTCGAGGATGGGCGTCACTGGCGGCGCGAGCGGCTCGCGCCGGCCGAGGGCGCGCGCTGCGCTGCTCAGCTGCTCCATCGGCCGCGTGATGCGGCGGCCGACCGCCAGCGCGGCGAGCACGCCGAGCAAGATCGAGAGCAGCAGGCCCGTGCCGTAAGCGGTGATCGAGCGCCAGGAGCCATAGTCGATCAGCGAGGCTGGAACGCCGATCGCTACGGTCCAGCGCGTTTCGCGCGAGCGGCTGAACGCCGTATAGATGCGATCGCCTTCGAGCGCATGGGTGAAGCCGTAGGCCTCATCGATCGGCTTGTCTATCATCACCTTCAGGCTCGGTGCAGGCGGCGTGCCGAGGTTCTCCGCATGCTGGCGAGAGCGCGCGACACGCATGTTCCGGCCGTCGAACACAGAAACCAGCCAGTCCTGCGGCACCCGCTGCCGGTTGACGACATCGAGGATGCTGTCGGGCTTCAGCGCGGCAGTGAGGACATAGCGCAACTCGTCGCCGCGCATCACCGGCACGCGCACCGGGATGCCGAATTCGCCTCCCGGGGCGCGGCTGAGGTAGCCGATGGTCGGAGCGCGCGACCGCACGGCGCGCTCGAAGCTCTCCGGCTCGACGAGTGGCCTCGGGGGCTCTCCGAAGGGAGCGCGAGCGTTGGCAAGCGACTTGCCAGAAGGATCGGCCAGCACGATGGTCACAAAATCCGGATTGGCCGCCAGCACGCGCTGCATCACCCCGTGGAAGCGCCGAAAATCCCCGCCGTCGAGGGCGGGAGCGGCGGCGAGCACCTCCAGGACCGCGGTCGCACGCTCGAGGTCGGCGTCGACCGCGATCGAGAGCGCGCGGCTGATCTCGAGGCCGGCCTCGCCCGCCTGCTCGCGCTGCTTCTCTGTGAAGACGTAGAGCGCAAGGCCGGATACCGCCGCCACCGGCAGGATGGCGGCGGCGACGAGAACGAAGAGGCGCCGGCGGAGCCGTTCGGTCACGTCACCTTCGCGCGTGCTTTTCCAGGAAAGCGAGGATTTCCTCCACCCGGAGTTGCGGCTCCCCCGGAACGGGCCTGGTGCCGACGACGCGGTTCATCCACTCCATGTTCTCCTGCATCCGCGCCACCACCGAGCGCCATTCCGCCGCGTTGTGCCGCTTCGGATCCGGCAACACATGACATTGGCCGCAGGCGAGGCGGAAAGCCTCGCCGGATCGTGCGTTGACGTCGGGATAGCGGGTCAGGTCGATCCGCCGCTGCGCGTGCTTGCGCAGATAGGCGACCATGACGCGGGCTTCCTCGTCGCTCGGCGAGCGAACGCCGGCCATCATGTCCGCCATCACTTTGCCGAGATTTCCCTTGCCCTCCATGCGCGGCACCATGCGCGCGACCACGCCGGGCCAGCGCGCAGCATCGTGCATGGCGGGATTCGGCAGGTTGTGGCATTGCACGCAGTAGCCGATCACCAGCCGCGCGCCCGGCGAATCGGGCTCGGGAAGCTGCGCCGCCTCGAAGGTCGGCGGCAGGATGCGCTCGAGGAGCGGCCCGTGCGGGCTTTCCGACCAGCGCTTGCGCGCGTCGGCGATCTCATCCGCATGCAATGCCGTTGCAAGAAAGACGAGGAGCAGGGCGCTATAGCGCATGCGAGCGATCGCCACGGGCAAAGCCGAGCAGGGGAGCGGTGATCCCACGTCCAACGGCGAGCACCTTGAACAGCTCGCCCATCTCTGCCGGCGAGAGGAGCTTCTGCGCCTGCGCGGCGATCGGCGCGTAGACCAGCGCGTTCTCGACGTTGGCCTGCCCGAGCACCTCGGTGATGCCGCAATTGACGAGGAACTGCGCCTGCGTGGCGAAGCCGAGCACGTCGGCGCCGGCCGCGCGCGCGGCGCCTGCGAGGGCGCTGAAGTCGACATGCGCGGTGATGTCCTCGTCGCCGGGACGGGCGAAGGGATCGGCGTGCGCGGTGTGGCGGTGGTGGCACATCAGGGTGCCGGCGGCGCGCTGCGGATGGTAGTACTCGCCGCGCGGAAAGCCGTAGTCGATGACGAGGATGAGGCCGTGCTCGAGATGCTCGCACAGCGTGCGCATCCAGGCGCGCGCCGCGAGGCCGATCTCGCTTTCGTAGGGAGGAGGGACCTGGATCCTGCTCGCCTCTTCCTGCAGCCCCCCGGTCGCCGGCCGTTCTTTCCAGACGAATTTGCCGCTGTCGACACCGACGCCGCGCTCCATCACGCCCTCGGCCCGCCACGCGACGACGTGGACCGGGATCGCATCGGCGACCTCGTTCGCGAGCACGATGCCGCGCCAGCGCTCGGGCAATCGATCGAGGTGTTTGGCTTTCTTTCCCAACTTCCCTTCCTGGCGGGAGCGCAGGGCCGCGCTCGTTTCGAGGATGAAGTACTCGAGGTCGAGCTCGCCCAGCAGCGTTTCCGCCAGCGCGCCGCTACCGGCGCCGAGCTCGAGCACCGGCAGGCCGGAAAACTGCGCGAGCTGGCGCGCGAGCGTGCGGCCGAAAAGGCGGCCGAGCTCGGGCGCGGTGACGAAATCTCCCGCGGCGCCGGGCTCGCCCGCGCCGCTGGCGTAGTAGCCGCCGCTGGCGTGCAGCGCGAGCTCCATGTAGCGGGCGAAGGAGATCCAGCCGCCCTGGTCCTGGATCTCGCGGACGATGCGTTCGCGCGGCAGCATGCGAGGGAATTTAACCTAGAATCCAGCGGCTTAGATGACTGTCGACCTGACGGGAAAGACCGGACTCATCACCGGCGGCGCGCGCCGCGTCGGCGCGGCGATCACGCGCCGGCTGCACGCCGCCGGCGCCAGCGTGCTCGTCCACTACCGCGACTCGGACGGCGACGCCGCGAAGCTGGTCGCCGAGCTGAACGGGGTGCGGCCGAAGAGCGCGGCGACGGTCAAGGCAGAACTGCTGGCGCCGATCGCGCCGCGCGCGCTGGTGAGCGCGGCGCTGGAAAGCTTCGGCCGCCTCGACCTACTGGTGAACAACGCCTCGGCGTTTTTCCCGGTCGCGCTTGGCGCGATCGAGGCGTCGCACTGGGAAGAGCTGGTCGGCTCGAATCTGCGCGCGCCGCTTTTTATCGCCCAGGAGGCGGCTACCGAGCTGGCGAAGCGCGAAGGCGCGATCGTCAACATCGTCGACATCCACGCCGAGCGGCCGCTGAAGGGCTATCCCGTCTACAGCATCGCCAAGGCGGGGCTGGCGGCGATGACGCGCTCGCTCGCGCTCGAGCTGGCGCCGCGGGTGCGCGTCAACGGCGTCGCGCCCGGCGCCATCGCCTGGCCGGAGGACGGCCAGTTCGACCCGGCGGAGCGGGAGCGGGTCGTCGCGACTACGCCGCTCGGCCGCACCGGCACCCCGGAAGACATCGCCCAGGCGGTACACTTCCTCGCTTGCGCGCCCTATGTCACCGGCCAGATCCTGGCGGTGGATGGCGGCCGCTCGATCTACCTATGAGCATCGTTCTCCTCGACAGGCGCAAGGAAAGCTACGAAGCCGGCAAGCTGGCGAAGCGGATTCGCCGCCAGGTCGGCGAGGCGATCGCCGACTTCGACATGATCGGCGAGGGCGACAAGGTCATGGTTTGCCTGTCCGGCGGGAAAGACAGCCATGCGCTGCTCGACGTGCTCCTGTCGTTGCAGGAGAAATCCCCGGTGAAGTTCGACCTGATCGCCGTCAACCTCGACCAGAAGCAGCCGGGGTTCCCGGCGCACGTGCTGCCCGAGTACCTGACGGGGCGCGGCGTGCCGTTCCGGATCGTCGAGCAGGACACCTACTCGGTGGTGAAGCGCGTCATCCCCGAAGGCAAGACGATGTGCTCGCTCTGCTCCCGCCTGCGGCGCGGCGTGCTGTACCGCGTCGCGTCGGAGCTCGGCGCGACCAGGATCGCCCTCGGCCACCATCGCGACGACATCCTGGCGACCTTCTTCCTCAACCTGTTCCACGGCGGCAAGCTGAAGGCGATGCCGCCGAAGCTCGTCTCCGACGACGGCAAGCACGTCGTGATTCGCCCGCTGGCGTACGTTTGCGAGCAGGATCTGATCGAATTTTCGAAGATCAGAGCCTTCCCGATCATTCCCTGCACGTTGTGCGGCTCGCAGGAGAACCTGGAGCGGAAGAAAGTCGGCGAGATGCTCGCCGAATGGCAGCGCCGCCACCCCGGCCGGGTCGAGTCGATCGTGCGCGCGTTGAGCGATGTCAGCGCGTCGCATCTGCTTGACAGGAAGCTGTTCGACTTTGCCGCCCTCCAGTCCGAAAGCCCTATACCGGAAACGACTCGCCGTTCATCGCGGTCTTCCTAGAATGGGCATCCGCGCTCTCCTCATGCTCCTTTCCTTCACCGGCTTCGCCAACGCGGCGGCGCTCGCTCCCGACCCCGCGCAAGTGCGCGAGGCGGTAGTGCAGGTGTACGGCGCCCGCACTGCCGGGGCCAAGGGCATCTTCGGCGTACACACCTGGGTCGCGGTGAAGCCGACCGATGCCCGCGAATGGACCATCTACGAAGTGATCGGCTGGCGCCTGCGCTGGAACGACAGCGTCGTCGCCATCCGGCATCGCCAGCCCGACGCGCCCTGGGTCGGCTCGAAGGCCGAGCTCTACGCCGACAAGCGCGGCGCCGGCGTCGACGAGCTGATCAAGCGCATCGACGAGGCAGCCAAGGACTATCCGTACGCCAAGGAATACACGCTCTGGCCCGGGCCGAACTCCAACACCTTCACCGCCTGGATCGGCCGCGCCGTGCCCGAGATCGGCATCGACCTGCCGGCGACCGCGATCGGCAAGGATTTCATCGGCAGCTCGATCTTCTCGCGGGCGCCGAGCGGCCGCGGCGTGCAGCTCTCGCTCGGCGGCGTGTTCGGTGTCTCCGCGAGCGGCATCGAGGGCCTCGAGCTCAACATCCTCAGCTTGAACTTCGGCCTCGGGCCGTCGGGCCTCAAGCTGCCGCTCATCGGCCGCATCGGCAGCCCGAGCTTCCCCGCCGCCGTCGCCGAGCCGGCGACGCCCTAGCTGGTCTTGACGTAGCTGACTTCCAGGCAGACGTTGACCAACGCCTGCCGCTTCTCCTCTTTCACGACCTTGAGCGCGCGCTCGAGCGCGGGCATCAGCGCTTTCGGCTCGCTGACGCGCTCGCCGTGGCCGCCGGAAGCCTGGATGACGTGCTCGAAGCGGGGCGAAGGTTCGAGCGTCGCGAACGGGGGCTCCTTCATCGCCGAGGCGTGTCCCTTCGGATAGGTCGAGAGCGTCGAGCGATGCACCGCCGCCCAGCGCGCGTTGTTGGCGATGATGAACAGCGCCGGAAGGTGCATCGCCTCGGAGACGTAGTGCACCGCGGTCGGATTGCCGAACATGTACGCGCCGTCGCCGACCGCGCAGATCACGGTCTTGTCGGGCGAGGCGAGCTTGGCGCCGAGCGCCGCGCCCATGCCCCAGCCAAGGCCGCCGGCCGACGGGTTGCCGAAATAGTGGCCGGGCTCCTTGATCGTCATTTCCTCGAGCACCGTGGGATATTCATTGATGAGCAGCGTGTTGCTATCGATCAGCTGGTTCATGCACGCGGAGAGCCACTTGCCGGTGATGCTCGCCGGCATGGGCGTGACTCCACCGCGCGCTTTTTCCCTGATGGTTTTCGACAGATCCGAAACCGTCTTGCGGCGATCCTCGATCTGCTTCACCGAGACGGCCAGCTTCTGCGCCGCGCGCCACAGCGCCTGCAGCGTCGGTGCCGTTGCGCCGGTGAGCGCGAGGTCGGCGCGGAAGCCGCGCAAGGGATAGCGCGCGAACAGCGGATCGGGACCGACGTGGATGACCTTCGCGTCGGGCCTGGGCTGGCCTTCCTTCGGAATCCAGGGCACGTCGCAGTCCACCACCAGCACTACGTCCGCGGCTTTCAGCAGCGCGTGCGGGTCCCAGCCGCAATGCATCGGGTGCTCGGTCGATAGCGCGAGGTAGCGCGGCCGGTAGTGGATGACCGGCACCGCCATCGCCTGCGCGAGCTGCTCGATCGCGCGCGAAGTCTCGGCGTTGCGGCCGCCGTTCGCCGTGATCAGCAGCGGGCTGTGCGCGGCGCTCAGCCATTTCGCCGCCTCTTCGAGCGCCTCGGGGTCCGCCGCCGGCGGAGAGGCGGGCGCGATCGTCGCCTTGGCGGAGTGCTTCTGAGTCGAGAAATCCGAAGCGAGAATTTCGCGGGGCAGCGTCACGTACACGGGACCCTGCGGCTCGCTCTTGGCGATGGCGAGCGCGCGGTCGATCACCGTCTCGACCTGCTCGGCGTGGCGCAGCTCGTAGTCCCATTTCATGAACTCGCGCAGCATGCCGCCCTGGTCGAAGTGCTCCTGCGCCCAGTGGATGTAGTTGTTGCGCGCCGCGGGCAGCGCGCCCGATTCGGTGAGCGGCGTGCGCCCGGCGGTGAACAGGATCGGAATGTTCTGCCGCGAGGCGTTGATCAGGCCGTTGATCGAATTGGCGGTGCCGACGCCGACATGGACCATCATCGCCTGCGGCTTGCCGGTCACCATGGCGTAGCCGTGCGCCATGGCGACACCCATGTTTTCGTGGGGCACGATGACGATTTGCGGCAGGCGCCAGCCGAGCTTCTGCCCCTTGGCGTAGGCCTCGACCACCGGCGCGAAATCGGTGCCGCCGTTGGCGAAGAGGTAGTCGATGCCGCGCGCGGCCATGAGGCCGAGCCAGGCGTCCGCCGCGGTTTCGGGCTTGAACCCCTGACTCTCCTTCGCTCGAGGACCGAGGGTGGGCTCGATCTTCGGCGCGTCGCCTTTGGGCGCCGGTTTCTCCGCGGGCTTCTCGGCCTGCGCGGGAGCGGGCTTGGTTTCCGCCTTGGGTTTGGGGTTGAGATCTAAGGTGCGCTCGGGATCCATGCGATCGCCTTTTTATCTTTCTATTCGGCCATCTTACTGGGCAGGCACGTGCCCACCGGTGCGAGAAAAGTCCGCATCCGGTCGATTCAGGCAGGCCTGCGCGGCGCGAGCTTTGCGCCGAAAGGCATCTTGTCAAACTGGGTTTGACGCCCTAAAATTGAGACCCATGAACTGCGCGGAGCGATTGGTCGAGATTTTCGGCAGCCAGGCCGACGTCGCCCGCGCCTTCCAGATCGACCGCGCCGTGGTCCATCACTGGACCAAGATGGAGTACGTCCCGGCCCGCTGGGCGGGCGAGGTCGAGCGCATCACCGAGGGTCGCATCCGCGCCGAGGATGTGGTCCATGAAGCCAGCGCCAAGAACCCGGTGCGGGTGAAGTCCCGCCCCGACAACGCCCCATTTGGAATCGCCTCCGAGGAAGCCATGAGCCAGTACGCACCCAGCAAGCGCATCCACTCCTTCCACCCGCCGCAGCGGACGCTGATGGGTCCCGGCCCGACCGAGATCCATCCGCGCGTGCTCACCACCATGAGCCAGCCGGCGATCGGCTACCTCGATCCGGTATTCGTCGAGATGATGGAGGAGCTGAAGTCGCTGCTTCGTTATGTGTACCAGACGAAGAATGCGCTCACCTTCCCGCTCTCCGGGCCGGGCTCGGTCGGGATGGAGTTCTGCTTCGTCAACCTGGTGGCGCCGGGGGACAAGGTCGTGGTCTGCCAGAACGGCGTGTTCGGCGGCCGCATGCTGGAGAACGTGGTGCGCTGCGGCGGCACGCCGGTGCTGGTCGAGGACAAGTGGGGCGAGCCGGTCGATCCGCAGAAGGTCGAGGACGCGCTGAAGAAGAACAAGGACGCCAAGGTCGTCGCCTTCGTCCATGCCGAGACCTCCACCGGCGCGCAGTCCGATGCGAAGACGCTGACGCAGATCGCGCACAAGCACGGCGCGATGGTGATCGTCGACGCCGTCACCTCGCTCGCCGGCACGCCGGTGAAGGTCGACGAGTGGGAAATCGACGCCATCTACTCCGCGAGCCAGAAGTGCCTGTCGTGCACGCCGGGCCTCTCGCCGGTGTCGTTCTCCGAGCGCGTGATCGAGCACGTGAAGAAGAGGAAGGACAAGATCCACAGCTGGTTCATGGACATGAACCTGCTCTTCAACTACTGGAGCGCCGGTGCGCGCACCTATCACCACACGGCGCCGACCAATTCGCTCTTCGCGTTGCACGAGGCGCTGCTCCTCATCCGCGAAGAAGGACTGGAGAACGCCTGGGCGCGCGCCACGCGCCATCACCTCGCGCTCAAGGCGGGCCTCGAAGCCATGGGCATGAAGATGCTGGTGGCCGAGAAATACCAGCTGCCGCAGATGAACGCCGTGCGCTGCCCCGAGGGCGTGAACGAAGCCGACGTACGCAAGACGCTGCTGAATGAATTCAGTATCGAGATTGGTGCCGGGTTAGGGCCGCTTGCCGGGAAAATCTGGCGCATCGGCCTGATGGGCTACAGCTGCCGCCCGGACAACGTCATGCTCTGCCTGTCCGCTCTGGGTTCCGTTCTTTCGGACATGGGCTTGCCGATCCACGTCGGCGACGCGGAGGCCGCGGCGCACGGCGCCTACGCGCAGATGCACGTCAAGGACGCGCAGCGCAAGAAAAGAGCCGCGTGATGGAGTACGCCATCACGGCCGACGAGGAGTTCCTGCGCGTCCAGGTGTCGGGGCGCGATACCGATCGCCCGCCCTCGGATCTTTGCGCGGTGATCCTGAAGGAGAGCGAAAGCGCGGGACGCAGCCGCATCCTGATCGAGCTCGATCAGAAATTCCCGCTCTCGCCCACCAGCCAGCACCAGCTGGTGACGCGCCTGCCGGAGATCGGCTTTACCCACGAGCACCGCATCGCGCTCGTCCACCGCACCGCGGAGGCGCGCAAGGCCAACGACTTCATCAACCTGGTCGCGATCAACCGCGGAGTGATGGTGCGCAATTTCCCCGGCTTGAACGACGCCGAAACCTGGTTGCGGGAACCCTGAGCTAGCTGGACACGCTCACCCACGCCCTGTCCGGGGCGCTGCTCGCGCGGGCGACCGCGCCGAAGGACGCGCCGCCGCGCTCGCTGCCGCGGCGCATCGCCGCCGGCTTCCTTGCCTGCGCCGCGCCGGACCTCGATTTCGTCGCCGGCTGGCTGGGGCCGGTGTCGTACCTGGAG
>DATNCP010000173.1:0-6414 GCA_035607175.1 Burkholderiales bacterium
CGCCAGGCGCTCCGCCGGCAGGTCGGCGATCGCCGGCGCCGGCAGGGCTTTCGTCAGCAGCCACACGGATAGCGCCATCACCACGATTCCGCTTGCCGCGCCGACGGCAACGACCTTCTGATCTGCGGTCATGTCTCCCCCCTTGCGCCCACGTTACGCCGGGAAATACGGCGAGGCAATGCGGCTAGGCGGCGAGGCGGGTGCGCAGGATGGGCTCGATTTCGTCGGCGGTGCCGGGGTGGGCGAAGAGATCGCCCTGGCAGACGCGGCAGCCGGCATCGGCGAGGAATTCGCGCTGCGCGTGGTTCTCGACGCCCTTGGCGACGACCTCGAAGTTCAGGCCGCGCGCGAGAGCGATCAGGGCGCGCGCCAGGCCGGCGCGCTCGGCGTCGCCGGGCACGCCGGCAACGAGGCGCCGGTCGATGCAGACGGCGCTGGCGCGAAGGCGCTGCAGCAGGGGCAGCGAGGCGTAGCCGGTGCCGAAGTCGTCGACGCCGAGGCGCGCGCCGCTGGCGATGACGCGGGCGAGGGCGGCCTCGCTCGGCTCCGAGACCTGGCGCATCACCGTTTCCGGAACCTCGATCAGCAGCGACTCGGGCGGCAGGCCGCTCGCCTCGAGCGCCGCCCGGACTTCGTCGGCGAGGCTCGTCTGGCGAAGCTGGCGCGCGCTGACGTTGACCACCACGCTCAGCGGCCGGATGCCGGCGTCGAGCCAGCGCCGTCCCTGCGCGCAGGCTTCGCGCAGCACCCACGCGCCGATCGGCACCAGCAGGCCGCTTTCGTCGGCAACCGGCAGGAAGGATTCGGGCGAGAGGACGCCGTAGCGCCGGTGCCGCCAGCGCAGCAATGCCTCGGCGCCGACGACCTGGCGGGTCGCGGTGTCGATGCGCGGCTGGTAGACGAGGAACAGCTCGCCGCGCTCCACGCCGGCGCGCAACTCGTCGGCCAGCGCCTTGGCGCTCGCCGCGTCCTCGCTCAGCATCACCGAGAAGAACTGGTAGCCGTTGCGCCCGAGCTCCTTGGCGCGGTACATCGCCGCGTCGGCGAGGCGCAGCAGCGTCGGGACGTCGTCGCCGTCGTGCGGCACGCAGGCGATGCCGATGCTCGCGCCGGAAGAGAGCTGGTGCTCGGCGACGCGATAGGGCTTGCCCAGCTCGTGCACCAGCTTCTGCGCCACGGCCGCCGCCTCGCGCGGGTCGGCGATGTCCTGCAGCAGCACGCAGAATTCGTCGCCGCCGATGCGCGCGACGAAGTCGTCGCCGCGCACCGTGGCGCGCAGCCGCGCCGCGATCACCTTCAGCAGCCCGTCGCCGACATCGTGGCCGAGGTTGTCGTTGATTTCCTTGAAGCCGTCCAGGTCGAGGAACAGGAACGCCGCGTTCTTGTCATGCCGGCGCGCGTGCGCCACGGCCTCGCGCGCGCGCTCGGCGAACATGGCGCGGTTCGGCAGGCCGGTGAGGGTGTCGTGGTGCGCCATGAATTCGTAGCGCTGCGCGTCGCGCTGCAGCTGCATCGCGGCGAAGCGCAGGTCCTCCTGCGCGCGGCTGAGCTGCGTGACGTCGTTCGCCAGCATGTAGAAGCCCAGCACCTCGTCCTCGTTGCGCGCCCCGGAGGCGAAATGCGGCACGCACGCGACCTGCAGCGTCCGCCGCCGCCCGCCCGAGGCCGCATTTTCCGCCATGATGAACTCGAACTCGACTTGCTCGCCGGCGAGGCAGCGCTCGATGCTCTGCCGCATCCGGCCGTAGGCTTCTTCGCCGAACACCTCGGCGACGGTGCGGCCCTGCATCGCCTCGTGGGCGATGCCGAACCAGTCGTCGTAGGTGCGGTTGCTGAAGCGGTAGCGCTGCTCGCGATCGACGTAGGAAATGAGCGCCGGGACGTTGTTCGCGACCAGGCGCAGCCGCTCCTCGCTCTCGCCCAGCGCGGACTCGGCGGTCGAGGCGCGCCGCGCCGCGCGGCGGTTGAGCAGCACCGCCGCCGCGAGAAGGATCGCGGCGCCGACCACCAGCACGTGCATCATCAGCGAGGCCGGCAGCGGCCCGCCGCGAACCCGCCAGCCGCGCAGCACCTGGACGATCTCGAAGCCGCCGACGGCGGCGAGCAGCGCCGCGCCGGCGACGATCACCAGCAGGGGAACCGCGGACGCCAAGGGGTGCTTCATGAACCGCCCATCATCGGCCCCGGGGCAGGCGAGAGCAATGCCCTGCCTGTAGCGGAATCCAGTAATGCGAGGTCAAGTATTCCCTACGGCAAGGGTGCGATAATGCGCGCCTTCGAGATCCGCACAACTTAAATGACTTACATCGTCACCGAAGACTGCATCAAGTGTAAGCACATGGACTGCGTCGAGGTCTGCCCGGTCGACTGCTTCTATGAAGGCAACAACATGCTCGTCATCCACCCCGACGAGTGCATCGACTGCGGCGTGTGCGAGCCCGAATGCCCGCCGAAGGCGATCCTGCCCGATTCCGATCCCAAGGCGGAGAAGTGGCTGAAGCTGAACGCCGACTTCTCGGTGAAATGGCCGAACATCACCCGCAAGGGGACGCCGCCGCCGGACGCCGACGCCTGGAAGGAAGTCCCGGGCAAGTTCGAGAAGTACTTCGACCCCGAGCCCGGCAAGGGCGAGTAGCCCGCTTGGAGCTCACGAGCGAGGAACGCGCCATCCTCGCCGGCCAGCGCGGCGAAGCCCAGCGGCGCGCGCTCGAATACCAGGTCGAAGTCGGCCGTTTCTGGGGCGCGAAGCGCTTCGTGCCCGTCACCAGCGTCCACATGATGGGCGACATCGAGGTGATGGGCGACGGCGGCCTCGCCTGGCTGAAGGAAGAAGCGGATCTGGGAGCCCGCTGCCGGGTCGCCACCACCACCAACGCCCGCTGCGTCGACTTCGCGCATTGCGACCGGCTCGGGCAGGACCCCGGCGAGGTGGCGAAGGAGCGCGAGCTGATCGCCACGCTCAAGCGCATGGACGTCGTCACCACCGACACCTGCATCAACTACCAGACGGTCTACCAGCCGCATCTCGGCGAGCACGTCGCCTGGGGCGACACCGGCACCGTGATCTACGCCAATTCGGTGTTCGGCGCGCGCTCCAACTTCGAATCAGGGCCTGCCGCGCTCGCCGCCGGCCTGACCGGGCGCACGCCGGAATATGGCTTTCACCTGGACGAACATCGGCGCGGCACATTCGCCGTGCGTTTGGACTGCTCTTTGGCAGACCTGGCTGACTGGGGAGCCGTCGGCAAGCTGGTCGGGGAATCGCACCAGGACTACTTTGCCGTGCCCGTGTTCCACGGTTTCCATCGCACGCCGAGCGCCGACGAGCTCAAGCACCTCGGCGCGGCGCTCGCCAGCTACGGCTCGATGGGGATGTACCACTTCATCGGCGTGACTCCGGAGGCGCCGAAGGATGTCAACGGCCTCCAGGAGCGGCGCGTTATCGCGGAATCCGACATTCAGGCCGTCTACGCCGGCTACAAGCTCGGCGACGGAAACGGGAGGCTGGTGGTGTTTTCGGGCCCGCAGCAGTCGCTCCTGGAAATGAAGCGGCTGGCCGAGCTGTTCCAGAACAAGAGAATTCATCCTGATTCATCTTGTTTCGTCACCACCAACGGAGCGGTGCTCGCCCAGTCCCGCGACCTCGGCTACGCCCAGGCGCTGGAGAAGGCGGGCGCGACCATCCTGCAAGGCGTCTGCTTCTACATCCTGCAGAACCTCTCGCCGATGCGGGAGAAGAACGGCTGGAGCAACATGGTGTCGAACTCGGCGAAGATCGTGAACATCATCGGCGCGCACCGCTTCAACACCATCCTGCGCCGGACCGCGGACTGCGTGGAGATCGCATGCACCGGAAAGGTGACGTGAAAAGCCTCCAGGTCACGCAGGCCTTCGGCCCGGTCGTCGAGGGCGAGGCGCTGGTCTCCGAGGAGGGCTTCTCGCCGCGCTACGACCTCGACCGCTGGTCGGGCCTGATCACCAAGCCCGGCCATCGCCTCGAGGGCATGAGCATCGTCGACAAGGTCTGCTTCTTCCCCACCGCCAAGGGCGGCATCGCCGCCGGCTGGGCGTTCTACGACATCAAATGGAAGAAAATCGCGCCCAAAGCGTTTGTCTTTGGCGTGACCAATCCCGTCATGGTGCAGGGCGCAATTTTCGCGGGGATCCCGATCACCGCCGGCTGGTCGCCGCAGCCGCGCGGAGTGGTGAGGACCGGCGACCGCGTGCGCGTCGACCCGGCACGCAAACTCATCGAGGTGCTCTCATGAAGAAGCTTTTTCTTTTTGCAGCGTTTTCATTGGCGGGTTGCGCGACAGGACCGAGTCTCGTTCCCGGGCAGTCGACCGCGGCAGACGTCGAGGCGAGGCATCCCGCCGAGAAGCGCGTCGTCGGCGGGGAAACGGTCTATTACTTCCCTCAGCATCCCTGGGGATACCGCTCGGACGCGGCGCGCGTCGGCGCCGACGGCAAGCTGATCGCGGTCGAGCAGCGCCTCACCGAGCAGAACCTGAAGAAGGTGGTGCGCGACAAGACCACCGGCAGCGAGGTGCGCGACCTGCTCGGGCCGCCCTGGGAGCCGATCTACTACGCCCGCATGCAGCGCAACGTCTGGACCTACCCGATGCGCATCGAGTCCGATCCGACGCCGAAATGGTTCGTCGTGCACATCTCGCCGGACGACGTGGTGCGCGAGACGTACCTCTTCGACGACATGAACTACAACCGCTGGGGCGGCCCGGAACCGCGGCGCTAGAACTGCTTGCGCAGCTCGGTCTTCAGCACCTTGCCGTAGTTGTTCTTCGGCAGGGACGCGACGAAGCGGTATTCGCGCGGCCGCTTGAAGCGCGCGATGTTGTCGAGGCAGAGGCGATCGAGATCTTCCTTCCGGATCGACTCCCTCGTCACCACGAAGGCGACGACCTCTTCGCCCCATTCCGGGTGCGGGCGGCCGACGACCGAGCACTCGGCCACGGCCGGGTGGCGCAGCAGCACCTCCTCGATCTCGCGCGGATAGATGTTGGCGCCGCCGGAGATGATCATGTCCTTCGAGCGGTCGCGGATGGTGAGGAAGCCCTGCGCATCCATGCTGCCGACGTCGCCGGTGTGCAGCCAGCCCGAGCGCATCGCCTTGCGCGTCGCTTCCGGGTTCTGCCAGTAGCCCGCCATCACGCAGTCGGAGCGGGTGACGATCTCGCCGGTCTCTCCCGGCGCCACTTCCCGGTCCTGCGCGTCGAAGATCTTCACCTCGACGCCGGTGCGCGCGGTGCCGCACGTCTCCAGGTGGATTCTCTTCTCGTGGAAAGACTGGGATAGCCCCGTGATCGTCATCGGCGCCTCGCCCTGGCCGAAGAGCTGGTAGAGGCGCGGCCCGAACAGGTCGATCGCGCGCAGGCTGTCGGCGACGTACATCGGCGCGCCGCCGTAGGTGATGGTCTTCAGCCCCGCGGGCGTGCGCGCGGCGCCGCTTCCCATCAGCCGCACCAGCATGGTCGGCGCGGCGAAGAACGAAGTGTTCGGCCAGTGCTCGAGCAGCCCGAAGATCTCCTCGGGATCGAAATGGCCGCTTTCCGGGATGACGTTGGCGCCGCCCGCGGCGAAGTGCGGCAGGCCGTACAGGCCGGAGCCGTGCGAGAGCGGCGCCGGGTGCAGCGCGTTGTCTCCCGGGCCGAGCTTGTCGATGTCGGCGAAATAGGCGTCGTTCTGGAACCGCATGTTGCGATGGGTCAGCATCGCGCCCTTCGGCACGCCGGTGGTGCCGCTGGTGTAGAAGAGCCAGGCGACGTCGTCGGGAGCGACGTCGGCGGGTCGCGCGGGTTCTTCAAGAAACTCGTTCAGTTGCGAAATCGAAATGCCATTCGGCACGGAAACGTGCAGCTCGGGCGTGACGAAGCAGGCCTTCGCGCCCGAGTTCTCGAGGATGTAGGCGAACTCCTTGGCGTGGAGCTTGGCATTCATCGGCACCGCGGTCAGGCCGGCATGCCAGCAGGCGAACAGGACCTCGTAGAACTCGGGGCAGTTCTTCATGGCGAGCGCAAGCCGGTCGCCTTTTTTCAGCTGAAGCTTTTTCGCAAGCCCCGCGGACATGCGGGAGACGCGGGACGCCATCTCGCGGTAGGTGCGTACCGGACGCTTGCCGATCGCCAGCGCCGGGCGGTCGGGCTGCCGCCGCGCACTGTCCAGCAGAAGGTGCACCAGGTTCACTAGAGGACTTTGATCGGCAGCCTCGGCACCTCGCGCACGTGCGGCGCCACGATGCGGTTGCGCAGCACGCCTATGCCGCCCACTTCGAGCTCGATCATGTCGCCGTGCTTCATGAAGCGGCCCTGCTCGTTGCCGCAGCCGCCGCCGACCGTGCCCGAGCCGAGGATCTCCCCGGGATAGAGCGTCTCCTCGAGCGAGGAGTAGGCGACGACA
>DATNCP010000180.1:0-2484 GCA_035607175.1 Burkholderiales bacterium
GCCCATTGGCGGCCGCGTGGCGTTCCGCTCCGTGACGCGGGACCGGCTGCCGGTGGTCGGGGCGATCGGGGAAAACGTCCATGGCGCCTTCGCCTACGGCTCGCGCGGCCTGGTCTGGGCGGCGCTCGCCGCCGAGTTGATTGCGTCACAGCTGGAAGGTGAACCGTTGCCCCTGGAGGGAAAACTGGTCGACGCCCTGAGTCCGCTGCGCTTTAAAATGCGTGCGGGAGAAAACGCATGACGGACCGGAAGCGTCGGCGACTGATCCAGGCCGGGCTTGCTGCGCCCCTGCTGCGCTGGAATCCGGCCGGCGCGCAGCCGGCGAGCGGCGCGGTCGCGTTGCTCGCCGCGCCGCGGCGGGCGCTGGTGATCGGCAACAGCGCCTATCGCTTCGCGCCGCTGAAGAATCCGGCGAACGACGCGCGCGCCATCGGCGAGGAGCTGAAGCGCGTCGGCTTCGACGTCACCCTCGGGCTCGATCTCTCGCGGCAGCAGATGCTCGAGACGATGTCGGCCTATGTCGCCTCGCTCTCGAAGGCGAAGGCGGTGGGCCTGTTCTACTTCGCCGGGCACGGCGTGCAGCTCGCCTGGCGCAACTACCTGCTGCCCGTCGACGCCGCGATCGCGCAGGTCGGCGACATCCAGGCGAAGTGCGTCGACGTCAACGCCGTGATCGAAGGCATCGGCAAGGCGGCGAACCCGATGAACGTCATCGTCCTCGACGCCTGCCGCGACAATCCGTTCGGCGGCGTCAAGCTCGAGCAGAAGGGCCTTTCGCAGCTCGACGCGCCGCCGGGAACGCTGCTCGCCTATGCGACTGCGCCGGGAAACCTGGCGGCCGACGGCGAAGGGACCAACGGTCTCTATACCGAGCAGCTGTTGCGCGAGATGCGGGTGCCGGAGGCGAAGATCGAGGACGTGTTCAAGCGCGTGCGCCTCGCGGTGCGCCTGCGCTCCAACGGCCAGCAGCTGCCCTGGGAAAGCACCTCGCTCGAGCAGGATTTCTGGTTCATCCCGCCGAAGGAGATGAAGAAGCTCTCCGACGCGGAGAAGAAGCGCCGCTTCGACGAGGAGCTGGCGCAATGGGAGAAGGCGAAGCCGGCGCAGGCGCCGGCGCCGCTGGAAGCGTTCCTGCGCCGCTTTCCCAGCGGCCACTTCGCCGAGCTGGCGCAGGCCCAGCTCGACGCCGTCCTCGCGCGGCAAGGCGAGCAGCGCATCCAGATCGCCTCGGCGCAGGGCAACCCGTTCACGCGGGGCTCGGCTCGCGCCGATACCGGCTATCGCGTCGGCGACCGCTACCAGTACCAGGTGCTGGACCTGTATTCCAAGGTCGTGCAGCGCACCCTGAACCAGAGGGTGACCGGGGTCATCGAAGCGGAAGTCGTCTACAACAACGGCAACTTCGTCACCGACCTGCTGGGCAACCTGGTGCGCGAGGCCAACGGCGCGCGCTTCACCTCGAACCAGCAGTTCCCCGCCGAATTCTTCGTCGGCAAGCGCTGGAGCACGCGCTTCACCGAGCAGAGCGCGAGCTTCGGCGTGGGCTTGTTCGAGGCCGACTACCGGATCACGAAGAAGGAGCGCGTCCGCGTTCCGGCGGGCAGCTTCGACGCCTTCCGCATCGAAGGCAACGGCACCTTCACGCGCGGCACGAGGCTTTGGAGCGTGGTGTCGCGCGCGTGGTTCGCTCCCGACAAGGTGCGCCGCCCGGTGGCGCGCGAGGAGCTGCGCAGCTTCGGCCGCCAGGAAACGCGGGTCGATCGCATCGAGCTCGTCGCCTTCCGGCAGGGGCGCTAGGCCGGGCGCAGGATCGAGCGGTCGACGTCCTTCACGTCCCGCACGCCGCACAACGCCATCGAGACGTCGAGCTCGGCGCGGATGATTTCCAGCGCGCGCGCCACGCCCGCCTCGCCCATCGCGCCCAGGCCGTAGGCGTAGGCACGTCCGATCATCGCCGCGCGCGCGCCCATGGCGAGCGCCTTGAGCAGGTCCTGGCCGCTGCGGATGCCGCCGTCGAGCCAGACCTCGGTCTTGCCGCCGACCGCTTCCACGACCTCGGGAAGCGCCCGAATCGAGGAAATGGTGCTGTCGAGCTGCCGCCCGCCGTGGTTGGAGACGACGATCGCGTCGACGCCGCAACCGGCGGCGATCTTTGCGTCCTCGGCGTCGAGGATGCCTTTCAGGATCAGCTTGCCGCCCCAGAGCTTCTTCACCCACTCCACGTCCTTCCAGGAAAGGGTCGGGTCGAACTGCCCGGCGATCCACTGCGAAAGCGTGGTGAGGCTCTTCGCGTCCGGGATGCGGCCCTCGAGGTTGCCGAACGATTTTCTTTTCCCGCGCAGGACGTTCAGCGCCCAGCCGGGCTTGCGCATGACATCAAAAAAAGTCCCCCACGTGAGCCGCGGCGGGACCGCAAGCCCGTTCTTGAGGTCGCGGTGGCGCTGGCCCTGGATCTGCAGGTCGAGCGTCAGCACCAGCGCCGAG
>DATNCP010000156.1:0-13820 GCA_035607175.1 Burkholderiales bacterium
TAGGTGAGGTAGTAGCTGCCGCCGTGCTTGACGGCGATGTTGATCAGGCGGCGGAAGGCGTCGCCGGCGCGGATCGAGCCGCGCGTCGAGTGCTCGACGTGCAGGTTGAAGATCACGCAGGCGTAGGGCTTCTTCGCCCACGGCAGGAAGCTCTCGTGGTCCTGCTCGATCAGGCGGATCGTGCCGTAGATGATCTCGACCTGGTCGCGCTTCACGTATTCGCGCACGTCGGCCATGAACGGCTCGAGCGCCTCGCGGTCGCAGTAGAGCTCGGTGATCACCTCGCTGGCGCGGTTGGTGGCGGCGTAGCGCTTGTCGAGCTCGCGGTGATAGTTGTCGGGGTAGATGCTCATCTGCGCTTCGTCCGACCAGTACACCTGCCCGTTGGTCGTCTCGTAGAACGAGGCGTAGCGCTTGAAGGCGGCGGTCTTGTCGGTGTGGGCGAGGTAGAGCAGGTCGATCCAGTCGCGCTCGCTCATCTCCCTCTTCGCCGGCGTCAGCGGCGTCTCGTCGGGCACCGGCTTGTAGCAGGAGAACACGCCGCGGCGCAGGAAATCCTCGGAGCGGTCGTCGATGGCGTACTGGAAGTCGCCGAAGGTATAGCCCTCGCGCACGCGCTCGTCGAAGGCGCCCATGAGGCCGGCGATGTCGCGCACCTCGACCGTGCGCTCGAGCTTCTGCCGCGGCACGAGGCGCAGCGTCACCGAGTAGACGAAGCCGAACAGGCCGTAGCCGCCGATCGCGAGCTTGAACAGCTCCGGGTTCTGCGAGCGGCTGCAGGCGAGCAGCTGGCCGGCGGCGTTGACGATCTTGAAGGACTCGATGTCGCCGATGAACGGCGGCCGCGTCAGGCCGCGGCCGTGGATGTTGGACGAGAGCGAGCCGCCGATGGTGATGCGATCGGCGCCGGTCTGCTTCTGCGAGAAAGTCCAGTGCCGGGGCTGGCCGCGCTGGCTGGTGGTGAGGTACTCGAGGAGCTGCGGCCACATGATGCCCGACTCGACCTCGATCAGGCCGTGCTCGGCGTCGAAGGCGAGCACCCGGGCGAGCTTGCGCGTGTCGATCATCACGCCGTCGGCGGCGAACGGCTGCCCGCCCATGGAATGGCGGCCGCCGGCGATGCAGATGTTCTTCTCCTCGGCCTTCGCCATGGCGAAGGCCTTGGCGACGTCGTCGAGGCTCTCGGGCCGCTCGATGGCGAAGACGCGCTGCGCGCTGAGCTGCCCGTGCACGTCGTTGACCAGGATGCCGGGCGGCGGCGCCGGCTTCTTCGGCGCCTGCGCAAGGGAAACGGCTGGCGCGGCGGCGGCGAGTCCTGCCGCCTTCAGGAACGTGCGTCGTTTCAGGGTTTTCTCCTCGACGGGTAAAGTAACATGCCGCTATGCCCGCCGCCGAGATCATGTACACAGTCGACAGCGGCGAGAAGCTGGTCAACGAAACCTTCGGCCCCAACAACATCCGCCGCCGCTCGAGCGGCGCGCAGGAAGCGAAGAAAGTCACGATCGGCGACGGACGCGCGCTCGCCGGCGAGCTGTCGCTCGACCGTAACGGCTTCGTGCTGGTGCGCCATCCGACCGCGGTGCGTGATTTTTTCGATGCCGAAGAGCTGAAAGCCGTCTACTACCGGGAGATCGAGCGGCTGGTGGGCGAGCAGTCCGGGGCGAGCCGGGTGGTGGTGTTCGACCACACGCTGCGCTCGGGCGACGAGGGCGAGCGGGAGGCGCGCCTGATCCGCGAGCCGGTGCTCTCCGCGCACAACGACTACACCGAATGGTCCGGGCCGCAGCGGGTGCGCGACCTCCTGCCCGACGAAGCGGAAAGCCTGCTGCAGAAGCGCTTCGCCATCATCCAGGTCTGGCGCGCGATCAACCAGCCGATCCGCGCCAACCCCCTGGCGCTTGCCGACGCGCGCAGCGTCGCGCCGGAGGATCTGCTGATCTCCGAGCGGCGCTATCCGAATCGGGTCGGCCAGACCTACCGCCTCAAGTACAACCCGGCGCACCGCTGGCTCTACTTCCCGCAGCTCGCGCGCGACGAGGCGATCGTCTTCAAGGTCTACGACTCGGCCACCGACGGCCGGGCGCGCTTCACGCCGCACACCTCGTTCGCCGATCCGTCCACGCCGCCCGGGGCGCCGCCGCGGCAGAGCATCGAGGCGCGCGCGCTTGCCTTCTTCTAGGCACCTGACGGAGCACTTCACCCTGGAGGAGCTGTGCTTCAGCCAGGAAGCGGTGCGAACGGGAATCGACAACACGCCCTCGCCGGAGGTGGTCGCCAACCTGCTGCGCCTGGCGAAGATGCTGGAGAAGGTGCGTGCGCTGCTCGAGAAGCCGATCCACATCTCCAGCGGCTACCGCTCGCCGGCGCTCAACGCACGCATCGGCGGCTCCAAGACGAGCGCGCATCTCGACGGCCGGGCGGCCGATTTCATCTGCCCCGAATTCGGCACGCCCTACGCGGTCGCGAAAAAGATCGCCGCGGCGCGCCTGGGCTACGACCAGATGATCCACGAGTACGGCCGCTGGGTGCACATCGCGGTGCCGCGGCCGAACGAGCGCGCGGACCGCGAGCTGCTGTCGATCTTCGAGGCGGGGCGCTACCTGCCGGGGCTGACGGAGGCGGCCTAGCGGCCCTAGCGGAGCTGAACGAAGGGCGCGCCGAGCTGCGCGCACTGCTCGCGCGCGTAGCGCGCGCCGATGACATTGGCGTCGTCCGGGCCGCCGTTGGTCGCGACGATCTTCTCGTCGCGCAGCACGAAGCTCATCGGGAAGAAGCCGTCGTAGGCGCCCTTCTTGTTCTTGTCGTTGACCCAGACGCACACGCCCCAGCCGTACTGCTGCTCGCGCACCGCGGTCTTGCGCTGGAAGATCTGCTTCGGCTCGGTGCGGAACTCGACGACCGCGTCCTTGGGATCGACCAGGCGGATGGCGAGGTAGCTGCGGATCTCCTCTTTCCAGCGGGTCGGCGCCGGGCCGTAGTCGACCGAGGCCATTTCCTGCTTGGTGACGGTGGTATTGCAGCCCGCGAGGGCGAGGAGCGAAACGGCGAGGATCAGGGTTCGCATGCGCGGATTATCCCGCAGCCGCCGCCGGAAGCCGAGGACGTTTTGCCAGGACGAAGAACAGCGACCCCAGGCCGGCGAGCAGCGCGAGGATGGTGAAGCCGGCGCGGTAGTTGCCCGTGAGGTCGGCGGCGATCCCCGCCACCATCGGCCCGCCGATCTGGCCGATGACGATGATCATGAACGACAGGCCGAGGATCATGCCGATGGCGCTGCGGCCGAAATAGTCCGCGCGCAGCGCCTGCATGAACGGCCCGCGCAGGCCCCACGCCGCACCGTGCAGCACGGCGAAGGCGAGCACCATCGCCGCATTGGTGGCATAGGTGAGCAGCAGCAGCGCGGTCATGTGCGTCAGCATGCACGCCGCCGAGATGAGACGCTTGTCGTAGCGATCGCCGATCAGCCAGCCGATGAAGACCCCGCCGAGCTGCGAGAGCGTGAGCACCATGTAGACCAGCGACGCCGCCTCGAGCGAGTAGCCGAGCCCCTGGTTCATGTGCGTGATGGCATGCACGCTGACCGCGTGCACCACGAGCAGCGCGAAGCCATGGCCGAGCGACAGCAGCCAGAAGGCGGGCGTGCGCAGCGCTTCGCGGGCGGTGAAATCGCGAGTCGAAGCCGGCGTCGAAGAGACGTTCTCCCTGGGCGGCGCCGGGGGGATGCCATCCATCGTCTGGCCGTGGTCCTCCGGACGCCGCCGCATGACGAAAGCGAGCGGCAGGCCGACGACGATCATCACCACGCCCGAGCCGAAGGCGGTGGCGCGCCAGCCGAACGTGCCCATCGACCAGGCAACGAGCGGGATCGCGGTCCCGCCGAGCGCGAGGCCGATCGACATCGAGGACAGCGCGCGGGCGCGCCAGCGCTCGAACCAGTTGATGAGCGCGACGTTGACCGGGAAGAAGCCGCACAGGCTCGAACCGAGCGCGATGACGATGAACGCGCCGTAGAAAGCGGCCAGCGTGTCGGTGAAGCTGAGCAGCATCAGGCCGCAGCCGAACACCACCACGCCGATGCGGATCCAGATCTGCGGGCCGAAGCGGTCGATCAGCCAGCCGAGCACCGGGCCGAGGATCGCGACTTCCATCTGCTGCAGCGCCGCCGCGCCGGAAAGCGCGGTCTTGCTCCAGCCGCGCTCTTCCTGCAGCACCGCGACGTAGGCGCCGAAGGCCTGCGTCATCAGCCCGGCCTGGAGAAACTGCAGGCCGGAGCCGGCGCCGACCATGTACCATCCGTGGAAGATCTTCTTCAAGACCGCAAGGTTAAATCCATGTCGATCTCAATGTATCAGGCGAGCGCGCCGCGTTTCGCACGGCTGCTGCGCAACCTCTCCGCCATCCTTGCAAAGGCGCAAGCCCACGTCGAAGCGAAGAAGCTCGACGCCGCGGCGCTCACCGGCTTCCGCCTTTTCCCGGACATGTTCACGCTGACCCGCCAGGTGCAGATTGCCTGCGACCAGGCGAAAGGCGCGCTCGCCCGGCTCGCCGGCGCCGAGCCGCCGAAGCACGAGGACACCGAGCAGAGCTTCGCCGACCTGCAGGCGCGCATCGCCAAGACGATCGAGTTCGTCGAGTCGCTGAAGCCGGCGCAGATCGACGGCTCGGAAACGCGCGAGGTCGTGCTGAAGCAGCGCGCCGGGGAGCTGCGCCTGAAGGGCCTCGACTATCTCTTCAGCCACGCCTACCCGAACTTCTACTTCCACGTCACGACCGCCTACAACATCCTGCGGCACAACGGCGTCGAGCTCGGCAAGAAGGACTTCGTCGGCAGTTTTTAGGAAGCCGCCTCGCCGGTCAGGAGCGCCGCGAGCTCGCGCGGCATCGAGATCTGCGGATAGTGGTGCGTCGGCAGCTCGTGGTACTGCCACGACTTGTCGGCTTTGGTCGCGGCGCCGAAGGGCGCGAAGGTCGTCGGCGAATAGCCGCTGCAGAAGATGTAGACGCGTTTCCCCTTGTAGCTGCCCTTGAGGGAGACTTTCTCCTTCATCGTCCCCACGGGCTGGGGATTCCTGCGTCCCTCGATCCAGGCGACGTGGTCCTTGTCCGTCATGCCTTGCGGCGGCGGGGGCGGCACGCGCCAGTCCTGCAGCGCCAGGATTTTCTCGCGCATCTCGGGCCGGGCCAGGTCGAGCAGCGACTGCCCGTCGCGCGGCACGAAGGCGTCGAGGTAGACGAGCGAGCGTATGCGCTCCGGAACGCGGTCGGCGACGCCGCTGACGACCATGCCGCCGTAGCTGTGGCCGACCAGGACGAAATCGGACAGGCGCTCGTACTCGATCACCTGGAGAACGTCTTTTGTGTGAAGGCTCAGATCCACGTCGGCGGATGCGAGGTGCGCGCGCTCGCCGATGCCGGTCATGGACGGGGTGAAGACTTCGTGGCCCTGGCTGCGCAATAGTTGCGCGAGACGGGCCCACATCCAGCTGCCGCCCCAGGCGCCGTGAACGAGGACGAATTTCAAGATCGCGTCAGGGCTACTTCTTGTCGGCGCCGATGAAGCTGGAGACGTCGACCTGGTCGAGCTTGACCGCGGCCTTGTTCTCGGCCTCGATCTTCGACTTCATGCGGTCGGTTTCCCGCGTTGCCTCCTCGAAGGCGTTGGAGAGCTTGAAGCAGAAGGCGGCGAGGGCCTTCGGATCGGGCTTCTTCTGCTCGGTGCCCGAGAGCGTGCCGTACACGCGGGCGGCCAGGTTGATGTAGATCTTCTCGGCGAGATCGATGTAGGCCTCGCGCGCAGCGCCGGCCTGGGCTTCTACCTTCGCGGGTCCTGGTCCGCTCATCGTTTGGAGATGTTACTACGCTCGTCTTCGGTGAGGGTGCGCGCCAGCTGGTCGCGCAGCTCGTTCGAGACCGTGAGGTGCGCGTCGGGCTTGGTCCGGTGCACTTCGTAGAGCTTGGCCTGCACCTCTTCGTCGTGCGCGGTGAACGCCTCGACGGCGCGGTGGGCGCGATCGGTGTCGCTGCCGATGAGCGCCAGGGCGATCTCGCCCAGCCGGAGCGACGACAGCCAGGTCTCGCGCACGATGATCTCGACGCCGGCGTCGCGCAGCTCGAAGCTGTGCCGCATGTCGTGCGCGCGGGCGAGGATGCGCAGGCGCGGGAAGTTCGCTTTCGCGATGCGCGCGAGGCGGGTGATCGCCGGCGCGTCCTCGATGGCGATGATCAGGAAGTCCGCCTGGTCGGCGCCCGCGGCATGCAGCAGGTCGAGCCGCGTCGCGTCGCCGTAGAAGACGCGGAAGCCGAACTTGCGGCTCTGCTCGACGTGGTCCGGATCGTCGTCGAGGACGGTCGGATGGACGCCGGCAGCGTTCAGCAAGCGGGCCACCACCTGGCCGACGCGGCCGAGGCCGGCGACGATGACGCGCGCCGCCTCGGGCGTGTCGGCGGGCCGCTCGTCGTCGTTGCGCCTGAGGCGCGGCATCAGGAAGCGGTCGTGCAGCGCCAGCACCAGCGGCGTGAGAAGCATCGACAGCGCTACCGCGAGCGTGATGGCCTGCGCCATCGCCGGGTCCATCGCGCCGCGCGCCGCGCCGACGCCGAGCAGGACGAAGGCGAATTCGCCACCCTGCGCCAGAAGCAGGACGAAGAGCGGCTGCTCGTCGCGCGGCAGGTCGATGGCGCGGGCCATGATCCAGAGCACCACGCCTTTGAGGAGGAACAGTCCCGCGATCAGGGCGAGCACGGCGAGCGGCCGGGCGAAGAGCACGGCGAAGTCCACAGTCATGCCGACCGAGATGAAGAACAGGCCGAGCAGCAATCCCTTGAACGGCTCGATCACCGCCTCGATCTCGTGCCGGTACTCCGACTCGGCGAGCAGCACGCCGGCGAGGAAGGCGCCGAGCGCCATCGACAGGCCGACATACTCGAAGACCAGCGCGATGCCGAGCACCAGCAGCAGCGCGAAGGCGGTGAAGACCTCGCGCAGGCGGGTGCGGGCGATGTGGCGGAACACCGGTCGCGCCAGGAAGTGGCCGAGGACCAGCGTCGCGACGATCGCCCCCACGGCGAAGCCGAGCCCCCGCCAGGAGAACGCCGAGCCCTCGCCGCTGCCGCCGAGCAGCGGGATCACGGCCAGCATCGGGATCACCGCCAGGTCCTGGAAGAGCAGGATGGCGAAGGTCGCCTGGCCGCCCTGCGTGCCGAGCGCGCCGCGCTCGCTCAGCGGCTGCAGCGCAAGCGCGGTCGACGAGAGCGACAGCGCCATCGCCGCCACCAGCGCGACGCGCGGGTCGACGCCGAGCGCCCAGGCGACGAGCACGATGAGCGCGATCGAGCCCAGCACCTGCGCCGCGCCAAGGCTGAGCAGGCGCCTGCGCATGCTCCACAGCCGCTGCGGCTCGAGCTCGAGGCCGATGACGAACAGCAGGAACACCACGCCCAGCTCGGCGAAGGCGCGCACGTCCTCGGTCTGGCCGACGAGCTTGAAGCCCCACGGGCCGATGGCGATGCCGGCGAGCAGGTAGCCCGCCACCGAGCCGAGCCCGAGGCGGTGCGAGAGCATGACGGCGAGCACCGCGGCGGCGAAGTAGACCGCGGCCTGGAGAAGAAGCTGGGAGTGCTCCACAGGCGCGAAGTATAAGAGGGAGGGGTCGCCACCGCCCGACAGCAGGGGGTTCGCGGCTCGCAGTTCCGGGTACGCCGCTTGCGTATTCCTGGCATGAGCATGAAGCCGCAGCAACTGGGCAGCCTCAAGACCGACCTGCCCCCCCTCGAGGAAGATCTCGCCGCGCGGATGGAAATCATCTTCGAGCGCTGCCCGTCGCTGCACGGCTTCACGGTGCAGGACTGCTCGACGCTGCCCGAGGAGTTTCGCGCCCTCGCCCTGGAGCGCGAGCTGGTGGTGACCGACATCGGCGTCTACCCGAACCTCAACACCGAGCACTGCGAGCAGATCTACAACGAGATCGCGGTCGCGCTGCTCGACTTCATGTTCGAGCGCCCCGCGGCGAAGGACGTGCTGCGCGGCCGCACCTTCGCCCGCACGCTACACTAGGGCATCGACCCCTTCTCCAGCGCCGCCGAGCTTGCCCGGGGCATCCGCTCGCGCCGTATCTCGGCCGCCGAGCTGACCGAGCTCTACCTTTCCCGGATCGAAAAGCACAACCGGGCGCTGAACGCCGTCTGCACGCTCGACGCAAAGGGCGCCCGGGCGCGCGCCGGCGAAGCGGACCGGGCGCTCGCGCGCGGCGAGGTCTGGGGCCCGCTGCACGGCGTGCCCATGACCATCAAGGATGCGCTCGAGACCGCGGGCGTGCGCACGACCGGCGGCCACCCGCCGCTGAAGGACTACGTGCCGAAGCACGACGCCGCCGCGGTGGCGAAGCTGCGTGCCGCGGGCGCGATATTGCTAGGCAAGAGCAACGTGCCGCCGCTCTCGGCCGACTACCGAGCAGACAACGAGATCTTCGGTCGCACCAACAATCCCTGGGACCTCGAGCGCACGCCGGGCGGCTCGAGCGGCGGCGCCGCCGCGGCGGTGGCGGCCGGCTTGACGGCGTTCGATGTCGGCAGCGACCTCGCCGGCTCGGTGCGCACGCCCGCGCATTTCTGCGGGCTGTTCGGGCTCAAGCCGACCGAGGGCCGCATCTCCAACGCCGGCCACATCCCGGAAGTGCCCGGGCTGCCGCGCGCGGTGCGGCACATGAACGTGCTCGGCCCACTGACCCGGTCACTGGAGGATCTGGAGCTGATCACCGCAATCATGGGCGGCCCTCCGGACGCTCCCCCCGTGCCGTGGACGGCGGCGCCGACGAAAGATTCGTACCGCATCGCCTGGAGCGCGGACTTCGGTGGTGTTCCGGTGACGCGCGACACCAGGGACGCAATCGCGAAGCTTGCCGCCAAGCTCGGCGCCGAGCAGCGCAACCCCGACGGCTTCGATTTCGACCAGGCCTGGGAAACCTGGGGCGAAATCGCCATCGCCGAGCGCGCCGCGACCGGCGGCGATCGCGCCCGCGAGCGCGTCGCCGCGCTGAACGCCAGCCTCGGCGAGAAATGGGCGGTCGCGCGCGGCTCGGCGCGTGGCGCGAAGGCGACGATCGCGGATTACGCGGCCGCTCTGACCCGGAAGGACGAATTGATCGGGAAACTGGAGCGGTTCTTCGATCGCTGGGACGCCTTCCTCTGTCCCGTCACCGTCAGCCCGGCGATTCCGCACGTGCCTTTCGGCACGCCGGTCGACGTCGACGCGGTGAAAGTCCCCTACTTCATCGCCGGCACCGCCTACACCTGCCCGTTCAACCTCACCGGCCACCCGGTTGCGATACTGCCGTTGACCAAATCGGCGTCAGGCCTTCCAATCGGCGTGCAGGTCGTCGGCAAGCTGTGGAGCGAGCCGGCGCTCCTCGAGCTCGCGAAGAAGATCGCGCAAATCACCGGACCGTTCACGCCGCCGCCGAAATTTGTGAAATGAAGATCGACTGGGACGTGCCCATCCGCATGGACGATGGGCTGGTGCTGCGGGCCGACGTGTTCCGGCCCGACGGCGAAGGGAAGCACCCGGCGCTGCTGAGCTACGGTCCCTACGGCAAGGGCCTCGCCTTCCAGGAGGGCTACAAGACCGCCTGGGACATCATGGCGCGCGAGAACCCCGACGTCCTCGCCGGCTCGTCCAACCGCTACCAGAACTGGGAAGTCGTCGACCCGGAGAAGTGGGTGCCCGACGGCTACGCCTGCATCCGCGTCGACTCGCGCGGCGCGGGCCGCTCGCCCGGCTTCCTCTGTCACAACGGCCCGCGCGAGACGAAGGACGTCCACGACTGCATCGAATGGGCGGCGAAGCAGCCCTGGTGCACGGGCAAGGTCGGCATGAACGGCATCTCCTACTACGCCAGCAACCAGTGGCGCGCCGCCGCGGCGAAGCCGCCGCACCTCGCCGCGATCTGCGTCTGGGAAGGCTGGAACGATGCCTATCGCGAGAGCGCGCGCCACGGCGGCATCATCTGCAGCTTTCGCAAGAACTGGCAGGAGATGCAGGTGAAGACCGTGCAGCACGGCTTTCCCGGCGGCAAGAAGAATCCGAACACAGGCGAGCCCGTCTGCGGCCCGGAAACATTGAATGAGCGGGAATTGGAAAAAAATCGGGAAAACATGTGGCAGGCGTTCCTCTCGCGCGAGACCTGGGACGACTACTACGCCGAGCGCAGCCCCGACCTGTCGAAGGTGACCGTCCCGATGATGACCGCCGCCAACTGGGGCGGACAGGGGCTGCACACGCGGGGCAACTTCGAGGGGTTCACCCGAGCCGGTTCAAGGCAGAAATGGCTGGAAGTGCACGGCGGCTCGCATTGGGCGCCGTTCTACACCGACTACGGGCTCGACCTGCAGAAGCGCTTCTTCGCGCATTTCCTGAAAAATGAAAACAATGGCTGGGACAAGCAGCCGCGCGTGCTGCTGAACGTCCGCCACCCCGGCGAGAAGTTCGTGCAGCGGCACGAGAACGAATGGCCTCTCGCGCGCACGAAGTGGACGAAGTTTTTTCTGCACGAGGATCTCTCCCTCAGTGAAGACGCAAAGAGCGGGGAGGGCGCCGTTTCGTATGAGCCGATGGGGAATGGTTTGACGTTCTCCATGGTTGCGAAAAAGCCCACGGAGATCACGGGACCTTCAGCCCTCAAGTTGTGGATTTCGTCGGCGACGCAAGACGCGGACCTCTTCGTCGTGCTGCGCATCTTCGATCCCGCCGGCAAGGAAGTGCTGTTCCAGGGCGCGCTCGATCCGAAGACGCCGGTCGGGCAGGGCTGGCTGCGCGCCTCGCACCGCAAGCTCGATGCGAAGAAGAGCCTGCCGTACCGCCCCTGGCACACGCACGATCAGCTGCAGAAGCTGAAGCCGGGAGAAGTCGCGGATCTCGACATCGAGATCTGGCCGACCTGCATCGTCGTGCCCGCGGGCTGGACGATCGCCTTGAGCATTCGCGGCCGCGACTACGAGCACGACGACGCGGCGGCGACGCTTTCCAACATGAAGCACCCGATGAAGGGCTGCGGGCCCTTCACCCACGACGACCCGACCGACCGTCCGCCCGCGGTGTTCGGCGGCAAGGTCACGCTGCACCTCGACAAGAACCCCTACCTGCTGCTGCCGATCATTCCGGAGAAATAAGATGAGAATTTTTCTCGCGCTCGTCCTCGGATTCCTTGTGTTGGAAGCAAATGCACAAAGCTATCCCAACAAGCCGATCCGCATCGTCATCCCGTTCCCGCCGGGGAACACCACCGACATCATGTCGCGCCTGATCGCGCCGAGGATGAGCGAGCGCCTCGGCCAGCAGGTGATCGTCGAGAATCGCCCGGGCGCGAGCGGCATGCTCGGCCTCGACCACGTCGCCAAGGGCCCGGCCGACGGCTACACCATCGCCTGCGTGCAGGGCGGCAACATGGTGGTGCTGCCGCACACCAGCAAGAACATCCCCTACGACCCACTGAAGGACTTCGCGCCGATCTCGGTCACCACCTTCAATTACCTGGCGATCGTCGCCAACCCGAACGCGCCGTTCAAGACCATCGGCGAGATGGTGCGCTACGCCAAGGCGAATCCCGGGGCGCTCACCGTCGCGACCAACGGCGAGGGCGGCTTCCCGCACCTCGCGTTCGAGCACCTGCGCACCATGGGCGGCTTTACCTACACGCACGTGCCGTACAAAGGCAGCGCCGCCATCGCCACCGACATCATCGGCGGCCAGGTGCAGGCGGGCATCGACGGCATCACCGGCATGACGCCGCACATCAAGTCCGAACGCCTGCGGCTCCTCGCCACGACCAACAAGACGCGCCCGGCGCTCTGGCCGAATCACCCGGTGGCGGCCGAGGACGTGCCCGGCTACGAGTCGGGCGGCTGGTTCGGCTACGCCGCCCCGGTGAAGACGCCGCGCGAGATCGTGCTCAGGCTGAACGAGGAGATCAACCGCGCGATGCGCACGCCGGATATCGTGGAGAAGCTCGAGGCGGCGGGCCTGATCATCGCCACCGAGTCGCCGGAGTTCTTCGCCCAGGTGCTGAAGGCGGACTACGAGAAATACGGCAAGCTGGTGAAGGCGATCGGCTTCGTCCCGCAATGAAGTACGAGCCATTCGGCTGGCACCACTGGCCTGACCACTTCTTCCTTTCGTACCAGTTCCGCCGCGCGCTGGGCGAGACGCAGGAAGGCGGCGGTGCGGTGAGCGAGTGCTTCCAGGCTGCGAGCCGCATGAAGCCCGACCTCGAGAGCTGGCACGTCGAGTGGCTGCGCGTCGCGGAAAGAAACGACCGTCGGGGCGACGAGGCCGAGAAGGCGGGACACATCCGCACGGCGATGAACTGCTGGCTGCGCGCGGCGGACTACTACCGCTCGGCGGAGTTCTGGCTCGCGGCCGACGACCCGCGGCGGCTGAAGACCTTCGACAAGTGCGAGCGCGCCAGCCGCAAGTGGCTGAACTACCTCGGCGGCGAGGTGGTCGAGATCCCCTATGAGAAGGGGGTCTCCATGCCCGCCTATTTCATCAAGCCGAAAGGCCAGGGGAAATTTCCGGTGCTGATCTCGTTCGGCGGCCTCGACTCGTTCAAGGACGAGCTCTGGTTCATGACCGGCCGCGGCGCGGTGCAGCGCGGCATCGCCGTCCTCATGGTCGACGGGCCGGGGCAGGGCGGGACGCTGCGCCGGCACAAGGTGCCGAGTCGGTATGACTACGAGGTGCCGGTCGGGAAGTGCATCGACTGGCTCGAAAAGCGTTCAGATGTTGATGCGAAGCGCATCGCCGTAAGCGGCTCCAGCCTCGGCGGTTACTACTCGGCGCGCGCCGGATCGAAGGAGCATCGCCTCGCGGCCTGCATCTCGCACGGCGCGATCTGGGACGTCGAGCAGCGCTTCCGCGACCGCGGCGAGGACCACGCGCTCGCCGGCCACATGAAGTGGGTACTCGGCGCGAGGACCATGGCCGAGGCGATCGAGAAGGCGAAGCCCTTCAAGCTGGAAGGCGTGCTGAACGCGATGAAGTGCCCCTACCTCGTGCTGCACGGCGGGCACGACGTGCTCGGCGTCGAAAACTCGAAGACGGTCTACGACTACGCGAAGAAGCACGGCGTGAAGGTCACGCTGCGCCTCACCACCGAGGAAGAGACCGGCGCCGAGCACTGCCAGCACGACAACCCGACGCTCGGCCAGGAGCTGATGATCGACTGGCTGGCCGATGTCTTTCGCATCGACCAGAAAAAGCTGGTCTTTTCCTAGCCGCCGATCGAGACCACCGCGTCTTCGTACCGGCCGATGCCCATGGCCTTGGGATCGAAGATCTTGTGTTCCTTGATCCACTCGAAGGATTCCTCGAACACCTGCTTGGTGTAGGGCTCGAAGACAATGCGCTGGCCCGGACCCCAGCGTCGGGTGTCCATCTGCTCGAGGAAGCGCGCCCGGAATTCCTTCTTGTAGTAGTGCGTGTACAGCTCCGGCCGCAAGTCGATGTCGCGCTGCGCGCGGCGTAGCCCGTTGAAGTACTTCTTGACGTCCCTGAGGTCGGGATCGCCGTTCAGCATCGACGCCATCATGAACGTGGTGTCGATCACCTTGCGGAAGCCCAGCTGCTCGAGGAAGTAGTACGGCCCGGAGAAGACCGCCGCCGCGGGCACCTTGCGGTCGATCAGGTTCTCCAGCCGGCCGAAGAGGATGCCGTCGGCGAAGGAGAGCTTGATGTCGGACGCTGGCATGTACTGCTCGAGCGCCTGGATGGTCGAGTAGTGGCTGCCCGACTGGTAGCCGACCGAGATCGGCACGCCCTTCAGCTGCTC
>DATNCP010000191.1:0-11201 GCA_035607175.1 Burkholderiales bacterium
GGCGGCCGGGTGGACGTTTCGGCCAAGCTGAACGGCAAGGCGGTCGAAGTCGCGGTGCGCGACACCGGAATCGGCATCGCGCCCGAGGACCAGGAGAAGGTGTTCGCCGAGTTCGTGCAGGTCGGGCGGGACTACACGCGCAAGGCCGAGGGCACGGGGCTCGGCCTCGCGCTCACCAAGCGCTTCGTCGAGCTGCACGGCGGCGAGATCCGCCTCGAAAGCGCGCCCGGCAAGGGTTCGACATTCACCTTCACACTTCCCATTCGCACATGAGCACCATCCTGATCATCGAAGACAACGACAAGAACATGAAGCTCGCGCGCGACGTCCTGAACGCGAAGGGCTACCAGACGCTGGAGGCGGTCACGGGCGAGGAGGGTGTGAAGCTCGCGAAGGAGAAGGTGCCCGACCTGGTGCTGATGGACATCCAGCTGCCGGGCATCAACGGCATCGAGGCATTCCGCCAGATCCGCGCCGACGCGAAGACGGCACGCATTCCCGTGGTGGCGCTCACCGCGTCGGTGACGCCCACCGATCGCAGCGAGATCAGCGCCGCCGGCTTCGACGCCTTCATCGGCAAGCCGATCAGCATCAAGGAGTTCGTGGAAACCGTGAAGCGCCTGATCGAAGGGAAAAAATAGATGGCGCAGAAGATCCTGGTGGTCGACGACACGCCGATGAACATCAAGCTGCTCGGCGACCTGCTGCGCTCCAGAGGCTACGAGGTGGAGACGGCCGCGAACGGCGAGGAGGCGCTGGCGAGCATCGCCAAGGCGCCGCCGGACCTGGTGCTGCTGGACATCATGATGCCGGGCCTGAACGGCTACGAGGTGTGCCGCAAGATCCGCGAAAGCCCGGCCACCGCCCTGCTGCCGGTGGTGCTGTGCACCTCGCTCGATCCGACGCAGGAGCGCGTCAAGGGTATCGACGCCGGCGCCGACGATTTCCTTTCCAAGCCGGTCAACCAGCCCGAGCTCTTCGCACGGGTGCGCTCGCTGCTGCGCATCAAGGGGCTGCAGGACGAGCGCCTGGCGCGGCTGAAGAGTTTTTTCTCGCCGCAGCTCGCCGAGGCGATCGCCGCCGGCAAGGGCGAGGAGCTGCTGAAGACCCACCGGCGCGAGATCACGGTCGAATTCTTCGACCTGCGCGGCTTCACCGCCTTCACCGAAGCTGCCGAGCCGGAGGAAGTGATGGAGCTGCTGCGTGCCTTCCATGCCGCGCTCGGCAAGCTGGTGCTCGCCGAGCAGGGCACGCTCGAGCGCTTCGCCGGCGACTCGGTGATGGTGTTCTTCAACGATCCCCTGCCGGTCGAGCGGCCGGCGGAGCACGCGGTGCGCACCGCGCTCGCCATGCTGGAGCAGTTCGTGCCGATCGCCGCGCGCTGGAAGAAGCACGGCTACGAGCTCGGCCTCGGCGTCGGCATCGCTGAGGGCTACGCGACGCTGGGCGCGATCGGCTTCGAGGGCCGCTGGGACTACGCCGCCATCGGCAACGTCACCAACCTCGCCGCGCGCCTGTGCGCGGAAGCGAAGGGCGGCCAGGTCCTCTGCTGCCGCAAGACCATGGCGGCGCTTGAAAGCACCTTCCAGTTCGATGCCGTCGGCCCGCTGACCCTGAAGGGCTTCGAGAAACCCGTGCCGGCGTTTTCCCTGAAGAAATGAAGCCGGCGGGCGGCGCGAAGCGCGACCGGGCGAAGCTCGCAGCCGCCCTGCTCGAGCGCGACGAGGCGGCTGCCTTCCAGCGCGCCACCGCCGACATCCTCGCCTCGCTCCGCACCTCGGCGACCGACGCAAAGCCCGTCTTCGATGCGATCGCGCGGAACGTGCTGCGACTCCTCGGCACCCGCCATGCGTCGATCTTTCTCCTCAAGGGCGACATGCTGGAGCTCGCCGCCGTCGAGATCGACGCCGTATTCAGGCGGCGGCTCGGCGGCTCCGATCGCAAGTTCCGGCAGTCGTTCCCGCAGCCCGTCGACCACAAGGGCCTCACCGGCAAGGCGCTCCGCACAGGCAAGGTGATGCAGCTCGCGCCGATCGTCGGCAACCGGCGCGCGACGCCGCTCGCGGTGAAGCTCGCGAAGACCTTCGGCTACGACGCGATGGTCGTCGCGCCCCTGGTGCGCGACGGCGAGGTTATCGGCGCCATCGGCACCGTGCGTCCCGAAGCCAGGCGCTTCACGGCGAAGGAGCTGCAGCTGCTGGAAACCTTCGCTGACCAGGCGGTGATCGCGATCGAAAACGCGCGGCTGTTCAATGAGACGAAGGAGGCGCTCGAGCGGCAGACCGCGACGGCGGACATCCTGTCGGCGATGTCGCGGTCGTACGGCGACGCGCAGCCGGTTTTCGACGCGATCGTCGAGACTCTGCGCCGGCTGTTCAAGACGCCGTACGCGGTCGTGGCGCTACGCGTAGGCGCCGCCTATGAGGCGAAGGCGATTGCCGGGAATGCACGCTTTGTCGGCAAAGTGAAGGCGGCGTATCCATGGCCGGTGGACCGGCCCGGGATGGTCGCCGCCCAGGCAATGAAGACCCGCGACGTTGTCCAGCTCGCTCCCATCGCCGGCAACCGGCGGGCACCGGCGAAGACGGCCGAGCTGGCGAAGGAACTCGGCTACGACTCGATCATCATCGCGCCGCTGCTGCGACGGGGCGCGGCGATCGGCTACTTGGTGGCGAACCGGATCGAAGGTGCCGGATTCGACGACAAGGAGGTCGCGCTTATCAAATCCTTCGCCGATCAGGCGGTGATCGCGATCGAGAACGCGCGCCTGTTCAATGAGACCAAAGAGGCGCTGGAGCGGCAGACGGCCACCAGCGACATCCTGAAGGTGATCAGCGGGTCGATGGCCGACGTGCAGCCGGTGCTCGATGCACTCGCGCAGCGCAGCGCGAAACTCTTCGGCGCGGCGCGCTCGTCAATCTGGATGGTCCACGGCGACGTATTGCGTCGCACGGCGCTATCCGGCGCGCGCCCAGGCGCGAACGTGACCATGGAGGTGCCGATCCGCAGGACCGCAATCAACGGGCGCGCGTTCCTTGACCGCAAGACGTTGCATATCCCTGACGTCCTGCCGGTATTGAAGTCCGAGTACCCCGACGCCGTGGCGAATCAGCGAAAGACCGGGTTTCGCAGCGTTCTCTCAGTGCCGCTGGTGGTGAAAGGCCGGGCGATCGGCGTGCTGAGCGTATGGCGCTCGGAAGCAAAGCCGTTCATACCCGGCGAGATCGCGCTGCTTGAATCGTTCGCCACGCAGGCGGTGATCGCGATCGAGAACGCGCGCCTGTTCAACGAGACGAAGGAGGCGCTCGAGCGGCAGACCGCAACGGCGGACATTCTCAAGGTCATCGCCAGCTCACCGACCGACGCGCAGCCGGTGTTCGATGTCATCGTCAAGAGCGCCGTGCAGTTGTGCGGCGCGCGCTTCGGGCGCGTGTACCGGTATGACGGCACGGCGATTCACATGGTGGCGAGTCACGGCCTGAGCGCGAGCGGGCTTGGGACGGTGCAACGCGTATTCCCCAGGCCTGCCACGCAGGACACGATCGCGGGCCAAGTCATCCTGTCTCGGCGGCCACGTTTCATCGCGGACGTCCAGCGTGACAAGGCGGTTCCCGAACTTTCCCGCCAAATGATCGAGGCGCTCGGAACGCGAAGCCAGGTGACGATCCCGATGCTTCGCGGCGGCGAGTCGATTGGGGCGATCACCATGGGCTGGGGCGCGCCGGATGGCTTCACAGACAAGCAAGTCGCGCTCCTTCGAACGTTCGCCGACCAGGCGGTGATCGCGATCGAGAACGTCCGCCTGTTCAACGAGACGAAGGAAGCGCTCGAGCAGCAGACCGCGACCGCCGAGATCCTGAAGGTCATCAGCGAGTCGCCGACCGACACGCAGCCCGTGTTCGAGGCGATCGTGCAGAGCGGGCTGCGGCTCTTTCCCAACGCCGCCGTCGCGGTGGTGCTGCCGGCGGGCAATGAAATGCACATGGTCGCAGTGGCGACGCAGGACCCCGAGCAGGCGGCGCGGTGGCGGGCCCGCTTTCAGACTCCCCTGTCGCGCGAGCGCATCCACGGCGCTGCGATCCTCGACTCCAAGCTCGTCGACCTGCCGGACGCCGGGGCCGAAGTCGATGGTCCTCTGGGACCCGGCGTCCGGAATTTTCTTACGAGCGGCAATCGCGCGATTACCGCCATGCCGATGATGCGCGGCGATCGCGCCATCGGCGTGATCAGCGTCATCCGGGCGGTTCCAGGCCCCTTGAGCGAAAAGCAGCTGGCGTTGCTGCGGACCTTTGCTGCGCAGGCGGTGATCGCGATCGAGAACGCACGCTTGTTCAACGAGACGAAGGAGGCTCTCGAGCGGCAGACCGCGACCGCCGAGATCCTCAAAGTCATCGCGAGTTCCCCGGCAGACATTCAGCCCGTTTTCGAGGCGATCGCGAACAGCGCGAAGGATCTGCTGGGTGGCTTCAGTGGCGTTGTGACGCGCGTGATCGGGAACAGGCAGCATCTCGCCGCGTACACGAAGTCCGGACGGCCCGGCGACGACGCCATCAGCAAGCTGTTTCCGGCTGCGATCGGGGATTGGAATTCGGGCAGGGCGATCACGAGCCTTGCGCCGGCGATTCGCGTCGATACGGAGTCTGATCCAGAGATTTCACCCGTAGCGCTCGAAAGCGCTCGAGCGCGCGGATACCGTAGTGTCATTGCGGTACCCATGATCCACGGCAGCCGTGCGATCGGCTCGATCAGCGTTACCCGCCGCGAGCCGGGACCGTTTGCAGCTGATGAAATCGATCTGCTCAAGACCTTCGCCGACCAGGCGGTGATCGCGATCGAGAACGTCCGCCTGTTCAACGAGCTGCAGACGCGCAACAAGGACCTCACCGAGGCGCTGGAGCAGCAGACCGCGACCGGCGACATCCTCAAGGTGATCTCGAGCTCGCCGACCGACGTGCAGCCGGTGTTCGAGACCATCGCCCGCAATTCGGTCCGCCTGTGCAACGGCCGGTTCGGCGCGCTGTTTACATTCGACGGAAGGATGATGGGCGTGGGCGCGATGGTGCAGCCCGATCCGGAAGCGCGGCGCATGTTCCTGCAGGCCTTCCCGCAGCCGATCACGCCGACCACGCCGTCTGCGATCGCCATCCTGGAGCGCCGGGTCGTGAACGTCGCCGATGCCCTTGCGGAGGACTATTCCGAGGAGGTGAAGCAGCGCGCGCGCGCGGGCAGCTACCGGTCCATTCTCACCGTGCCGATGATGCGCGGCGACACGCCGATCGGCGCGATCGCAGTGACGCGACCCGAAGCCGAGCCGTTCGGCGATGCCTACGTCGCATTGCTCAAGACCTTCGCCGACCAGGCAGTGATCGCGATCGAGAACGTCCGGCTGTTCAACGAGACGAAGGAGGCGCTGGAGCAACAGACCGCCACGGCCGAGATCCTGAAGGTCATCTCGGGCTCTCCCACGAACGAGCAGCCGGTGTTCGACGCCATCGTGCAGAGTGCTGCCCGCCTGTTCGGCCGGCGCGCGCGCATCCGGCTCGTGGACAGGGGGCAGTTTCATCTGCGTGCACGGAGCGACACCGCCGAAGGCGACGTGGCGAATGCGCCTTTGCCGATCACCGCCGAGAGTATCGGCGGGCAGATCTTTTTCGGACGCACCGCGCTGCAGGTGGCGGATACGCAGGCGGCGGGCGTCCCTGCCGCGAGCGCTGAGCGCGGCGAAAAGGTCGGCTATCGGGCGATCGCCCGGGCTCCGATGCTGCATGAGGACGAAGTGATCGGACTGATCGCCGTGCATTCGGCGGAGCCGGGCGCGCTGTCCGAGAAGCAGATGGCGCTGCTCACCACGTTCGCCAGTCAGGCGGTGATCGCGATCCAGAACGCGCGCCTGTTCCGCGAGATCCAGGAGAAGAGCGCGCAGCTCCAGGTGGCGAACCAGCACAAGTCGGAGTTCCTAGCCAACATGTCGCACGAGCTGCGCACGCCGCTCAACGCCATAATCGGGTTTTCCGAGGTGCTGTCCGAGAGGATGTTCGGCGAGGTGAACGAGAAGCAGGCCGACTACCTTAAGGACATCCACGAGTCGGGCAAGCACCTGCTCTCGCTCATCAACGACATCCTCGACCTCTCGAAGATCGAAGCGGGGCGAATGGAGCTGGATCTCGCCACGTTCCACCTGCCGAGCGCGATTTCCAACGCCATCACGCTGGTGCGCGAGCGCGCGCAGCGCCACGGCGTGCACCTCGCCTCCGAGATCGACCCTCAGCTTGGCGAGTTGCAGGCCGACGAGCGCAAGGTGAAGCAGATCCTGCTGAACCTGCTTTCCAACGCGGTGAAGTTCACGCCGGAGGGCGGCAAGGTCGACGTCAGCGCCATGCTCGACACCGACAAGGTCGAGATCGCGGTCAAGGACACGGGCGTCGGCATCTCGGCCGACGATCAGTCGAAGCTGTTCGAGGAGTTCCGTCAGGTCGGCAAGGACTCGGCGCGCAAGGCCGAGGGCACCGGTCTGGGGCTCGCTCTGACGAGGAAGTTCGTCGAGCTGCACGGCGGCGCAATCCGGGTCGATAGCGCGCCGGGACGCGGCTCGACCTTCAGTTTCACGCTGCCGCTGCGCTAGCCGTTGTTCCGCGAGGTGATCTCGCGGCAGACTTCCTGCTCTTCGCTTTCTTCCCAATCGAGGCCAAGCGCCTCGGCGTCCCAATCCTCGGCTTCCTGCTCGAGCGGGAAGCGGTCTTCGTCGGGGCCGTAAACGTCGTCAAGAGTCATCGCCGTCTCCTGGTTGGAGTACGGCCTCATTCTTGGGCCTGCCTTGTTATGGCCCCGCGTCCGGGGGATAGGCCGCTAGGACTGCCTAGGGGTGGACGTCCTCGGAGAACCAGTCGTCGGGCAGCTCCGTCCCGACGCCCGCCTCGCGCGCGCGGCGCAGCACCCACGCGCCGGCGGCGGCGAACTGCAGGCCGGTGCCGACGTTGTTGACGAAGCAGGTGATCTCCTTGTCGTTCTTCCTGCCTTCGGCGCGGCCGGTGAGGAGATCGCACAGGTCGGGGTACTTCTCGAAGCGGCCGCTGCCGTCGTTCCACCAGCCGCCCTTGCCGCGCTCCTTCGCCACGTTGGGCGTGTCCTTCAGCAGGTTGTCGATCTGCTTCGCCTGCTTGCGGTTGTGGAGCACGACGCGGCTGCAGCGCTCGAGCACCTCGGCGTCGACCTCGTGGGTCTTGATGCAGCTCACGTGGACGCCGGGCCTCAGCCACCTGGGATCGATCACCCGCACCATCGATGAGGTCGAGGCGGCGATGATGTCCGCGCCATCGACGCACTCTTCCGCCGTATCGACGGCCTTGACGTTCGGGTACTCGCCGACGAAGGCGTCGCGGCTCTCCTTGCGGGGGCTCCAGACTCGCACTTCCTTCAACGGCCGTGCGGCTAGGGCGGCAGCGAGCTGGGCGCCCGCCTGCCAGCCGCTGCCGATCAGCGCCAGCGTTGCCGCGTTGCTTCGTGCGAGGTGCTTCAGCGCGAGGCCGTTTGCCGCACCGACCCGCAGGCGCTGCATCACGCCATCGGGAAACATCGCCAGCAGCGCCCCGGTCTGCGTGCTGAAGAGCAGCACCAGGCCGACCCAGCGGTGGCCTTTTCTGCTTGGGGCGAGGGGCTGCTTCTGCCGGCGCGGCTTGCCGGCGATCACCGGGTGCGTCACCACGTCGGAGTTGATGCGTAGCGCCTGGATATTCTGTGCCGGCCAGGTGCCGCCCATGTGCTTGAAGGCGTAGTAGCCGCCGGGGTGTGTCGTCGGGGCGATGTTGTCGACCCGGGGTGACATCAGCGCGCGCTCGTTGGCGAGGTCGCGGTACATCGGCTCGAGGGCTGCAATGCAGTCCTCGACCGAAAAAATGCGGGCAATCTCCTCGTTACTGAGGACCAGCACGCAACCGCGGCTTCAGGCCGGCTTGGGCGGCAACTGCCCGCCTGGCGTCGACTTGCTGATCGCGAGTTCTTCCTCGGTCATGTCGGCCGGAATATCGGCAAAAAGCGGAGTGGAGAGGTAGCGCTCGCCGGTGTCGGGCAGCATCGCGAGGATGGTCGATCCCTTGGGCGCTTCCTTGCAGACCTGCAGCGCCGCGGCGAAAGTGCCGCCGGCGGTGATGCCGACGAAGATGCCTTCCTTCTGCGCGAGGTCCTTGCTGCACTTCATCGCCTCGGGGCCGGCGATGGTCAGCACCCTGTGGATGACTTTCATGTCGACCGCGTCGCCGGTGAGCTTGGGCACGAAGTCCGGGCTCCAGCCCTGCATCGGATGCGGCTTGAACGACGGATGCGGCTTGGCCGGCGTGCCGTCGGGCTTTCGCTCCTGCGCCGCGCCGCTGGTGAGCATGGGAGCATCGGCCGGCTCGCACACGACGATCCGGGTTTCCGGTCGCTCCTTCGCCAGCACGCGCGCCACGCCTTTCAGCGTACCGCCCGTGCCGAAGCCGGTCACCCAGTAGTCCAGGCGCTGCCCCTCGAAGTCGCGCAGGATCTCGCGCGCCGTGGTCTTGGAGTGGTAGTCGGCGTTCGCCTCGTTCTCGAACTGGCGGGTCATGAACCAGCCGTTCTTGGCGGCGAGCTCCTCCATCTTCCGGACCATTCCGAGCGCGCGCTCGGCGGCGGGGGTAAGGACCACCTTGGCGCCGAGGAAGCGCATCAGCCTCCGGCGCTCGACGCTGAAGCTCTCCGACATCGTCACGACCAGCGGATAGCCCTTCTGAGCGCAGACCATGGCGAGGCCGATGCCGGTGTTGCCGCTCGTCGCCTCGATGACGGTCTGGCCCGGCTTGAGCTTCCCGGTGCGCTCCGCGTCCTCGATCACGCCGAGCGCGAGGCGGTCCTTCACCGAGCCGAGCGGGTTGAACGCCTCGATCTTGACGTAGAGGTTGATTCCCGCGGGCGCGAGCTTCCCGACCTTCACCACCGGGGTATTGCCGATGGTCTGCAGGATATTGTCGTATCTCATGAGGGAACGACCTCGAACAGCCCCGCAGCCCCCATGCCGCCGCCGATGCACATGGTCACCACCACGAACTTCGCCTTGCGGCGCCTGCCCTCGATCAGCGCGTGGCCGACGAGGCGCGCGCCGCTCATGCCGTAGGGATGGCCGAGCGCGATGGCGCCGCCGTTGACGTTCAGCTTGTCGTCGGGGATGCCGATGCGGTCGCGGCAGTAGAGCACCTGCACCGCGAACGCCTCGTTCAGCTCCCACAGGTCGATGTCCTTTGCCTTCTTGCCGGCCTGCTCGAGCAGCTTCGGCACGGCGAAGACCGGTCCAATGCCCATCTCCTTCGGGTCGCAGCCCGCCGCCGCAAACCCACGGAAGATTCCCAAGGGTTTGAGATTTCTGCGGGAAGCTTCTTTGTCCGACATGACGACGCAGGCAGAAGCCCCATCAGAAAACTGACTCGCGTTGCCGGCGGCGATGCAGCCGCCTTCGATCGCCGGCTTGATCTGCGACACGCCCTGGTAGGTGGTGTCGGCGCGGATGCCCTCGTCCTCCGACGCGGTGATCTCCTTCGTCGTCTCGCTGCCGGTGTTCTTGTCGACCACTTTCATCTTGGTGGTGATCGGCGCGATCTCGTCCTTGAACCTGCCTTCGGCGCGCGCCTTGGCGGCGCGCTGCTGGCTCTGCACGCCGAACTCGTCCTGCTTGTCGCGCGGGATGCCGTACTGCCGCGCCACGTACTCGGCGGTCTGCAGCATCGGCCAGTAGGTCTCGGGGTGGTGGCGGTGCAGCCACTCGTCCTGGAAGTGGTGCTTGTTCATCTCCTGCTGCACCAGCGAGATCGACTCGACGCCGCCGGCGACGAACACCTCGCCTTCGCCGGCCATGACGCGCTGCGAGGCGAGGGCGATGGTCTGCAGGCCGGAGGAGCAGAACCGGTTGACGGTCATGCCGGGCACGGTTACCGGGCAGCCGGCGCGGATCGCGATCTGGCGCGCGATGTTCCAGCCGGTCGCGCCCTCGGGATTGGCGCAGCCGATGATCACGTCCTCGACCTCGTCGGCGTCGACCTTGGCGCGCTCGAGCGCGGCGTGCACCACGTGGCCGCCCATCTTCGCGCCATGGGTCATGTTGAGCGCCCCCTTCCAGCTCTTGCAGAGCGGCGTGCGCGCTGTGGAAACGATGACTGCGTCGGTCATTGCGCCCTCCCTCAATGGAACAGCGTTGCCTTCAGGAACCCCTTGACGTCCTCGAGCGCCTGCATTTTCGCCCGGTGATTGGCGGCGACGGTTGCGCCCACCCGCATGCAGCGGCGCTCGGGTTGCGCGACCCGGCCGTCGTCCTCGATCAGGATGACACAGTCGCGATACGTCTGCGCGCGCGGCAGGTAGAACTCGCGCGGGTTCATCGTATCGCCGTCGAAGCCGTGGTGCGCTCCGGGATAGGTTTTGAGCTGCACCTGGCCGCCCGCGGCGCGCAGCCGCTCGGCGTAGGCGGCGCAGAGCTTGACGCCGGTGTAGCTGTCCTTCTCGCCGATCAGCATCAGCACCGGCGCGGTGGGGTGCGGGTTGCGGTACTGCAGCGCGCACGCCGGATAGAGCGGCAGGTGCGCGGCGAAGGCGCGGCCGCCGCGCTGCGCCTGGCGATCCACGGCGAGCAGGGCGACGGAGCCGCCCTTCGACATGCCCATGATGGCGATGCGCTTCTCGTCGACCTCCTCGCGCGCGGCGAGGAACGCCAGGGCGGCGAAGGCGTCACGCAGCATCTGCGTGGTCGTGACCCGCGACTGGTCGTCGGTGGTGCTGTCCACGCCGCGCGGGGCAAAGCTGTCGGTGACGAGCGTTACCATGCCGAAAGCCGCGAGCTCGCGCGCCCAGAATCCCTCGCGCGCCTCGGCGACGCCGGCCGAGCCGTGGACGATGACGATCGCCGGGTGCCTGCCCGGCTGTTCCGGGAAATGAAGAATGCCGGCGATCTCGCCGAACCGCACGCGCTCGCTGGCCGCCGCGGCGTTGGCCGCGACGAAGACGAACGCGAACGCGAGCAGCCTCATCCGTTGAACCGCTTGCCCTCTTTCGCGAGCCTGACGAGCAGCGGCGCGGGCTTCCAGGCGCCGCCCTGATAACCGGCTTGAAATTTCTGAATGGAAGCCAAAACCTTGTCCAGGCCGACGGTGTCGGCATAGAACATCGGCCCGCCGCGGTAGGGCGGGAAGCCGTAGCCGGTG
>DATNCP010000204.1:0-2465 GCA_035607175.1 Burkholderiales bacterium
GACACGACCAGCGACTTCTGCGGCAGGAACGCCGACGAGATCGCCACCGCGCCGAACAGCAGGCCGCCCGGATCGTTGCGCAGGTCGAGCACCAGGCCCTTCACCTGGCCGTCCTTGAACAGGCCGCTCAGGTGCTTGACCATGTGCTCGGCGGTCGCTTCCTGGAACTGGGAGATGCGGATCCAGGCGTAGCCGGGCTCGATGGTCTTCGACTTCACGCTTTGCACGCGGATCACGGCGCGCGTGAGCGTGACGATGAGCGGCGCGGCCTCGCCCTTGCGGGTGATGGTGAGCGTGATGCTGGTGTTGGGCTTGCCGCGCATCTTCTTCACGGCGTCGTTCAGCGTCATGCCCTTCACCGGGGTCTCGTCGAGCTTGATGATCAGGTCGCCGGGCTTGATGCCGGCCTTGTGGGCCGGCGTGTCCTCGATCGGCGAGATCACCTTGACGAAGCCGTCTTCCATGCCGACCTCGATGCCGAGGCCGCCGAACTGGCCCTGCGTGCCGACCTGCAGCTCGCGGAACGCTTCCGCGTCGAGGTACGACGAATGCGGGTCGAGGCCGGTCAGCATGCCGTTGATCGCCTCGGTGATCAGCTTCTTGTCCTCGACCGGCTCGACGTAATTCGTCTTGATCGCGCCGAACACTTCGGTGAAGGCGCGCAGCTCCTCGATCGGCAGCGACGTGCGCGTCGCGCGGTCGGCGAAGACCTGGAAGTTGAGGCTGATGAGAACGCCGGCGACCGCGCCGACGATCATGAAACCGATGCTGCGAAGCCTGGTGTGCATGACGCTCGCTTTATTTCAGCTTGACCCACGACAGCGGGTCAAAGGCGCGGCCCAAGTGCCGCATTTCAAAGTATAAGCCCGTTTCCTCGTTACCACCGCTCGATCCCGTAGTGGCGATCGGCTCACCCGGCGCGACCGGATCGCCCGGCTCCTTCAGCAGTGTTTCATTGTTGGCGTAGATCGAAAGGTAGCTCTCGCCGTGGTCGACGATCAGCAGGTTGCCGAAGCCCCGCATCCAGTCGGCGTAGACCACCTGTCCCCGGGCAATCGCGCGTACCGGCTGCCCCTCGGGCGCGCGAATGAACACGCCTTTCGCCACCATTCCCGCCGCTCCCCTTGGAGCGCCGTAGCGTGCGGTCAGTTCCCCGCGCACCGGCAGACGCAGCTTGCCGCGCAGGGCGGAGAAAGGCTCGGTCATAGTGCTCGCGGCGGCGCGCGCCAGCGCTTCGACCAGGCGCGCAAGACGCGCCTCGTCGGCTTTCAGCACCTGGATTTCCCTCCGGTTCTTGCGGATATCGGCGCCGAGCGCCGTCAGCACGCGCTGGCGCTCGCGCCGCTCGGCGAGGACTTTGTCACGCTCGGCGCGGCTCGCCTGCTCGATCGCGCGCAGCCGGTCGGCGCGCAGCCTGGCTTCGCCGCCGAGCCGCTCGAGCTCGGCGAGCGCCGCGCGCTGCTCCGCGATCAGCGCTGCCGCGGCGCGCGAGATCGCGCCGAGGTAGTGCAATTTGCGACCGAGGTCCGCCGGATCATCGCCGGAAAGCATTACGCGTAACGCGTCGGGCGCGCCGGCCGCGGACCATGCCACCAGCATGCGCTCGATGGCCGCTTCGCGTTGCGCGATCTGCGCCCCGGCGGCGCGGCGGCGCTCGGCGATGCGCGCCGCCTCGGCGCGCACCTGCCGGGATTCGGCGGCCGAGCGCGCCAGCGCGCGGTTGGCGTTCGAGATCGCGCGCTCCGAATCGCGCAGCGCGTCGCGCGCCTCGCGGGTGGCCGCCTCCTTTTTCTCCAGTTCGCGGTTGATCGCATCGATGCGCCCGCGCAGCGCTTTGAGGTTCTCTTCCTGACTCGCTCCCCAGGCTGCAGCCGCAGCCGAGGCCAGAAGCAGAAGAACGGCGCCCTTCAGGCCTTCGCTTTCCCTTGCGCCGCGACCGAGGCGACGCGGCGCGCGATCTCGTCGGGATCACCGAGGTAGTAATGCTTGAGCGGCTTCATGCGCTCGTCGAGCTCGTATACCAATGGAATACCGGTCGGGATGTTGAGCTTGACGATCGCGTCGTCGGAAATGCCGTCGAGATGCTTGACCAGCGCGCGCAGCGAATTGCCGTGCGCCGCGATCAGCACACGCTTGCCCGCGCGTACCGTCGGTGCAATCACCGACTCCCAGTACGGCACCACGCGCTCGACGGTGTCTTTCAGGCACTCGGTCAACGGCACTTTGATGCCGGCGTAGCGCGGGTCCCTGCCCTCGTAGCGCGCATCGCTCGGCTTCAGCTCGGGCGGCGGCGTGTCGTAGCTGCGCCGCCAGACCAGCACCTGCTGGTCGCCGAACTTCGCCGCCATCTCCGCCTTGTTGAGTCCCTGCAGGTCGCCATAGTGACGCTCGTTCAGGCGCCAGTCCTTCTGCACCGGCAGCCACATCTGGCCGATCTCGTCGAGCGCGATCCACAGCGTGCGGAT
>DATNCP010000217.1:0-21541 GCA_035607175.1 Burkholderiales bacterium
TCGGCCTGCTGATGCCGGCGCTGGCGCGGCTGACCTGCGCCGGCAAGAGGGTGGTGTGGCTGGCGCCGCCGTATCTGCCCTATGCGCCGGCGCTGGCGGCCGCCGGCATCGATCTGCCGCACCTTGCCCTGGTGCGCGCTGCGGGCCGGCGCGACGCGCTCTGGGCCGCAGAACAGGCGCTGCGCGCGGGCAGCTGCCACGCGCTGCTCGCCTGGCTGCCGAGCCCCGGCTATGCGCAGTTGCGGCGCCTCGCGGTCGCTGCCGAGGCGAGCCGGGCTTTCCTCGCGCTTTTCCGCCCGCTGCAGGCTGCTGCCGAGTCCTCGCCCGCCTGCCTGCGCCTCATGCTGGAGCCCGCTGAAGCAGGGCTGCGCGTGCACATTCTCAAGCGTCGCGGCGCCCAGTCCGGGGCGCCGCTGCTCCTGCCGGTGAAAAGACCTTTCCATGCTTTGGGTCGCGCTGCACTTTCCAGGCCTTCGGAACGAAGCGCTCGCGCCGCTCGCCGGCTGGGCCTGCCAGTTCACGCCTAGGGTCGCGCAAGCGCCTCCGGATGCACTGCTCGTCGAAGTCGCGGCGAGCCTGCGCTATTTCGGCGGCCAGGACGCCTTTCTCCAGACGCTGCGCGCCGGGCTCGATGCGCTCGGCTTGCCCACCAGGCTGGCCGTGGCGCCCACCGGCCTGGCGGCGCTGTGGCGGGCGCGTGGCGGCGGCGGTCCTCTCGCGACGCTGCCGCTGGAAGCGACCGGCTTCGACCTCGATTTCTTCCGCGGCATCGGTGTCGCCACCGTCGGTGAAGCACTCGCCTTGCCGCGCGACGGTCTCGCGCAGCGCTGCGGCAGCGCGACCGTCGACGCTCTGGATCGCGCCTGCGGCAGGCTGCCGGAGACTTATGCTTTCTTCACGCCGCCGGCGTGCTTTTCGGCGCGGCTCGAGCTGCCGGGCGAAGCGGCGCATGCCGAAGCGCTGCTCTTTCCCGCGCGGCGGCTGCTCGCCCAGCTCGAAGGCCTGCTCGCTGCGCGACATGAGGGCATCCGCGCCTTCACGCTGCGCCTGGTCCATTTCGATTCCTCTTCCGAGGAATTCGACATCCGGCTCGCTTCCGTATCCAGGGATGCCGCGCGTTTGGCCATCCTCTTGCGGGAAAGACTTGACGAGAAAAAACTTCAACAGCCAGTCGAGGCGATCGAGCTGCGCGCAGCCGATTTCACGCCGCTCGGGCCGCGCAGCGGCGGCCTGTTCGGCGATGCGGCTCGCGAGGAGGAAAACTGGTCGCGGTTGCTCGAGCGCTTGCGGATCCGCCTGGGTGGCGCGGCAGTCTGCGGGCTCGCCACGCAACCCGATCACCGGCCCGAGCATGCCTGGCGGCGCGTCGAGCCGGGCGAATGGGATCCGCGCGAGTTCCGGCTGCCGGGCGCGCGACCGCTATGGCTCCTGGAACAGCCGCGCCGCCTGGCCGAGTCGGAATTCACGCTGCTCGCCGGGCCGGAACGCATCGAGTGCGGCTGGTGGGACGGCGACGAAGCGAAGCGCGATTACTTCATCGCCCGGCTGGCGAGCGACGCCGCCGCCTGGATCTACCGCGAAGGCGGCGAATGGACCCTGCATGGATTGTTTGCCTGAATTGGTGCTCCCCGACTACGCCGAGCTGCATTGCCTGTCGAACTTCAGCTTCCTGCGCGGCGCCTCGCATCCGGAAGAGCTGGTCGAGCGCGCTCGCGCGCTCGGCTATGCAGCGCTGGCGCTGACCGACGAATGCTCGATGGCCGGCGCAGCGCGCGCGCACCTTGCGGCGAAGGAATGCGGCCTGAAGCTGATCTTTGGCACCGAGGTGACGCTGCAGGACGGCCTCAAGCTGGTGCTGCTCGCCACCGACCGGAAATCCTACGGCTCGATCTGTTCCTTGATCACCACGGGACGTCGTCGCGGCAAAAAGGGGTCGTACCTCCTGGAGCGGGAGGATGTGGAGGGCGTGCAAGCGCTGGTGCTTCTTCTGTCCGGGAAGGAAGAGGATGCCCGCTGGGCGAGCGCGCAGTTCGCCGGGCGCGCCTGGATCGGCGTCGAGTTGCACTGCGGGCCGAATGATCGGACGAAGCTCGATTCCCTGGCGCGGCTGGGGCTGCCGCTCGTCGCCGCGGGCGACGTCCACATGCACCTTCGCTCGCGCAAGCCCCTGCAGGATGTGCTGACGGCGATCCGCATGGGAAAGCCGGTGGCGCAATGCGGGCAGGGGCTGCAGCCGAACGCCGAGCGCCATTTGCGGCTGCGCGTGCGCCTGGCGCAGCTCTATCCGCCGGCGCTGCTCGCCGAGAGCGCGCGCATCGCCGCGCGCTGCACTTTTTCCCTCGACGAGCTGCGTTACGAGTATCCGGAGGAACTGGTGCCGCCGGGGGAGACGCCAGCGACCTGGCTGCGCAAGCTGACGCTCGACGGCCTGCAGCGGCGCTTCCCGCAGGAGATCCCGGGAAAAGTCCGCGACCTGGCGGAACGCGAGCTCGGGCTGATCGCCGAGCTGCGCTACGAGCCTTTCTTCCTCACGGTGCACGACGTGGTGCGCTTCGCGCGCGAGCAGGACATCCTCTGCCAGGGCCGGGGCTCGGCGGCGAACTCGGTGGTCTGCTATGCGCTCGGTATCACCGAAGTCGACCCGGCGAGGATGAACATGCTGTTCGAGCGCTTCGTTTCCAAGGAGCGCGACGAGCCGCCCGACATTGACGTCGATTTCGAGCACCAGCGGCGCGAGGAAGTCATCCAGTACGTCTACCGGAAGTACGGCCGCGAGCGCGCCGCGCTGGCGGCGACCGTGATCTGCTATCGCACCAAGAGCGCTCTGCGCGACGCCGGCAAGGCGCTCGGCGTGCCGGCGGGGGAGGTGGGTCGGGTTGCGAAGTCCTTCGCCTTCCATGAAGAAAAGATCAGTCGTTCAAGCCAGTGGCTGGAGATCGCCGCGATCCTGAAAGGATTCCCGCGCCACCTTTCGCAGCATGTCGGCGGTTTCGTCATCTCGCGCGGCCCGCTCGCCGAGCTGGTGCCGGTGGAGAACGCAGCGATGCCCGAGCGCACCGTGATCCAGTGGGACAAGGACGACCTCGAGGCGCTGGGGCTGCTCAAGGTGGACGTGCTTGCGCTGGGCATGCTGTCCGCCATCCAGAGATGCCTGAAGATGATCGGCAGGGAGATGCACGAGATTCCCCCGGACGATCCGGCGGTGTACGGCATGATCCAGAAGGCCGACACCATCGGCGTGTTCCAGATCGAGTCGCGCGCGCAGATGAGCATGCTGCCGCGGCTGAAGCCGGCGAATTACTACGACCTGGTGATCGAAGTAGCGATCGTGCGCCCGGGGCCGATCCAGGGCGGCATGGTGCATCCCTACCTGCGGCGGCGGCGAGGCGAGGAGCCGGTGACTTATCCCAGCGATGCGGTGAAGCAGGTGCTGGAGCGCACGTTGGGCGTGCCGATCTTCCAGGAGCAGGTGATGCAGCTCGCGATGGTCGCCGCCGGCTTCACACCCGGTGAAGCCGATCGCCTGCGCCGCTCGATGGCAGCATGGAAAAAGCGTGGCGGCCTGGAACCCTTCGAGGAGCGGCTGAAAAGCGGCATGGCGCGCAACGGCTACAGCGCGGAGTTCGCCGACGCCATCTACCGCCAGATCCTCGGCTTCGGTGAATACGGCTTTCCGGAATCGCATTCCGCGAGCTTCGCGCTGCTGGTCTATGTGTCCTCGTGGCTCAAGCACCATCATCCCGCCGTCTTCTGCGCCGCGCTGCTCAACAGCCAGCCGATGGGCTTCTATGCGCCGGCGCAGCTCGTCCAGGACGCGCGCCGCCACGGCGTCGCGGTGCTCCCCGCCGACGTGAACGCCAGCGACTGGGACTGCACGCTGGAGAACGGCGCGCTGCGGCTCGGCTTGCGGATGGTGAACGGATTGTCGGAAGTGACGGGTCGGCGGATCTCGGAGGGCAGACCTTATTCCGCAGTCAGTAGAATTGAAATCAATCGAAAGGAATTGCGTTGCCTGGCCGCGGCGGATGCGTTGCGCTCGCTGGCGGGGCACCGCAGGCTCGCGCATTGGGCTGCCGCGGGCGCTGGCCCGCGAGCGCCGCTCGACGCCGCGCCGGCGGAGCCGCCCGCACCCGCGCTGCGCGCGCCGCGCGAAGGCGAAGACATGGTCGCCGATTACGCCAGCCTCGGCCTGACGCTGGGCCGCCACCCGCTGGCGCTTCTCAGAGGTCGCTTGAAAAAATTCGTCCGGGCGGATGAACTGCACCTGAGGCCGCACGGCAGTACCGTGCAGGTCGCCGGGCTGGTGACCTGCCGGCAACGGCCCGACACCGCGAGCGGGGTGATCTTCGTCACGCTCGAAGACGAGACCGGCTGCATCAACATCGTGGTCTGGTCGGCGCTGGCGGAGCGCCAGCGCGCCGAACTGCTGGGCGCACGGCTGCTGGGCGTGCGCGGCTCGATCGAGCGCGACGGCGAAGTGGTGCACGTGATCGCCCGGCGCCTTTCGGACCATAGCGGGCTGATCGGCGCTCTGGACGCTCCGGCAAGGAATTTCCATTGAGGGCATACTGCGGATGCCTCTATGGCGGATGTTGCCGACATCCTCGGACTGATCGCCGGCCGGCGTGAACGGCGGCCCGCACGCCGCCTGCCGTTCCTCGATGCATTGTTCCAGCGCCTCGCCGCTTGCCCCGGCACGGAAGCCGTCGAGACCGAGGAGCGCATCTGGCAGGTCTGGATGGACCACCCCAATGGCGCCGCGGCGGCGGTACTCGAAGCCGCGACCCGCGACATCGCCGCGCGTCGCTACGACATCGCCGAGACCCGCCTCGCGCGCCTGCTGCGCAGCGCGCCGGATTTCGCCGAGGCGTGGCACAAGCGCGCCACGCTCTACTACCTGCTCGCGCGCGACGACGAATGCATCGCCGATATCCGGCGCACGCTCGAGCTCGAGCCGCGCCACTTCTGCGCCATGCTGCATTTCGGCGAAATCCTGTTCGCCGGCGGCGCGACCGAAGAGGGGCGCTTCGCGTTTCGCGCCGTGCTCTCCCTGCATCCGAATCTGCCGCGAGCGCGGCAGGGGGCGTTTGACAATCCCTGACCGGGGTACAAGACTCGGCCCCTATAATGGAGGAAATGAACGACAAGTCGAATCTCGTCACCGTTCCCAAGGATCTCGAAGACCTGATCCCGGTCTTCATGAGCAACCGCAAGAAAGAGCTCGATGCGCTGCGGGTCGCGCTCGCCGCCGCCGATTTCGAGCAGCTGCGCCAGCTCGGCCACCGCATGAAGGGCGTCGGCAATTCCTACGGCTTCGCTCAGGTCTCGGACTTCGGCAAATACGTCGAAGACGGGGCGCGCAGCGGCGACCGCGCGCTGCTCGAGTCGACCATCGCCCGCTACAACGAGTTCCTCTCCAAGGTCCAGATCACCTATGAGTGAAGTCGTGCCGGCGGGGCGCCTGGCGCCCGCGCAAGCAGCGGCTTTTCGAGTGCTGGTGGTCGACGACGACCCGGACATGGCGGCCTACCTCGCCCGGCTGCTCGTCAGCGAGGGATTTACGGCGCATACGGTGCAGAGCGGCGAAGCGGCGATGGGGTACGTGAGGTCCACGCCGCCCGACCTGATCCTGCTGGACGTGATGATGCCCGGCAGCAACGGCTTCGAGATCTGCGAGCGCGTCAAGGCGGACACGGCGACGGCGCTGATCCCGATCGTGCTGGTGACGGCGCTCGAGGACCAGCCGAGCAGGGTGCGCGGCATCAAGGCCGGCGCCGACGATTTTCTCTCCAAGCCGGTGCATCGCGAAGAGCTGGTGGCGCGCGTGACGACACTGAGGCGGCTGCACACCACACGGCGCGAGCTCGAGTCGCGGCGGCTTGCCGCCGAAGTGGCGCGCAAGGAAGCCCTGCGGCGCACGTTCTCCCGCTACATCTCGCCGCGCATCGCCGACCGCATCATCTCCGACATGGAGGACGAGGGCACGCCGTTCCAGCGCGGCGCGCAGCGCGTCAACCTGGTGGCGATGTTTGCCGACCTGCGTGGTTTCACCCGCCTGACGGAAAGCACGCGCGTCGACGAAGTCGTCGGCCTGCTGAACGAATACTTCGGCGTCATCACCGACGCCGCCTACCGGCACGACGGCACCATTTTCAGCATGGCGGGCGACAACCTGCTGGTTGGCTTCAACGTGCCGTTCCCGCAGCCGGACGCGGCGGCGCGCGCGTGGCGTACGGCGCACGACATGCTGCTCAGCTTTGCGTCGGTGCATGCCCGCTGGATCAAGGGCGGCGGCGTGGCGACCGGCCTTGGCATCGGCATCGCCGCCGGCGAAGCGATCCTCGGCAACGTCGGCTCGCCGCACTTCATGAGCTACACCATCATCGGCGACGCAGTGAATACCGCGTCGCGCCTCGTGCAGGCCGCGAAGCCCGGCGAGATCGTGGTCTCGGGCACGGTGTACGACGCGATCCGCGAAATGATTCCGGCGGGCGCGGCCAAATCCCAGGGCGAGGTGGCGCTGCGAGGCAAGAGCGGCGCCACGTCGGTCTGGTCGATCACCGTCTAGTCGTGCGCATCCTGATCATCGACGACGACGAGGATCTGAGGACCCTGCTCGCGCACTACATCAAGGCCAACTGGAACGACGCGCAGGTCGACGAGTTCGATCCGATCGAGCAGGATTTCCCCAAGGAGGAGTTCCCGCTCGGCGATTACGACGTCATCATCCTCGACTACATGCTCGGTCGCGGCGACGGGCTGGACTGGCTGCAGCGCTTCAAGCAGCGCGCCGACTGCCCGAAGATCCTGTTCCTCACCGGCGCCGGCAACGAGATCATCGCCGTGCGCGCAATGAAGGCGGGTGCGGACGACTACCAGCGCAAGCAGGAGCTGACTCGCGAGAAACTGATCAACTCGCTGCGCGACCTGACCGCCACCGACATGGAGCGCACGTCGTCGCCGGAAATGCTGGCGCGCGTCGAGGGCGCGTCGCTCGGCTCGAAGATCCGCATTCCCGGCATCAAGGTGCTGCACCTCATCGGCGAGGGCGGCACGGCGCGTGTCTATCTCGCCTCGCGCGACGCCGACGACGAGCCGCTGGTGGTGAAGCTCCTGCGCTCCGAGATCACGGCCGAAAGCAAGACGCTGGCGCGCTTCATGGAGGAATACAGCCTGGTCGAGCGCATCCAGAGTCGCCACGTGGCCCGCATCCACGGCCATGGCACGGTCGACGGCCACACCTACCTGGTGATGGAGTTTTTCGAAGGCGGCGACCTGAGCAAGCGGCTCGCCGGCGAGGCGGTCGCGCCGGAGGAGGCGCTGCGCATCTTCCGCGAGCTGATGTTCGCGCTCGGCGACATCCACGAGAAGGGCGTGCTGCATCGCGACCTCAAGCCGCAGAACATCATGTTCCGCAACGACGGCAGCCTGGCGATTCTCGATTTCGGCATCGCCAAGCACGTCGACGCGATCGATCGCACCGGCCACGGCGAAATCCTCGGCACGCCGCGCTACATGAGCCCCGAGCAGGTGCAGGGGCGGGCGCTCGACCTGCGCACCGACATCTACAGCGCCGGCGTGCTGCTCTACCAGATGCTTGCCGGCCGGCACCTGTTCGAGGCGGCGACCGCGGTGGAAGTCGCGCTGCACCACCTGAATACGCAGCCGCCGCCGCTGCCTGACGGCCTCGAGCGCTATCAGGCCCTGATGGACAAGCTGATCGAGAAGGATCGCGACGCGCGCTTCAGGAACGCCGACGAGGTGATCGGCTACCTGTCGCGCAAATTCACGCGGTAGCTAGGCGGCTTTTTCGCCCGGATCGGGTCAGGGAAGCTTCGCCCAGATCGCCCGCAGCTGTTCGGGAAGGTCCCTGGGCGAAAACGGCTTGGAGATGGTGCCGGCGGCGCCGAGCGCCTTCAGCTCGTCCAGATCGCGCTGCGCCGCCTTGGCGGTGATGAACACCACCGGCAGGCCGCTGGTTTCCGGGCGGGTCTTCATGTGGCGGAACACCGTCGGCCCGTCCATCACCGGCATCATCCAGTCGAGCATCACCAGGTCGGGCTTGAACTCGACGATGGCCTCGATCGCCTTGGTCGGATCGCCGACCACCGTCACCGTCATCTTGCCGATGCGCTCGAGCGACATCCGCACGATGCGCTGGATGTCCTCGTCGTCCTCGACGTAGCAGATGCGGATCAGTGGGCGCTCAGGCATGCATGCTCCCGTCAGTGTCGCGGCAGTTCGAACCAGAAGCTGGTACCGCCGCCGGCCCGGTCCTCGAAGCCGATGCGGCCCTGCATCATCTCGACCAGTCGCTTGCAGATCGCCAAGCCCAGACCGGTGCCGCCCTTCTGGCGCGCGGTGGTCGAATCGGCCTGGGTGAAACGGCCGAAAATGCGGTTGCGGAAGTTCTCGGGGATGCCGGACCCCCGGTCCTGCACCGCGATCCGCACCGCGGTGCCGCTGTCCTCGGTGCTCACCTGCACGACCTCGCCCTCGGGAGAAAACTTGGCGGCGTTCGACAGCAGGTTGGTCATGACCTGCAGCAGCCGCTTGCGGTCGGCATTCACGGTCCGCTCGGACAGCCCTCCGGTCGCCTCGTAGCGCACCTTGAAGCGGTCGCCGAACGCCTTGTTGAGGACGATCGATTCGCGCACCAGCTCGTCGACCCGGATGATCTCGGGGACGAGCGTCAGCTTGCCCGACTCGATCTTCTCGATGTCGAGGATGTCGTTGATCAGGTCGAGCAGGCGCTGCCCGTTGCGCTCAGCGACGGTGGTCAGCTCGCCCACGTCGCCCGCGATGTCGCCCAGCACGCCGGAGTTGATGAGCTGCAGCGAGCCGATGATCGAAGTGAGCGGCGTGCGCAGCTCGTGGCTCAGGGTCGAGGTGAATTCCTTCTTCATGCGCGCCGCTTCGAGCTGCGCGGTGATATCGCGGCCCTGGGCGATGATCGCGATCAGGCTGCCCTCGGCATTCACCAGCGGCGTCACGCTCCAGTCGCAGACCAGCTCGATGCCGTCCCGGCGCGGGTTGCGCACCACCACGCCGGCCACCGGCTCGCGCGTCGAAACCAGCTCGGCCCACTGGCGCTCGAAGTCGGCGTGGTACTTCGGCAGCACCAGCTTGCGCAGGTGGCCGCCGATCAGCTCCTGCGCGGCGTAGCCGAACAGCAGCTCGGCGGCGTGATTGACTTCGCGCACCGTGCCGTCGGGATCGAGCTCCATGACCGCGATCGGCGCCCGCTCGGCGAACAGGGTGAGCTTCCGGCCGCTCGCTTCGACCTGGCGGCGGGCCTCGCCCAGCTCGACCAGCTGCTGCTCGAGGCGCTGGTTGAGGCCGCTGTAGTCCTCGGTCAGCCTGCCGTACGCGTGGCGCAGGCGGTAGCCGGTGTCGAAGACGACGTTGAGGCGGTAGGCGATGGTCACGCACACCGCGTAGAAGAGCGGGATCAGCAGGGCGATATCGCTGAACAGGCGATCGCCGAAGGTGGTCAGCACGTAGACGAACGGCAGCAGGATGCCGCCCGCGTACAAGGCGAAGATCTTCCAGGAGGCGGCGTAGACCGGGATGCCGATCGAGGCCATGCCGACGAAGAGGAAGGCGAGGAAGACCTGCTCCTGGCCGTTGAGCGACGGGAAGAACACCGCGCCGGCGAATCCCCAGCAGGCGCCGTTCGCCAGCGCCGAAATGCCGATCCAGCGCAGCCAATGGTCGGCACTGTCGACCTTGTTGGCGGTGCGCCGGTAACCGACGAGCAACGCGGTGGTGGCGACGCTGAAGGCGACGACCAGCACCCACCAGAAGAAGACCAGCATCCACAGCCACTTGTTCCAGAGCTCGACGGTGGCGATCGCGCCGGCGACGAAGCTCGCGGCGATCGCGATCGGGGTCTGGCTGCAGAGCTGCTCGACGCGGTCGGCAAGGACCAGGCGCGGATCGGCGCGGTCGCGCATGCCGGCGGCGACGCCTTGATCCGGGACAGGCTGAGACTGGGCTACGGCTTGCGCGACCGACTGGTTCATCTGCGCAGGGCAATCCTCCCTGCGCCCATTCTAGGGCATCAGAAGCTTTTGCCGTTACGGATGACGCCGACGGCCACGCCCTCGATCACCAGCGGCTCGCTGCGCAGGTCCACTTCGATCGCTTCGAAGTCGGGATTCTCCGCTTCGAGCTGCACCACGTGGCCACGACGCCGCCAGCGCTTGACGGTGACTTCGTCGGCGAGGCGCGCAACGACGATCTGGCCGGTGCGCGCTTCCTGCGTGCGATGCACCGCGAGCAGATCGCCTTCGAGGATGCCGGCATCGCGCATCGACATGCCGCGCACGCGCAGCAGGTAGTCGGCGCGCGGCGTGAACAGATTGGGATCGACCTGGTAACGCTCCGTCACGTGCTCCTCGGCGAGGATCGGGCTGCCGGCGGCGACGCGGCCGATCACCGGCAGCTCGAGCAGGCGTCCGGCGGAGCGGCTGGGGGGCCGGGTATCACGCACCTTGATGCCGCGCGAAGAGCCGGCGGCGATGTCGATCGCGCCTTTCTTCTCGAGCGCGCGCAGGTGCTGCTCGGCGGCGTTCACCGAGCGGAAGCCCATCTTCTCCGCGATCTCGGCGCGCGTCGGCGGGTAGCCCGACACCTCGGTCAGCTCGCGCACCAGCTTCAGGATCTCGCTCTGCCTTGCTGTCAATTCTTCCATGACTGGAAGTATATCCAGTATGGGGGGGACGTCAAATCGGCTGCAGCAGGGAGGCATCGTCGTTGGCAGGCGCGTTCACCCGCAGGCTGACCGGGTGGGCCTGCATGGCGTCGTCGGGCGCTGGGACGAGCAGGGCCGAAGCGTCCCCGGCGCCGAGCCAGGCGTCGTAGCTCCCGGGCGCCACCAGCACCGGCATCCGATCGTGGATCTTCGCCATCAGCGAGTTCGCGGCGGTGGTGACGATCGCGACGCTGCGCACGCCTTGCCAGAGCAGCACGATGCCGCCGAGCGCGAGCAGCGGCTCCCCACGCGGCGACACGTACCACGGTTGTTTCCTCCCCGCGACGGCCTGCCACTCGTAGAAGCCGCTCGCCGGCACGAGGCAGCGGTACTGAAGGAAGGCGTTGCGAAACGCCGGGCGCTCGAGGAGCGTCTCGGCGCGCGCGTTGATCAGCTTGTTGCCGGCGCCCCAGCGCAGCACCGCTGCCTTGCGCCGCTGGCGGATGGCGAGCACCTCGGTCCCGGGACAGACGTTGTAGCTCGGCTTGAATTCGGGCAGCGCATCGAGTCCGAATTGCAGGGCGATCACGTCCGGGTCGGCATGGAGCGCGTAACGGCCGCACATCGAGCGAAGGTTACAATGCGTCCCGGATGATCATCCAGTCGCTGCTCGATACCGACCTGTACAAGTTCACGATGATGCAGGTCGTGCTGCACCATTTTCCCGGCGCGCAGGTCGAGTACCGATTCAAGTGCCGCACCCCGGGGGTCGACCTGCGTCCCGACCTGCCGGCGATCGAGGCGGAGATCACGCGCCTCTGCAGCCTGCGCTTCCGCGACGACGAGCTCGTCTATCTGCGCGGCCTGAGATTCCTGAAGTCGGACTTCGTCGACTTCCTCGCGCTGTTCCATTTCAGCGAGAAGTACGTGCGCGTCGTCCCGGGGGAGAAGCCGGGCGAGATCGACATCGCGGTCAAAGGGCCGTGGCTGCACACGATCATGTACGAGATCCCGCTGCTTGCCATCGTCTCCGAGCTGTACTTCCGGCGCACGCAGCCGAAGCCCGACCTGGCCGAGGGCCGCAAGCGCCTGAAGGCCAAGATCGAGGTCGCGCGAGCCGTCGAAACCGAGCTCGGCTTCCGCATCTCCGATTTCGGCACGCGCCGCCGCTTCTCGCGCGACTGGCAGGAGGAGGTACTGCAGACTTTCAAGCGCGAGGTGCCGCAGCACTTTGCCGGCACCTCCAACGTCTGGTTCGCGATGCGCAACGCCATGACGCCGCTCGGCACGATGGCGCACGAATACATGCAGGCCTGCCAGGCGCTCGGGCCGCGCCTGCGCGACTCGCAGACCTTCGCCTTCGACAAGTGGGCGCAGGAGTATCGCGGCGACCTCGGCATCGCCGTCGCCGACACCTATGGGACGGATGCGTTTCTCCGCGATTTCGACATGTACTTCTGCAAGCTGTTCGACGGCGCGCGCCATGATTCGGGCGATCCCTTCAACTGGGGCGAGCGCCTGATCGCGCACTACCGCAAGAACCGCGTCGATCCGCGCACCAAGACGCTGATCTTCTCCGACCAGCTTACGGTGCCGATCGCGATCGAGATCGCACGCCGCTTCCACGGACGCGCGCTCACCGCCTTCGGCATCGGCACCAACCTCACCAACGACCTCGGCCACGAGCCGATCAACATCGTCATCAAGATGACCGAGTGCAACGGCCAGCCGGTGGCGAAGGTCTCCGACTCGCCGGGCAAGACGATGAGCAACGACCCCGGCTACCTGCGCTACCTGCGGCAGGTGTTCGGCATCGAGCCCGCCGAGAAGGTCTGAAAACCGGCATAGCAGTTCTGGCGGCCTGTTTCGTGCTCAACATGTTTGGGCGCGGGATGGGGGACACCTACGCGGTTTTCCTGCTGCCGCTCGAGCGGGACCTCGGCTGGACGCGCTCGGAGCTCACCAGCGTCTACTCGATCTACCTGCTGGTGAACGGCTGCACCGCGCCGTTCGTCGGGCTGCTCTTCGACCGGCTCGGGCCGCGCTGGGTCTACGGCGCGGGCATGGCGAGCCTCGGCGCGGCGATGCTGCTCGCCGGCGGCCTGACGCAGATCTGGCAGTTCTATCTGTTCATCGGCGTGCTGGTCGGCATCGGCGTCAGCCTGAACGGCATGGTGCCGGCCTCGGCGCTGCTCGCGCGCTGGTATCGCGAGCGCCTGTCGACAGCGATCGGCATCGCCTATTCGGCGTTCGGCGTCGGCACGGTGCTGTTCGTGCCGCTGGTGCAGTACCTGGTGGGCGAGTACGGCTGGCGCCAGAGCTATCGCATCCTCGGCTGGATCCTGATCGCGCTGGCGCCGCTCGTGGTGCTGGCCATTCCGTGGCAGCGGTTCGCCGCCGGCGGCGCGCGCCACGGAGTGCAGAAGGCGGACGAGGGCTGGACGCTGAGGGCTGCGCTGCGCTCGCCGGTCTTCTGGGGGCTGATCCAGGTCTTCTTCTGCACCGCCGCGGGGATGTTCTCGATCGTGGTGCAGCTCGTGGCTTTCTTCGTCGAAGCGGGCTTCTCGCCGCTCGCCGCCGCCACCGCGTTCGGCATCGTCGGCCTGTTCTCGGCGACCAGCGTCATGGGCTCCGGCCTGGTCGCCGAGCGCTTCGGCTATCGCCAGACGGTCACCGCCAGCATCGCGGGAACGGTGACCGGCATGGGGCTCCTCGTCGCGCTGACCGTGGCGCCGACCTGGCTCCTGCTCGCGCTCTTCGTCCCGGTCTTCGGCTTCTGCATGGGGGTGCGCGGCCCGATCGTCTCGTCGGTGTCGGCGCGCTATTTCGCCGGAGCGCGCGTCGCGACGATCTACGGCATCGTCTACGCGAGCAACGCGGTCGGCGCGGCGCTGGGAGCGTTCGCGGGCGGGCTGCTGCACGACCTGACCGGCGGCTACCGTGCCGGCCTGGGCATGGCGATCGTGCTGATGCTGCTCGCGGCGATGCCGTTCTGGGTCGTGCCGACGCTCCGGAACTACCGCTAGACCGCCGAATGCGCCGAGGCGATGGCGCGCAGCCTGCGCGCCCGCTCGCCCTCGTCGCACCCGCGCAGGTCGGCCGCGCCGAGCTCGGTGACGACGATGCCGGCTTCGCTCGCGGGAATCGTGACCGGACCCGACAGCCGGGTCACGAGGCGCGACGCGGGGATGAGCACCAGCGACACGCCGCGTTTCCGAGCCGCGCTCATGAAGTCGGGAGCGCCGCCGATCGCGCCGACATAGCTGCCGCCGGCGATTTCGCTGTTGACCTGCCCTTGCAGGTCGACCTCGACCGCGGAATTGATGGCGACGAAGCCCTCGATGCCGCCGAGCACCTCGGCGCTGTGCGTGTATTCGGAAGAGCGCAGGCGGATGCGCGGGTTGTCGCGCGCGAAGTCGAACAGCTTGCGGCTGCCGATCAGCATGGCACAGTCGGCTTTGCTGACCGCGCCGCCGCGCATGAGATCGACGACGCCGTCGCCGATTGTTCCCGAATGAACCCGCAGGGCTCTGCGCGCCGCGAGGAATTCGCAGACCGCGTCGGGGAGTGCGCCGATGCCGAACTCGAGGACGCTGCCGTCGGCGACGAACGCGGCGGCGTGGCGCGCGATCGCGCGGTCCGCCGCGCGTCCGCGGGCCTCCGCCGGCGCGCGCGATGTTTCGATGCGGAGAGCGAAATCCTCCCGGCGGAGCAGGCGTTCCGAGTGGGTCCATGGCACCTGCGCGTTCACCTCGGCGACGACCGCCCGGCACACCTGCAAAGCCGGGACGAGATAGTCGGCGCCCAGGCCCAGGCTGTACTCGCCGCGCTCGTTGGGCGGGCTTACCTGGACGAACACGACGTCGCAGCGGATCTGGCCGGACCGGATGAACGCGGCGATTCGCGAATAGGGGATGCGCAGCACGTCCAGCACCCCCGCGTCGGACAGCGCCCGGTTGTGGCCGATGCCGCCGTAGGACGCGAGCCGCAGATGGTCGGAGTGGGACGGTTTCACGATCCCGGCGTAGTTGACGCCGAGGAACACGCGGCAGCCGGAGAACTGCGCGCGCTGTGCGACCAACGCTTCGAGCAGCGTCTGCGGCTCGGCACAGGCCTGGCCGCAGATGATTCCGTCTCCCGGACGAACTACACTAGCGAGGTCCACCATCGAGGGGATTATGCTCGACACGATTCTGGTCCAGGCGCGCAGTCACGTCGATTTCCACGACCGCGCGGTCCCCGAGGAACTGCTGCGCAAGGCGCACGACCTCATGAAGTGGGGCCCGACGACGGCCAACAGCCAGCCGGCGCGCGTCCTCTATCTGTATTCGAAGGAGAGCCGGGAGAAGCTGCGGCCGGCGCTGAGCGAGGCGAACGCCGCGAAGAAAGTGCCGCTGGTCGCGATCGTCGCCTACGACACGCGCTTCTACGAGAACCTGCCGCGCCTCTTCCATAACCCCGCCGCGATCAACTGGTACAACAAGGCGCCGGTCGCCGAGATCCACGGCTTTCGCAACGGCACCCTGCAGGGCGCCTACCTGATCCTCGCGCTGCGCGCGGTCGGCCTCGATTGCGGGGCGATGTCGGGTTTCGACAATGCCAAGGTGGATGCCGCCTTCTTTCCCGACGGCCGGCTGAAGGCCAATTTCCTGATCAACGTCGGCTACGGCACCGGCAAGGGGCTGCCGCCCCGCAATCCCCGCATGTCGTTTGAAGAGGTGTGCACAATCCTCTAATGGACGAGAAAACCAAGGTCACGATCCTTACCTCGACTTACCGCATCCGCGGCTTCATCGAGCTGCTGCCGGGCTCGCGCATCACCGACTACATGGCCGGGGCGCGGGATTTCATCGCCGTGGTCAACGCCGAAGTCTGGGAGCTGCAGCCCGGCGGTCGCCAGGTCGCGTCAGCGCCGTTCATCAACGTCAGCCGCGAGCACATCGAGATCATCTATCCCGGTCACTGAAGTTCAGCGATCGAGGCCCTCGTCGTTGTACGAGGCCGGATCCGAGATCGGCTCGATGTGCGTTTCGACCAGGGCGTTCGGCACCATCGCGCGCATGCGCGACTCGATCTCCTCGGAGAGCTGGTGCGCCTTGGCCACCGTCCAGGAGTCGGGCACCAGCAAATGGAAGGAGACGAAGCGTCGCGCTCCCGCCTGCCGCGTCCGCAGCGCGTGGAAGCTGACGCCGTGCCGGCGCGAATACTCGGTGAAGAGCTTGGTCACCTCCTCCTGCTCGGCGGTCGAGATGGCGGCGTCGAGCAAGCCGGCCACTGAGCGCCGCATCAGGCCGATGCCTGTCCAGACGATATGCGCCGCGACTGCCAGCGCGATCAGCGGGTCGAGGCGCAGCCAGCCGGTGAGGAAGACCAGGGCGACGCCCGCGATCACGCCGGCGGAAGTCCAGACGTCGGTCATCAGGTGCCTGCCGTCGGCTTCCAGGGTGATGCTGTGGTGCGCGCGGCCGGCGCGAAGCAGCACTTGCGCGACGGCAAGGTTGATCACGGACGCGGCGACGCTCAGGCCGAGGCCGAGGCCGGGCGTCTCGATGGGAGCCGGGTTGACGAGCCGGGGCAGGGCGGCAAAGAGGATGCCTGCGGCGGCGAGAACGATCAGCGCGCCCTCGATGCCGGCGGCAAGGTATTCCGCCTTGGAAAAGCCGTAGGGGTGCTCCTTGTCCGGCGGAGTCGCCGCGAGCCGCAGCATGGAGAAGGCGAGCGCCGCGGCGGCGAGATTGACGAAGGATTCGAGCGCATCGGAAAGGAGGCCGACGGAATCGGTCAGCCACCAGGCGACCCCCTTGAGCGCGATCGTCGCCACCGCGGCGGCGATCGACAGCAATGCGTAGCGCTCAAGGCGCATAACGGCGATAGGCTCCCTGGACCAGCATCGCGAGCTCCGACAGAATGATTTCGTCGTTCTCGGCGCGGAAGCGCCGCACTTGCAAGGCGCCCCGCACCTCGCCGACGAAGATCGCCATGGCGGCCGAGTGCGGATCCGCCGTCCCCGGCGCCACCTGCTCGCAGGCCCAGCGCTTGAAGACGACGGCCTTGCCCAGGCAGCGCCTGCTCCAGGGGGTTTGATTCTGAAAGCGGGCCAGGTACGCCGCCGAGGTCAGCACGGCGAGCGAGTCGAGCTCGTACGTGGCGAGGTACTTTCCTTCGCCGGGCGCGACATCCGCGACCCAGCGGCGGGCGGAGCGGAAGCCGGGGATCGCCAGCCGCTCGGCCATGTGTTCGTCGTCGTACCAGGCATTGAACTCCTCTTCCATGGCCGGCGGCGGCTCGGTCATGGTGAGCAGCAGGCCGCGCCGGCTCATGCGAGGCGACCTTTCTCGACCTTGTAGACGCGGTCGGCGACGCGCTCGGCAAAGCGCAGGCTCTGCTCGGCAAGGACGATGGTCATCCCGGCGCGCTTCAGCTCCTCGATCGCCTTGATCACCGCATTGACGACCAGCGGTGCGAGGCCCTCGGAGGGCTCGTCGAGAAGGATCGCTTTCGGGTTGCCCGCCAGGGTGCGCGCGATGGCCAGCATCTGCTGCTCGCCGCCCGACATGCGGTCGCCGCGGCGCTCGCGCATCGCGCCGAGCGCCGGAAACAGGGCATAGAGGCGCTCGTCGCTCCACGAGGGCCCGGCAGGTCGCGGTGGCTGCCTGCCGACCGCAAGATTCTCAGCGACACTGAGGTCGGTGAAAATGCGGCGCTCTTCCGGCACGTAACCAAGGCCGCGTCGCGCGACTTCGAAAGGCTCGAGGCGATCGATGCGATGGCCGTCGAACCGGACTTCGCCCGACCAGGCGGGAACGAGACCCATCATGGCCTTGAGGGTAGTGGATTTCCCCGCGCCGTTGCGGCCGAGCAGCGCGACGACCTCGCCGGCTCGCGCCTCGAAGCTCACCTCGTACAGGACGCGCGCGCGACCGTAGCCGGTCGAAAGGCCCCTCGCTTCAAGCATCGCCAAGATAGACCTCGCGCAAACGGGCGTTGGCCCGGACCTGCTCCGGCGGGCCCTCGGCGATCACCTCGCCGAGGTGCAGGGCGATCACGCGATGAGCGAAGCCGAAGACCACGTCCATGTCGTGCTCGGTGAACAGCACGGCGATATTCTCGCCGCGCGCGAGATCGGTGGCGAGCTTCATCAGCGCGTCGCGCTCTTCCGGCGCCATTCCGGCGGTCGGCTCGTCCATCAGGAGCAGGCGAGGGCGCTGAGCGATCACCATGGCGAGCTCCACGCGCTTCAGCTCGCCGTAGGCCATCGCTGCGCAGACGGTATCGCCTTGGCCTGGCATGCCGACGCGAGCGAGTATCGTTTCGATCTCCTCGACGCGACCACAAGCGTTCAGCGCCACCTGCACGTTTTCGCGCACGGTCATCGAACCGAAGGTCGCCGCGACCTGGAAGGTCCTGCCGACGCCGACGCGCGCGACTTGGTGCGGCGTGCGCCCCACGAGGTTTGCGCCATCCAGCAGCACCTCTCCGGAATCCGGCGCGAGCTGGCCGTTGAGCGCGTTGAAGCAGGTCGTCTTGCCCGCGCCGTTGGGCCCGATCAGCGCGACGATCTCTCCGGCAGACACGTCGAACGACACCCCGGCGAGCGCGCGCACGCCGCCGTACGACTTCGACAGGTTCCTTACGCTGAGAGCCGCCATCGCGCGAGCACCAGGAGAAGAATGGCGGCGCCGATCGCGGCGCGCCAATACTCGATGTTGCGGACCATGATGTCCTGCAGCCAGGTAAAGCCCGCCGCGCCCCAGACCGGGCCGGTGAGCGTCTGCACGCCGCCCAGCAGAACCATGACCAGGCCATCCACCGAACGCTGCACCGACAGCGTTTCCGGCGAGAGGGAGCCCTTGGAGAAGGCGAACAGCGCGCCGGCCACGCCTGCGGCCGAGCCCGCGATGATGAACGCTGTCCACTGGGTCGCGCGGACGTCGATGCCGAGGGCACTGGCGCGCAGCGGCGAGTCGCGCGACGCGCGTAGCGCGTAGCCGAACGGCGTGTGCGCCATCCGCCACAGCGCAAAGATCGCGCTGCCGCACAGGGACAGGACGAGGTAGTAGTACACGGCCCTCGACGAGAGCCAGGCGTCCGGCCAGATCCCGACCAGCCCGTTGGACCCGCCGGTGACGGCGTCCCACTGGAACGCAACGGACCAGGCGATCTGGGCGAAGGCGAGCGTCAGCATCGCCAGATAGACGCCCGAAAGCCGCACGCAGAACCAGCCGAAAATCGCCGCCGCCAGCGCGCCTGCGCCCCAGCCAGCGAAGAGGGAGCTTCCGGTCGACCAGTGCAGCTTGAGGAAGGCCAGGCCGGCCACGTACGCGCCGACGCCAAAGTAGGCGGCGTGACCGAAGGACGCCATGCCGCCGGGACCCATCAGCAGGTGCAGGCTCGCGGCGAAGAGCGCGAAAACCAGCACCTCGGTAGCGAGGACGAGCAGGTACTGATCCGGGAGCGAGGGCAGGACGGCGAGGAGCAGCGCCACCGATCCGAGCGCAAGCGCACCGCGCTTCGAGATCCGTCCGAGCGGCACCTCGGTCCAGGTGCCGCGCACATCTCCCTGCGGCCGCCCGAGCAGTCCCCACGGTCGCGTGACCAGCACGAGTGCCATGACCACGAACTCGGCGACCAGCGTCAGCTTGGAATAGCCGAACCCGATGCAGAACGCCTTGATCACGCCGATGAGAAGCGCGGCGAGGAAAGCGCCGGGGATCGAGCCCAGGCCCCCGACCACGACGACGACGAAGGCGTCGGAGATGAGCGCCAGGTCGATGCCGAGGCTCGCCGGCTCGCGCGGGATCGCGAGCGCTCCTCCCAGGCCGGCGAGAGCCGCGCCGAGAGCAAAGACTGTGGTGAACAGCCAGCGCTGATTGACGCCGAGCGCCCCCGCCATCTCCCGATCCTGCGTCGCGGCGCGGATCAGGATGCCCCAGCGCGTGCGCGTGAGGAAGAAGTGCAGCATGCCGAAGACGCACGGCCCCAGCAGGATCAGCAGCAGGTCGTACTGGGGGAAGGCCCCGCCGGCGATCTCGACCGCGCCGGCGAAGCCAGGCGCGCGCGGCCCGAGGAGGTCTTCCGGCCCCCAGGCCCAGAGCGCGAAGTCGCGCACGATCAGGACCAGCGCGAACGTGGCGAGAAGCTGCAGCAGCTCGGGCGCGCGATAGATCCTGCGAAGGAGCAGGATCTCGATGCACGCCCCGAGGGCGGCAACCGCGGCAGTCGCGACCGGGACCGCAACCCAGAAACCGACGCGGGCCGAAAGCGAGACGGCGAAATACATGCCGAGCATGTAGAGCGAGCCGTGCGCGAAGTTGACGATCCGGGTGACGCCGAAGATCAGCGACAGCCCGGCTGCGACGAGGAACAACGAGCTCGCGCCGGCAAGCCCGTTCAGGAACTGCAGGAGAACCGCGGTGCTAGTCACTCCTTGCGGAGCTTACGAATTTCCTCGTCGGAAGGCTGAAATTTCGCGCCGTCGGCATAGCGCCAGTTGACCATGACGCCCTTGTCGCCCTTCCGCGCCAGCTGGCCGACATACGCGCCCATGGTCGACTGGTGGTCGAGCGCTCGCCACTGGACATTGCCGAACGGCGTCTGCATCTCGAGGCCCTTCAGCGCCTGCACCAGCTTCTCGGATTCCGCGGAGCCCGCCTTGCGCACCGCCGCGGCGACGGCATGCACCGCCGCATAGCCCACGACCGAGCCCTGTCGCGGGTAGTCGTTCCAGCGCTTCTGGTAGGCGTCGCGGAACCGGCGGTGCTCGGGCGTGTTGATCTCATTCCAGGGATAGCCGGTCACCCACCAGCCGTCGGGTGTCTCGTCCTTGAGCGTGTCGAGGTATTCGGGTTCGCCGGCGAGGAGGTTGAAAACCGCGGTACGGCGGAACAGGCCGCGGGTGTTGCCCTCGCGCACGAACTTCTGCAGGTCGGCGGCGAACAGCGCGCTGAAGATCGCATCGGGCTTGGCATCGGCCAGCGCCTGCACGACCGCGCCGGCGTCGATCTTGCCGAGGGCAGGGGCCTGCTCGCCGACGAATTCGACCCCGGGTTGCGCCTGGCTGAGCAGCTTCTTGAAGGACGCCGCGGCCGACTGGCCGTACTCGTAGTTCGGATAGACGATCGCCCAGCGCTTCTTCTTCAGCTTCGCCGCTTCCGGAACCAGCATCGCCACCTGCATGTAGGTGGAGGGCCGGAGGCGGAAGGTATAGCGGTTGCCGTTCTCCCAGACGATCTTGTCGGTGAGCGGCTCGGAGGCGAGGAACAGCACCTTGCGCTGGTTGGCAAGGTTGGAGACGGCCAGGCCGACGTTGGAGGCGAAGGTGCCCATCAACACGTCGACCTTCTCGCGGGTGATGAGCTCCTCCGCGACCCGCACCGCGTCGCCAGGCGTGCCGCCGTCGTCGCGGGTAATGAGCTGCACCTTGCCGCCGGTCGCGTTGATCTCCTCGACGGCGAGCTCCATGCCCTTCTTGTAGGGATCGAGGAAGGCCGGGAAGACCTTGTAGCTGTTGAGCTCGCCGATCTTCACGGCCTGCGCCAACGCACCCGTTGTGACGGCTGATAATAGACCAACAATCAGTAGCTTACTAATCATGGTTCACCTTGTACTTTAGCTCCCCTGTCGGGCCGGATCTTGTCGGTTCCCCCAGGGAAGGCGCGCCAGAACTCCTTGCGCACCAGGCTGACTAGCGTCGCGCTCTTGTTGAGGCCGTGGTACCGGGCTACGACCTCGAGCATCTCCAGATCCCGGGGCGTCGCCGAGAAGGTGGCGACCTTGGCTTTGACTTTGACCATATACAAATCTTATATAAGACTTGTATAGAGCGTCAAGCCGCCTTCCGTTCGA
>DATNCP010000218.1:0-10058 GCA_035607175.1 Burkholderiales bacterium
GTCCGAGGCTTCGCACTTCACGTTCGGTATCTCGGCGACGGTCGCGCCGATCCTGATGGCGCTGCTCTTCTACCGGGTGATCGCCGGGCCGGCGGTGCCCGAGGCGCTAAAGCCCACCTGGTTCATCCTGCTGGTGCCGCCATCGCTGATCTACGTGAACGGGCTCGCGCTTTTTCCGGACGCGATTTTTCTGGAGAACATCTTCTACTTCGCGCTCGCGCTCGCGACGGCGCTGCTCGTCGTCTCGCGCGGCTTCGCGCGCTGGCCCTTCGGCCCGGCCTGGTGGGCGTTTACCTTCCCGCTCGACGCGCTGGCTTACGCCGCCGCGCGCTACGCGCAGGACCACCCCGGGCCGCTTTGGCGCGGGGTTTGCGCGGCGACGCTGCTGCTCGCGACGGCCGCGGTGCTGACTGTCCTTTTGCGAACGCTTCGCAGCGCCGCATCGCCGCGGGCGTGAACTCGGCCTGCGGCTGGTTGCCGCCGATGATGAACATCAGCAGGTGCTCCTTGCCCGGCTCGTCGTAGGTGACGTTCATGAAGCGGCGCGCCACGCCGACCGGGAAGGAGATGACGTCGTAGGGATTCAGGTCCGCGTATTCCATCGCCTCGCCCTCGTTCCACTCGCAGCGCCAGCGCCCGGTCATCGGGATAAACGTCTCGTTGGTGTCGTGGTTGTGCATCAGCGGCCCCTTGCCGGGCTTCGCCTTGCAATAGCCGAGGTTGAAACCCTCGGCGATCGCGATGGCGGGCATCGCCGAGGCATCGTCGCCTACCGGCGACGTCGTTGCGGTGCTCGCGCGATCCATCGGCGGCTGGAAGCCGATGACCGCATAGAGCTTTCGCCGGCATTCGGGCAGCGGGCTGTCGGGCAGGCCGCCGTCGGAGCCCTTCAGGTTTCTGAAGCGCGCCACGCGCTTCATCATTTCGTCATGACTCCAGTCGCGGATCTCTCGCCAATCGCTCATGTCGCCCTCCGATTGCGGATGATATATTCAGGCCAAGGGGTAAGGGGTTTCGTTCTTTGCGGAACCCTCAAACAGATGGCGGCGAACATACTCGTCGTCGACGACAATCCGGACCTGGGCCTGACGCTCAAGGTCGCGCTCGAGCTCGAGGGCTTCAGGGCCGAGGTCGCGTCGACCGGCAGCCAGGCGATCGCTCTGCAGCGGCAGAAGCCGGCTGACGTCCTCATTACCGATATCTTCATGCCCGACAGCGACGGCTTCGAGCTGATCGCCACGGTGCGTCGCGAATACCCGGAGACCAAGATCGTGGTCATGTCGGGCGGCGGACAGAAGCTGAAGCGCGACTACCTTTCCAGCGCCGAGCTCATCGGCGTCGATGCCACCCTGCAGAAGCCTTTCGAGATCACCGATCTGCTGAAGGTCCTGAAGACGTTCTAGCGTTTTACCCCGGCCAGCTTCTCCAGCACGGCACAGACCGCACCGGTGTCCTTGAGCGCGAAGCCCTGCGCCATCGCCGCGTTGTAGACCTGCGCCGAAGCGCTGAACAGCGGCGTCGGCACGCCGAGGCGCGCGGCGAATTCGCCGATGATCTTCATGTCTTTCTGCCAGACCTCGTTCTTCATCGTCGCTTCGTCGTAGTTGCCGGCGACCATCATCGGCCCGCGCACCTGGAACATGCGCGAGGTACCGGCGCCGTCCCCGGCGACCCTGAATATGGTTTCCGGAGAAAGACCGGCCTTCATGCCGAGCACGAAGGCCTCGGCGGCGGAGACGTTGTGGATCGCCACCATCAGGTTGGCGACGAATTTCATCTTGCTGCCGTTGCCGAACTCGCCCACGTAGTAGTGGGCGCGGCTGAAGCCCTTGAGGTACGGAACCGTCTTCGCAAAAGCGGCCTTGTCCCCGCTCGCATAGACCACGAGGTCTTTCGTCCTCGCCTGCGCGCCGGTGCCCGAGAGCGGGCAGTCGAGGAGGGTGATGCCCTTCTTCGCCAGGGTATTCCGGGCGGCGACCTTGTCGTCGATCGGCAGGGTGCTGGTCTCGATGACGACGCACTTGTGCCGCAGCTCATCGGCTACGGCGTGCAAGGCCTCGGCGCTCGGCAGCGAGGTGATGACTACCGCTGCGTCGATTTCGGAGACGGCGTCGACAGTGCGCCGCTTGGCGACGACGTCGTAGCCCTGCACCTTGAACCCGGCCTTGGCGAGGTTCCCCGCCATCGCCGAGCCCATGATGCCCAGGCCGATGACGCCGATGGTGCTACTTTTTCTTCTTGGCTTTGGCTTTTTTGGCAAGCGGTTTTGCATTCACCAGGACAGCGGCGATGATGCACGGCTCGCTGGTGCGCACGCTCCAGGAGTGCATGGTGCCGCGCTGGATCAGGACGTCGCCGGCACGCAGCAGCTTCTCGCCGGTCTCCATGACGGCGTAGATCTCGCCCTTGAGGACGATGATGTAGTCGACCGTGCCGGTCTTGTGCATCATCGGATCGGACGAGTGCTTGTCCTGCGCGTGGCCGGCGCCGATCGCCTTGAAGCCCTCGCGCCCGTCGTTGCCCTTCGGCCGGTTGGCGTCGGGCGGGAACTCGACGATGCGGACGATGGTGCCGTTCTTCGGCGGCTCGAGATGGATGGGGCGGTCCGCGGCGTCGGCATCACCGGCGTTCGAGGCCGGTGCACCCTTCGTTTCCCACAGGTCGGTGAGCGCAAGGCCGGGGAAGGAGGGCATCTCCTTCACGTTCGGCGCGTGGCCGTCGGCGATGAAGGTCGACCGGCCCTGCGCATCGTGGCCGGTCAGGACCCTGCGTACGCGCCAGATCATGCCCGCGCGACGGCGTCGGCGGGCGAGATGCTCTTGCGCGCCTTGGCTTTCGTCCTGCCCTGCGGCGAGAGCTTGAAGTCGAAGTCGAGCTTGAAGCTGCCCGCCGGCAGGCCGACTTTCTTCGCCTCCGCCTCGCCCAGTTTCTTGTACCTGGCGACCAGCGAATTCTTCACGGCGAACACCGCGTCGCCGTCGAGGTACGGGTCGCCTTCGACGAACACGTGGGTGATCACGCTCTGGTAACCGGGCGCCGAGACGATGGCGTGCATGTGCGCCGGGCGCATGTGGTTGCCGGTGGTGGCGCGGGTCAGCTCGCCGACCGGTCCGTCCATCGGGATCGAGTAGAACTTCGGCTTGTAGCTGGCGAAGGCGTATTCGCCCTTGGCGTTCGCCTTGACCCGGCCGCGCAGCTCGAATTCAGCGTCCGCCTCCTGTACGTCGTAGATGCCGTCGGCCTTGGCCTGCCAGATGTCGAGCACGGCGTTCGGCACGGGCTTGCCGTCGGTGCCGAGCACGCGGCCGCTCACCCACACGTCCTCGCCCTTCACCGTGCAGCCGACCCGCAGGTCGCCGCCGTAGCCGTATTCCTTCGCGCCGTGCGCGAAGAAGGGGCCGAGCACCGTCGCCTCGGTCGCGCCGGGGAGCGTCTTGTGGTTGAGCGCGACGATCATCATGGAGAGGCCGAGCACATCGGAGAGCAGGATGAACTCCTGGCGCTTGTCGTCGCATTTCTGGCCGACGGCGGTGAGGAACTTGATGCCCTCGAACCATTCCTCCTCGGTGAGGTGCACGTCGCGCGCGAAGGCGTGCAGGTGCTTCACGGCGCTCGCCATGATCTGGCGATGGCGCGCGTTCTTGGTCTTGCCGAGGCGCTTGACGACCTCGGCGGTCAGGTTGTCTTCGTTGAACTGGCGGCCCATGGAGTCCTCCTTGCTTGCAGGACCCAAGTGTATTATCAAAAAACCCCATGCAACTCGTGACGTTCACAGTGGGAAGCACCCCGCAGCGCACCGGCGCGCTGGTCGAGGGCGGCCGCAAGGTGCTGGACCTGCAGGCCGCCTACGGGCGGACCTACCACGGCAGCTCGCCGGTGCTCGAGAACATGCTGCAGATCATCACCGCCGGCGACGAGGCGCTGGACACGATCGGCCAGCTGCTCGAGGCATCCCATCCTTCCGTCTGTTTTTCCAGGGAAGAGGCAAGGCTCCTCGCGCCGGTCCCCGTGCCGCCGCAGATGCGCGATTTCCTCTGCTTCGAAAAGCACCTGACCCAGGCCTTCAAGGCGATCGGCCGGACCCCGCCGCAGGCCTGGTACGAGCGGCCGATCTTCTACCACCCGAGCCGCTTCTCGGTGTGCGGCACCGAGAGCGACGTGCCTTGGCCCGCCTACTGCGAGACGCTCGATTTCGAGCTCGAGTTCGGCTGCTACATCGGCAAGCCCGGCAAGGACATCGCGAAGGAGCGGGCGCGCGAGCACATCTTCGGCTACACCATCTTCAACGACTTCTCGGCGCGCGACGAGCAGTCGAAGGAGATGGCGGGCCAGCTCGGCCCCGGCAAGGGCAAGGACTTCGACAACGGCAATCCCATGGGTCCCTGCCTCGTCACCGCCGACGAGATCGGCGATCCCTACCGGCTGGAGATGGTGTGCCGCGTCAACGGCGAGGAATGGGGCCGCGGCAATTCGCGCGACATGAAATGGACTTTCGAGGACTGCATCGCGCACGCCTCGCGCTCCGAGACCCTGCACGCCGGCGAGTTTTTCGGCTCCGGGACCGTCGGCAACGGCTGCGGCCTGGAGCAGATGCGCTTTCTCAATCCCGGCGACGTGGTCGAACTCGAGGTCGAGGGCATCGGCATCCTGCGCAACCGCGTGGTGAAGTGAAGACGGCCGTCGTCACCGGAGCCGCCAAGCCGGAGAGCATCGGCCACGAGGTGGCGCTCCGGCTGCAGAAGGAAGGCATGCAGGTCGTCGTCCTCGATTTGTACGAAGAGGGCTTTCCGTCGCTTCCGGGTTGTCGTTGCGTGAAGTGCGATGTCTCCGACCCGGCCGCCGTCGATCGCGCCTTCGCGTCCCTGAAGGATCTTCATGTGCTGGTGAATTGCGTCGGCGGGAGCTGGGAGATCACGAAAGACGATCTGCGCGCCGGGCCGCGCCGCGGATTCCGCGGCCTCACCAATTGCTCGCTGGAGGACTGGAACACGATCCGCGCCGCGAATCTCGACTCGGTCTTCTACTGCTGCCGCGCGGCGGCGCCGCTCCTGGGGAAGCAGGGCGGGGCGGTGGTCAACGTCTCGTCGGTCGCCGCGCGCAAGGGCATCCCGCCGGGCGCCGAGGGATCGAGCGGGCCGTACGCGGTAGCCAAGGCCGGCGTCATGGGCCTGACGCGCCAGCTCGCGCTCGAGCTTGGCAGCTCCGGGGTACGCGTGAACTGCGTCGCGCCGGGCGTCATCGCAAGCGGCCGGCTGAAGAAGGTGCAGGCGGTGACCGCAAAGGGCGCGGGCCCGGAGGGACCGTTGAAGCAGATCCCCATGGGACGGGTCGGCACCGTGGCCGAGACGGCGGCACTCATCGTCGCGCTTTGCAGCGACGACACTTCGTACCTCACCGGCGTGACGATCGACGTCAACGGCGCCTCGTATGCAGCTTGAGGGCAAGAAAGCGTTGGTGACGGGTGCGGCGAGCGGTATTGGCGCCGCCGTCAGAAAGAGGCTCCAGGCTGAAGGCGCGCAGGTCTTCGCCACCGACATCCACCAGACCGGCGACCTGATCGTCGCCGACCTGACCGACGCCGACCACATCGAGAAGCTCGCGGCCGAGGTCGGCACGCCGGATTTCGTCATCAATGTCGCCGGCGGCCCGGTAGCGCCGTCGCGCAAGAACACCCTGCCCGAGATGCCAAGCCAGAGTCTTGTTCTCGAAGATATCGACGAGCTGCAGTGGGCGGCAGTCATCGCAGCAAACCTCACGAGCGCGTTCCTCGTCTGCAGGCAGTTCGCGCCGCGCATGAAGGCGCGAAAGAGCGGGCGGATCGTGAACTTCGCCTCGATCGCCGCGCGGCGCGGCTCCGACCGCGTCGGCGTGCACTATGCGGCAGCCAAGGGCGGCATCATCGCGCTGACCAAGACGCTCGCGCTCGAGCTCGGGCCGTTCGGCATTACCGTCAACGCCATCGCGCCGGGGTTCATCGCCACGCCGCGCATCGAGCAGGCGGGCTGGGGCCGGAGCTCGCCGGAGGCGCACCGCGCCTTCCTCGAGGCGATTCCGCTGCGCCGCGCCGGCAAGCCCGACGACATCGCCGGCGTGGTGGCAATGCTCTGCTCGGAAGCCGGCGGCTATGTCTCCGGTGCAACCATCGACGTCAACGGTGGTCTATATTTCGGCCCCTGAGGCCAACTACATCGGGAGTTCAAAAATGCGAAAAATTGCACTTGTCCTTGGAATCCTTCTCGCGCTCGCGGCCGGCCAGGCGCTGGCGCAGGCGCAACGCAACGAAGTGTCGGTCTTCGGCACCTGGAACTCCCTGTCCGGGAGCAGCGGCACGCGCGACCATGACTGGGACATGAAATACCTGCAGCTCAACTACGCCCGCTACTTCAGCGAGAACCTCGCGCTCATCGCCGGCTACTCGAAGCTCGGCAACATGAACGACAAGAACTTCGACATCGTCGAGCTCGGCGGCAAGTTCTCCATGGGCAACGTCCGGCAGGGCAACTTCGTGCCCTACATCGAGGGCGCGCTCGGCCTGTTCGATTTCAACGGCAACGACCTCGGGTTGCGCATCGGCGTCGGCGTGTCCTACATGGTCACCGACTCGACCTCCGTCGACCCGTACTTCAGCTATCTCACCACGCTGAGCGGCGACAAGCTGAACGGCCACATCATCGGGCTAAGACTGGCTACGCGCTTCTAGTTCCCTGATAAATCAGATTTTCGAAACGACGCTCTTTGAGATAGTCGTCGAGGTGCCAGCGCTCGACCTGCGCGAGCGTCTCGTCGAACTCGCTCTTCGGGATCGGCTTGTAGATGAAGCGCTCGCCGCGGGTGAATTTCGCGTAATTCCAGGGATGGGCGTCCTTGAACTCGGGCGGGATGCACTGCTCCCATAGCGGCAGGTATTTCTTGAGATCGGCGTCGAGCGCCTTCTCGGCGCGGTCGAGTCCCCGGAGGTAGGCGCGCACGTCGTCGAGCGGCGCCGTCTCGGGCACCCACCACAGGGTGTGGAACTCGTCGGCCATGATCTTGCGCAGGCCGAGCTGCTCGGCCATGTCGATCTGCGGCGGCAACAGGCTCGCGGCCTCCACTTCGCCGTCCAGCAACGCGCGCAGGCGCGCGCCGAAGCCGCCGGTGTTCACCGTCTTGATGTTCTCGAGCGGCAGGTATTTTTCCAGCCGGAAGGGCACGTTGAAATGGCTGCCGGCGCGCATGCCGACCGAGACCGGCACGTCCTTCAGGTCCTCGGGCTTGCGGATCTTCGACTCCGGGCGGACGAAGATCGCCCAGGGCGAGACGCCGTAGCAGTCGCCGACGAAGCGGCCCATGCCGGCGCTGGCGTTGGAGATCGTGCCCCAGACGCAGGCGCACTGGATCAGGCTGCTGTCCTTCGCCTCGGTATAGGGCTTGTCCTGGGGGCGCTGCAGGTAGTTCGTGCCCTTCCAGCTCGACTGCGTGCCGCGGAAGGTCTTGATGTCCCACTCGACCTCGATGCCTTCGGCGGCGAAGAACCCTTCTTCCTGGGCGACGAAATCGTTGAGGCCCATACCCTTGGGCGCGACGCGGACTTTACGCATTCATTCCTCCTGGCTTGGCGAACCCGGCAACTATACCCGTGGGAACGGGCGGGATTGCCGTGTCATCAGATAGGGCATAGAAGGGCCTTCCCACAGGAGGAGTACCAATGGCCAGAATCGTCAAGCGCACGCTGTCGGAACCGGTGAAGTACGTCATCGAGGGCAAGGAGCAATGGTTCTGCCGCTGCGGCCTGTCGAAGAACCAGCCGTACTGCGACGGCTCGCACAAGATGGCGAAGAGCGAAGAGGCGGGCAAGCTCTACTGGTACGACGAGGCCGGCAAGCGCCACGAAGTGCAGGACACCTTTAATGGCATCCGCCACTACTGAGGTCGCGGTGCGCCTGCTCGCGCGCGAGACGGTGGCGGAGGGCACCATGGCGTTCCATTTCGAGCGGCCGTCCGGCTTCGTTCACCAGGCGGGCCAGAATGCGCTTTTCAAGCTCGGCGAGGAAAGTCGTACGTTCAGCATTGCCTCGGCGCCCCACGAGCCGGAGTTGATGATCGCCACGCGCATGCGCGACAGCGCGTTCAAGCGCGTCCTCAAGACCGCGGCGCCCGGCCTGGAGATCGAGATCGACGGACCGGCCGGCATGATGGTCCTGGATGAAGACGCGGCGCGGCCGGCCGTATTCCTCGCCGGCGGCATCGGCATCACGCCGTTCCTCGCCATGGCGCGCGACGCGGCGCAGCGGCGCCTGCCGCATCGCATCGCGCTCTTCTACGCCAACCGGCGCCCGCAGGATGCCGCCTTCCTCGAGGAACTCCGCGGGCTGGAGCAGCGCAACCCGAACTACCGCCTGATCGCCGCGATGTCGGAGCCTCCCGCGGGCTGGAAAGGCGAGACCGGGTTCATCAATCGCGCCATGCTGGAGCGCCACCTGCCGGACCCGCTGCAGCCGGTCTACTACTTCGCCGGGCCGCCCGCCATGGCGATGGCGATGCAAACGATGCTGGGCGAGCTCGGCGTCGCCGAGGCCGACATGCGCTCGGAAGAGTTCTACGGCTACTAGCGCTCAGAAGCGGTAGCCGACCCCGGCGTTCGCGTAGTAGCCGGTGCGCCGCTCGACGAACGGGCTGCGCAGCATGTCGCTCGACAGCCAGCGCGCGTCGATGCCGCCGACCAGGCTCCAGGACTTGCTGAGGTCGTAGGAGCCGAGAAAGCCGAGCGCGGTGTAGAGCAGGCCCGGCTCGTCGATGCCGTAGTAGGCCTGGGTGAACTTCGAGCTCGCCCAGGTGGCCTGGCCGTAGATTCCAGCCTGGACGCGGTTTTCCCCGTAGATGCCCATCGTGACGCGAAAATCCGCCTGCGTGCCGTGCTCGCTCTTCAGATGCTGGCGCACCCGGCCGAGGAAGAAGAACGGCACCGGCCCGAGCTTCAGATCCTTCTCCAGGCTCGCGCCAAGCGAGGCCCCGGGGCTGCCGTCGCGCGGTCCGGCTTCGTACGCGAGCTGCGCGCCGGCGTAGAACTCCTGGCCGATGTTCGTGCGCGCGCCGCCTTCGAGGATCCCCTGCGTGGTGCGGGCGAACAGCGTTTTGCCGTAGTAGCGCAGATAGGGAACGACGTCGACCACGCGCGAGCTGGAGCCGTCGAACTCCGGGCGGGTGCGCACGCCGGCGCCGATCAGCGTGTAGTCGTCGTCGGCCGCGGCGGCGAGGGGCAGCAGGGCGAGCAGCAGCAGGAGGCCGCTTCTCATGGCCGCTTGAGCGCCTTCTGCGCCTTGGCGACGCACTCGTCGCAGATGAAAGCGGCGCCGCCGGCGATGAGCGCGCGCGCCTGGTCCTTTCGCTTGCCGCAGAACGAGCATGCGGCAGGCTTCGCCGGCGCTTCGTCCACCACTTTCAGATTGCGCTTTTCCTCGTCTTTCATGAGACTCCATAGTAATGCGTCTCGCATTATTCGCCTTCGTGCTCGCGCCCGCGCTCGCCGGCGCGCAGGACGTCCGCACCGAGGAGCACGCGTTCCGCGTCGTGAAACTGGTGCAGGGGCTCGATCATCCGTGGTCGGTCGCGTTCCTGCCGGACGGGCGCATGCTGGTGACGGAGCGCCCGGGAAGGCTGAGGCGCGTGTCGGGCGGCAAGCTCGAGCCGAAGCCGATCGATGGCCTGCCCGAGGTCACCGCGCAGGGGCAGGGCGGCCTGTTCGACATCGCGCTGCACCCGCGCTTCAAGGAGAACGCGCTCGTCTATTTCTCGTACAACGGCCGCGGCCCGGGAGGCTCCGGCACGGAGCTCGCCCGCGCGAAGCTCGTCGGCGAGCGCCTCGAGAACGTCCAGGTGCTTTTCCGCCAGGATCCGAAGGGGCGAAGCGGTCTGCATTTCGGCGGCCGTATCGTCTTCGACCGCGCGGGCTACGTCTACCTCACGCTTGGCGAGCGCGGCGAGATGCAGCGCGCGCAGCGGAGCGACGACCACGCCGGCTCGGTGATCCGCCTGCACGACGACGGGCGGGTGCCGGCGGACAATCCGTTCGTCGGCAAGGC
>DATNCP010000043.1:0-11665 GCA_035607175.1 Burkholderiales bacterium
GATTGCCGTTCAGCATCGACGCCATCATGAAGGTGGTTTCGATCACCTTGCGAAAACCCAGCTGCTCGAGGAAGTAGTACGGGCCGGAAAACAGCGCCGCGGCCGGCACTTTGCGGTCGATCAGGTTCTCGAGGCGGCCGAAGAGGATGCCGTCGGCAAAGGAGAGGTTGATGTCGGAGGCGGGCATGTACTGCTCGAGCGCCTGGATGGTCGAGTAGTGGCTGCCCGACTGGTGGCCGACCGAGATCGGTACGCCGCGCAGGTCCTCGGGCGTCCTGATCTTCGACTCCGGCGGCACGAACACCGCGGCGGGCGAAACCGAGTACGCGTCGGCGTACATCTTGGTGTGTCCGTTGGACGCGGCGACGTTGACCGTCCAGTGGCAGGCGCAGCTCACGTTGCTCTCGCGCCCGGCCTCGATGTTCTGGTAGGCGCCGACCTTGTCCGGCGTCTTGTGCGCGGCGGAAAGGTCCTGGCCCTTGAAGGCCGGGCGGAACTCGTAGTCGAGCCCTTCGGCCTTGAAGTAGCCCTTCTCCTCGGCGACCCACTCGTGCAGCCGGAAATGCGGGGTGATCAGGAATTTCGCCATGGTTCTCTCCTCTTTAGCAGCAGACCGATGATTTCGATTCGGCGACACGGCGCTCGCGGATCATGCCGACGTGCGCCTCCATGAATTGCCGCGCGGCGACGGGGTCGCGCGCTTCGATGAGCGCGACCAGCCGGCGATGCGCGTCCAGGATCTTCTTCGCCAGCGCCCGGTTCAGCGTGCGGTTGCGGGTCGGCCAGGAGACGTGCTGCAGCGAGATCAACTGGTAGTGCAGCACGCGGTTGTGCGAAGCCTCGGCGACGCCGAGGTGGAACTGCAGGCTCGCTCGCGTGAAGGCGTCGAGATCGTCCAGCAGCGCCTCGGCTTCATCCACGAGCTTCGCCAATGAAAGAATTTGAGCGGGAGTCGCGTGCCGCGCTGCAAGCTCGGCGGCGAGGCCTTCGACCGCGCCTTGCGCGGTCATGATTTCCTCGCGGTCGATATCGGCGAGCTCGAGCTGCACCGCCAGCGCCTCGGCGAAAAGCTGCGGGTTGCCGCGCGTGATGCGAGCGCCGCCCCCGGCCCCGCGCGAGATGTCGACGATCCCCAGCGCCTCGAGGGTGCGCAGCGCGTCCCTCGCAACGATGCGGCTCACGCCATGCCGCGCCGCCAGGTCCTTCTCCGTGCCGAGAAACTCGCCCGGCCGGTAGCGGCGCTCGAAGAGCGCCTCGCGAACGTCGGCGACGATGCGCGAAGCGAGGGTGGCCGAACGGCCGACAAAGAGGGGATGGACGGTCATTCTAAAGATAGTATCTTTACCGGAACGGCAAAAAACCGCAAGGCCTGTGCATTCCCGCCGCGAAACCCTGTCGCGGGAGGACGACGATAGGTGTCGCGCGGGCGGTTAGACCGCACGGGACGGGGGGCACGGAGCCGCCTGAAACCTCTGGGGAATACGTTGGAGCCATGAGAATCCAGCATCAGGTGGTGGACCAGGTCGAGCAGCAGCTGCAGCTGCTCTTCTCGCGTTGCCCCGAGCTTTCGGGGTTCTCCGTGCGGGGCGAGGCCGGCGAGCTGTTCGTCAGCGATGTCGGGATCGCGCCGCGGCTTTCCGCCGAGCAGTACGGCGAGATCTACCAGGACATCGCTCTGACGCTCTCCGAGCTTCTCGAGGAGCGCCCGGAGGCCGGCGATCTCCTGCGCGGGCGGACCTTTGCCCGCACCCTGCATTAAAACAATCTAAAACACAGCGACAGGCTCCCCCTGTAGTGGTCTAGGGAAATCCCCGATTCCGGGATTTTTCCCCTCCCTGTAGTGTTCGTAGTGACACGTGGCTTCCACGTCACGCTACACAGAGGGCGTCACCATGAGCACCAGCAGCAAGATCCCGGAATTCAAGCTCAGCTCGGCAGCAGAAGGCCTGCTCGGGCGGCTGGAAGCGAACGTCGACGCGAAGATGAAAGCGCTGTTCGCTCGCTGCCCCAGCCTGCACGGCTTCTCGGTGCAGGACCGGGCGATGCTGCCGCGCAGCGTCGACAGGAACCGCATTCCGGACGCCGACCTGTTCATCACCGAGATCGGCATCTTTCCGAAGCTCGATTCCAAGTACGACGAAATCCACGACGAGATCACGCTGACGGTCTCGGACCTCGTGCACGACGAGCCGCACGCCTACGACTACCTGCGCGGCCGCACGTTCGCGCGCACGCTGCAGTAACAAGACCGCGGGGGAGAGACCGGGGGACTCGCGCTCGCCGCCGCGGTGCCATTGGCGCCGCGGCGGCTGGAGCGCCCTTAGGGCAATTCGGGGTCAGGGTAACAATTCACGCCGTAGTCGCGCTGCGCTTTCCGGCTCACGAATTGTTACCCTGACCCCGAACTAGTCAGTAGCGGTACACCACGATCTTGTCGGCCGCCGATTCCGGCGTCCAGACTTCGCCCTTGCGGCCGTGGATCTGCCGCACGTTCGCGTTGCGGCTCGATGAGCGGAAGCTCTCGAACCTTTCCGTCGCCGGATCGAAGCGCAGCATCGCCTGCGCGCTCCACTCCGAAGCCCAGACCTTGTCGTTCTCGTCGACGTACACCGCGTAGATGTGCGGGTCGTCGCCCGGCGCGCGCCACGCGCTCCACTTGCCGGTCGCGGGCTCGTACCGGGAGAGATTGCCGGAGTTCCATTCCGAGACCCAGATGTTGCCCTTGGAGTCGGACCAGACGCGGCGCGCGCCCTGGCGCGGCGTCGGCGGCTCGATCACCGTGGCTTTGCCGCTGCCAAGATCGATGCGGGCGATGTGAGAACCGGCGAGCGAGGCGTAGTACACGTTGCCGTCGGGCGTGACGTGAATGCCGTACGTGCCGCGACCGCGCGGCGACTCGAACACTTCCATCTTGCCGTTGCGCGGGTCGAGCCGGCCGTAGATGCCGCTCTGGCCGGTAAACCAGTGCACGCCCTTCTTGTCGAAGATCGCCGTGTTGAGGTTGGTGTAGCCGCTGTCCGCGGGCAGCGGCCAGCGCTTCACGGCGCGGGTCTTCGGATCGACGCGCACGATCGCGTTCTGCCCGCCGTCGGTGAGGAAGGGCGCGCCGTCGGCGCCGGCGACCACGCCGTGCGGCGAGGAGCCGGTGCCGAGCTTGACGAACTCGACCTTGCCGCTCTTGGGGTCGAGGATGCCGAGGTTGCCGCTCCTCTGTGCGGAGATCCAGATCGGTCCGCCGGGATTCGCGTCTGCCCAGACATCGTGCACGCCATGGCCGGGCGGAACCGGGTATTCCTGGACGTGCACTTGTGCACGAGCCTGCCCACTCACCTGGGCGCCGGCGGTGGCGGTGAACGCACAGAGAACGAAGGTCAGTAATTTGGTCATGGCTGAGGTACATTCTGTCGCAAATGGACCTTACGCTCCAAGTCGGAAAATACGAGGTGCAGAAGCACCTCGGCAAGGGCGCGACCGGCACCGTCTACCTGGCGAAGGACAGCTTTACCGGCAAGGAGGTGGCGCTGAAGACCATCGAGCCCGAGGTGTTCCGCGACCCGGAGTTCGGCACGGTCTACCGCACGCAATTCCTGAACGAGGCCTCGCTCGCCGGCAAGCTGCGCCACCCGCACATCGTCTCGATCCTCGACGCGGTGGTGGCCGCGGATTCCGGCCACATCGCCATGGAACTGGTCATGGGAGGCGACCTGTCGAAGCACGTCATCTCCGGCAAGCTGCTGCCGATCGCCGACGTGCTGCAGATCGGCTTCAAGTGCTGCGGCGCGCTCGAGTACGCCGCCAGCCAGGGCATCGTGCACCGCGACATCAAGCCGGCGAACATCATGATCGCCGAGGGCACCGAGGTGAAGATCGCCGATTTCGGCGCCGCGTTCCTGAAAAAGAGCCAGGTGGTGCAGACCGCGGCGATGGGCTCGCCCTTCTACATGTCGCCGGAGCAGATCCAGGGCAAGGAAGTGAGCTTCCACAGCGACATGTACTCGCTCGGCGTGGTGCTCTACGAGCTGCTGACCGGCGGGCGGCCGTTCGGCGGCGAGAACATCGAGACGCTGATGCAGAAGATCATCCAGCAGGACCCGGCGCCGCCCTCGAGCCTGCGCGCCGAGCTGCCCAAGCCGCTCGACGCCCTGGTGCTGCGCGCGCTGAAGAAGGACCCGAAGCAGCGCTACGCCACCTGGGCCGAGTTCGCGCTCGAGATTTCCAAGGTCGGGCCGCTGGTGCTGCCGGCGGGGGCGATCCCCGACAGCGAGAAGTACGTGATGCTGAAGAACGTGCCGATGCTCTCCACGCTCGCCGACTCGGAGCTCTGGGAGCTGGCGCGCGCCGGAAAGTGGGCGCGGCTCGCCAAGGGCAAGCAGATCGTCAAGGAGAAGGAGAAGGGCACGAGCTTCTTCTTCCTCGCCAAAGGCGAGGCCAAGGTCACCAAGGGCACGCGCCTGCTCAACATGGTGAGCGGCACCGAGTTCTTCGGCGAGATGGCGTGGATCGCGGGCGGCGAGGCGCGCCACGCGACGGTCGAGTCGCATACCGACGTGCTGATCTCCGAGTTCCAGCCCGCGGCGCTGGAGAAGATGAGCCTCGGCGCGCAGCTGCAGCTCACCCGCGCGCTGGTGCGCAACGTCGCCGACCGCCTCGAACTCGCCAACACCCGCCTCGCGCGCTGATGGGCATGCAGGGCAAGCGCGTGGCGGTGCTCGAGAGCCGCCTGGGGCGCGAGCTTGCCGAGCTGGTCGCGGGACGCGGCGCGCAGCCGTTCCACGCGCCGGCGCTTGCCGAGCTCCCCGACCTCGACCCGCAGGCCATCGCGGCGCTGGTGAAATCGCTGGAAGCGCGGCCGGCGAAGCTGGCGATCTTCCAGACCGGCGTCGGCACGAGAGCGCTGTTCGCCGCGACCGATTCCCTTTCCCTGACGGAGAAATTCCTTTCCCTGCTGAAAGGCGTGAACGTGGCCGTCCGCGGCCCCAAGCCGACCGGCGCGCTGCGCCAGCGCGGCGTGCACATCGACCGCAGCGCCGCGGATCCCTTCACCACGCGCGAGCTGCTGGATTGCATCCGGGACGTGCCGGTCAAGGGCGAGCGCGTCATCGTGCAGCGCTACGGCAGCGTCAACGCCGAGCTCGACCGCGCGCTCGAGGCGCGCGGCGCCGAGGTGATCGAGATCCCGACTTACCGCTGGTCGCTGCCGCCGGACACTGCCCTGCTCGCCGAACTGGTCGGCCGGCTCGAGCGCGGCGAGATGGATGCGGTGCTGTTTACCAACGCGGAGCAGGTGCGGAACCTGTTCCTGGTCTCGAAAAAGTTGAACAAGGATGTGCAAGGCGCGCTGAATCGCACGCTCGTCGCTTCCATCGGTCCGGTGGCCTCGGCGGCGCTGCGCGAAGCGGGAGTGAAGGTCGGCGTCGAGGCGAGCCCGCCGAAGCTCGGCGCGCTGCTGTCATCCGTGGAGGGAGCGCTATGAGATTCGTCTGTCTCCTGCTGTTCGCCGCGCAGGCATTCGCGCAGCCCTATCCGGCGAAGCCGCTGCGCCTGGTGGTGGGCTTCGCGCCGGGCGGCGCCGCCGACTTCGTGGCGCGCGCTTTCCAGGAGCCGCTCGGCCGCGCGCTCGGCCAGCCGATCGTGGTCGACAACCGCCCGGGCGCAGGCTCGAGCATCGCCGCCGAATACGTGGCGAAGAGCCCGGCCGACGGCTATACGTTCCTGATCGCCAGCCCGTCGAGCATCCTCGTCAATCCCCTGCTCACGCCGAAGGCGGGGTTCCAGCCGCTGAAGGACCTGGTGCCCGTCAGCAAGGTGAGCTCCTCGCCGCTGATCCTCGCCGTCAATCCGGCCATCGGCGTGAGCTCCGTCAAGGACCTGATCGCGCTGGCGAAGAAAAATCCCGGCAAGCTCAACTACGCCACCTCGGGCAACGGCTCGGCGCCGCACCTCTCCGCGGTGCTGTTCATGCGGCTCGCCGGCGTCGAGATGACTCACGTGCCCTACAAAGGCGGCGCGCCATCGGTGCAATCGGTGCTCGCCGGCGATACGCAGCTCGCGTTCGCCACGCCGCCCTCGGTTCTGCCGCTCGTGCAGGCGGGGCGGTTGCGCGCGCTCGCGGTCACAAGCCGCGACGCGACGCCGCTCGTGCCCGGCGTGGCGGGGATGGCCGAAGCGGGCTTGCCCGACTACGAGATCTCGTTCTGGTACGGTTTCTTCGTCCCGACCGGAACGCCCGACGAGGCGGTGAAGAAGCTCTTCGCCGCGACCGGGCAGGTGCTCAAGCTGCCGGAGATCGCCAGGACGCTGGCGCGCGAGGGCACCGAGACCTCGAGCTCATCGTCGCCGGAGGATTTCGGCGCGTTTCTCAACGAGGACGCGAAGCTGTGGGCCCGGCTCGTGAAGGAGTCGGGCGCCAAGGCGGATTAAAGGCGTTTCCCGAGGACGGTATCCAGGTTGCCGCCGCTTTTCATGCACGCGGCGAACAGGTCCTCGGCGAACTTGTGCCCGGAGCTGCCGCTTCCCGCATAGGCGGCTTCGAGGATCTCTTTCATGATTTCCCTGCCGCGCTCGGATTCGGCGACGTCGTAGATGCGCGCCATGATCTGGCTCGCCTTGGGACGCTGCACGTCCTCCCGGGCGAGGGAATGCGCTACCACCGCCATGTCGGCGGCGATGCCGCACTCGAGCGCGCTCTCGGCGCGCGGCGCGGCTTGCGCGCCCGCGGCGAGCAGCAGGGCGGCGAACGCCGCGGCGGTCGACCGCTTCATTTGGTCGAGCCTGCGGCGCCGCGGCGCTCGTTGTCGAGGCCGCGCATCTCGCTGCGCGAGATCTTGCCGTCGTTGTCCGTGTCCAGCTCGGCGAAGCGGCCCTGCAGCTCGGTCGCGTCGCGCGCCTCGTCGCGGGTGACGAAGCCGTCCCTGTTCTTGTCGAGGCGGTCGAAGAGCGCCGCCGAGCCGGTCGTGCGCCCGCTCGCGGCCGAACCGGCGGCCTTCTCGCTCCTGGGCTTGTCGTTGTCGGCGGACGCCGCGAAAGGCAGGGCAAAACCAGCCGCGACGGCCGCTGCGACCAGGGTCTTCCAGTTCATCGTCTTCTCCACGGGAAATTGGTTCGCAACGGCCCGTGCAAGCTGCGTGCCGTAGTCCGGGCGGCTCGGGTACGATGCGCTCCTTCCCGTGGCCATCGGAGCGCGCGCTATGAAAACCACCGGCTATTGCGCTGCAATCGCGAGTCTCCTGCTGGGCTCGCCCGTCGCCTGGGCGGAACACCCGGCGAGCGCTTCGAACATGACGCTGCTCGGCTACCAGGACCTGCAGGGCCGCAGTGCCTACCAGCCGGTGATCCGCGAGAACAAGGGGCGCTGGATCGCCTACATCGGCCATCACGGCGGCGTGTCGACAAACGCGCTCACCGGCCGCGCCGAAGACAATGGCACCTCGATCGTCGACGTCACCGACCCGCGCAAGCCGCGCTACGTCGCGCACATTCCCGGCGAGCCGGGGCTGGGCGAGACCGGCGGCGCGCAGATGGTGCGCGTCTGCAACGGCTCCGAGCTGCCCAAAGGTGATCCGAGCAAGGTCTACCTGCTGCGCACCTTCGGCAACCTCGCGCACGAAGTCTGGGACGTGACCACGCCGGAGAAGCCCTCGCGCGTCAGCGTGGTGATCGACAAGCTGAAAGGCACGCACAAGAACTGGTGGGAGTGCGACACCGGCATCGCCTACCTGGTTTCCGGCCTGCCGGACTGGCGCACCCGCCGCATGACGCAGATCTTCGACCTGTCCGACCCGGCGCAACCGAAGTTCATCCGCAACTTCGGCCTCGCCGGCCAGGAGCCGGGCGCGACCGGGCCGGTGCCGACCGAGCTGCACGGGCCGATCTCCACCGGCCCGAAAGGCAATCGCGTCTACTTCGGCTACGGCACCAACAAGTCCGGCGTGATGCAGATCGTCGACCGCGCGAAACTCCTCGCCGGCCCGCACGAGCCGACCGCGGCGAACCTGCGGGCGCCGGAAGTCAGCCGCTTCAACCTTTCGTCGATGAACGGCGCGCATACCGCGCTGCCAGTGCTGGGCATGAGCCTGCCCGAGTTCGCGAAGGACAAGGGCGCACCCCGCGACTTCGTCTTCGTCGTCAATGAATCGCTGGCGAACGAATGCACCGAACCGCGCCAGCACGTGTTCGTGGTCGACGTCACCGAGGAGAAGACGCCGGTCGGCGTCGCCACCTTCAACGTGCCCGAGAAGCCCGGCGACTTCTGCAGCCGCGGCGGGCGCTTCGGCTCGCACTCGTCGAACGAGAACCAGCCGCCGATGTACGCCAAGCGCATCCTGTTCGTCGCCTGGTTCAACGCCGGCGTGCGCGCCGTCAACATCAGCGATCCGTTCAATCCGCGCGAGGTCGGCTACTACATTCCGGCGACCACCGACAAGACCGACAAGCGCTGCGTCAAGACGGCGGGCGGCGAGGCCTGCAAGATCGCCATCCAGACCAACAACCTCGAGGTCGACGACCGCGGCTACGTCTACATCGTCGACCGCGCCAACACCGGGATGCACATCCTGGAACTGAACCGCTAGCGCATGGAGCTCGGCATCGCCGGCAAGACCGCGCTCGTCACCGGCGCGAGCATCGGCATCGGCCGCGGCATCGCCGTCGCGCTCGCGCGCGAGGGGGTGAAGCTCGCCGTGGTTGCTCGTAGAAAAAATCTTCTGGATGAATTGCAGGCAGAACTGAAAACCAAGCTCGTGATCATCGAGCAGGATTTCCTCCAGGAAGGGGCGCCGGACAGGATCGCCGATGCGGCACTGAAAGGCCTCGGCTCGGTGGAGATCCTGATCAACAACGCCGGCGGCAGCCGGCGCTTCACGCTCGAGTCGAACGACGAGCAATGGGAAGAAGCGCTGACGCTCAACTTCACCCGCCAGCGCCAGCTCGCGCACAAGCTCCTGCCGCAGATGATGGCGCGCAAGTGGGGCCGCATCATCAACATCACCGGCAAGTCCGAGCCCGAGGGCCTGAACGGGGCCTTCGCCGCCAAGGCGGCGATGCATTCCTGGTCGAAGGGCCTGTCGCGCGAGGTCGGCAAGCACGGCATCACCGTCAATTGCATTCCGCCGGGGCGCATCGACAGCGAGCAGATCCGCCGCAACTACTCGCCCGAGTTCCGCAAGAAGGAGAGCGAGCACGACATCCCGGTGGGCGAATACGGCCAGCCTTCGGACATCGCCAACCTGGTCTGCTTCCTCGCCTCACCGCTCGCGCGCTACATCACCGGCACCATGATTCCCGTCGACGGTGGACTGAGGAGATACCAATTCTGAGATTCCTTGCACTGCTGCTGTTCGTGTCGCAGGCCTGCGCGCAGTCCTATCCCGCCAAGCCCATCCGTCTCGTCGTCCCCTTCGCCCCGGGCGGCAGCTCGACGCTGGTGGCGCGTTTCGTGTCCGAGGAGATGGCCAAGGGCCTCGGTGAAAGCTTCGTCATCGAGAACAAGGGCGGCGGCGGCGGCAACCCGGCGATGCTCGACGTCGCGCGCGCCGACCCCGACGGCTACACGCTGCTCATCACGCACATCGGCAGCCTGGCGCTCAACCCGTTCCTCTACTCGAACCTGCCGTTCGACGTGAACCGCGATTTCGTGCACGTCTCGCTGCTCACCAAGGTGCCGAACATCTTCGTGGTGCACGATAGCGTCCCGGCAAAAGACCTGCGCGAGTTCGTGGCGCTCGCGAAGAAAGAGCCGGGCAAGCTCTACTACGGCTCGGCCGGCAACGGCAGCGCGGGTCACCTCGCCATGGAGTACCTCAAGCTCATGGCCGGCATTCAGATCCAGCACGTGCCGTACAAAGGCACCGGGCCGAATCTCATCGACCTCATCGCCGGGCGCACGCACGCGACTTCGGCAGGCACGCCGCCCCTGATGCCGCACGTCAAGTCCGGAAAGCTGCGCGTCATCGCCGTCGGCTCGCCCAAGCGGCTGCAGTCGCTGCCCGAGGCGCCCACGGTTGCCGAGCAGGGTTATCCCGGCTTCGAGACCTCGCAGTGGTACGGGCTGTCGGCGCCCGCGAAGACGCCGCCCGCCATCGTCAAGCGCCTGGCCGACGAGGCGGCGAGGGCGGTGAAGACCGCCGCGGTCATCGAGCGCTTCAAGCCCGACGACGCAGAGCCGATCGGCTCGACGCCGCAGGAGTACGCCGACTTCGTCGCCAGGGAGCAGGCTCGCTGGAAGGACGTCATCCAGAAGGCCCACATCAAGATCGACTGATGCAATACGACGTCATCGTAGTGGGCGGAGGGAACGCAGCGCTGTGCGCGGCGCTTTCCGCGTCCGAGCACAAGAAGAAGATCCTCGTCCTGGAGCGCGCCCCCGAGGACGAATCGGGCGGCAACTCGCGCTTCACCGCGGGACTGTTCCGCCTCGCCTACCGCGGGCCGGACGATCTCAAGACGCTGATCCCGGACCTCTCGGCGGAGGAAATCGCCAACACCGACTTCGGCACCTATACCGAAGAGCAATTCCTCGACGACATGGCGCGGGTCACCGAGTACCGCTGCGATCCGGACCTCACCGAAATCCTCGTCAAGCAAAGCCTGGCGACCGCGCAGTGGATGCGAAAGCGCGGCGTGCGCTTCACCGCGGCGTGGGGCCGGCAGGCGTTCAAGATCGGCGGCAAGTTCAAGTTCTGGGGAGGCCTCACGGTGGAAGCGGTCGGCGGCGGGCCGGGGCTGGTCGAATCGCTGACGCAGCTCGCGAAGAAGGCGGGCATCGAGATCATGTACGGCGCAAGAGCCATCTCGTTGGTCGCGGATGACGCCGGGGTTCATGGAGTGGTGGTCAAGGACCAGGGCAAGACGAAAACCCTGTCCTCCACATCCGTAGTACTGGCTGCGGGAGGATTCCAGGCGAATACCGAATGGCGAACGCGCTACATGGGCCCGGGCTGGGAGCTCGCCAAGGTGCGCGGCACGCGCTTCAACACCGGCGACGCGATCCGCATGGCGCTCGAGATCGGCGCGGCGGCGCACGGCAACTGGTCGGGATGCCACGCGGTGGCGTGGGATCGCAACGCGCCCGAGACCGGCGATCTCGCGGTGGGCGACGGCTTCCAGAAGCATTCCTATCCGTGGGGCGTGTACATCAACGCCGACGGCAAGCGCTTCGTCGACGAGGGCGCGGATTTCCGCAACTACACGTACGCCAAGTACGGCCGCGTGATCCTGCAGCAGCCGAAGCAGTTCGCCTGGCAGATCTTCGACGGCAAGGTGAAGCAGCAGCTGCGCGACGAGTACCGCATCAAGCAGGTGACCAAGATCGCCGGCAACTCGCTCGAAGAGCTGGTCTCCAAGATGGACGACACCGACCAGAAGGTCGCGCTCGAGACCCTGAAGAAATACAACGCGGCGGTGCGTACCGAGATCGCGTTCAACCCGAATGTGAAGGACGGGCGGCGCACCGAGGGCCTGGAGGTGAACAAGAGCAACTGGGCGAACACGCTCGACACACCGCCGTTCGAGGCCTACGCTGTGACCTGCGGCATCACCTTCAGTTTTGGGGGTTTGAAAATAGATACCCAGGCCCGCGTCCTGAGTTCGGATGGAGAACCTATTCCCGGCCTCTACGCCGCGGGCGAGCTGGTCGGCGGGATCTTCTGGTTCAATTACCCCGGCGGCT
>DATNCP010000059.1:0-19504 GCA_035607175.1 Burkholderiales bacterium
CGACCGCCAAGTGTTACGCTATAAGGACAAGCTGCAGGACAAAACCAGAGGGCCCAAAGCCTCACCCGAATGAGTCTCGTCGCCAAGATCCTCTCGCCATCGCACGTCGTCGCCGACCTCCAGGCGTCGAGCAAGAAGCGCTTGTTCGAGCAGGCAGGCCTGCTGTTCGAGAACCACGACAAGATCGCGCGCAGCGTCGTCTTCGACAGCCTGTTCGCGCGCGAAAAGCTCGGCTCCACCGGGCTCGGCCAGGGGGTCGCGATCCCGCACGGCCGCATCAAGGGCCTGAAGGAAGCGCTCGGCGCTTTCCTGCGCCTGGCGCAGCCGGTGCCGTTCGAGTCGCCCGACGGCCAGCCGGTGAGCCTCGCCTTCGTGCTGCTGGTGCCGGAGAAGGCGACCGAGAAGCACCTGCAGATCCTCTCCGAGCTGGCGCAGATGTTCAGCGACCGCGCGCTGCGCGAAGCGATGCTGAGCGCGCCCGACGCCGCCCACCTCCACCAGCTGATCACCGCATGGCAGCCGGATGCCGCAGGTCAACGTCGCGCGGCTGCATGACGACAACCGCGAGGCGCTCTCGCTCGCCTGGGTCGCCGGGCGAGACGGCGCCACCGCGGTGCGCAGCGACGCGGCCGCGGCCGCGGCGCTGATCGGCCACCTCAACCTCACCCATCCCAACAGCATCCAGGTCATCGGCGCCTACGAGGCCGGCATGGTCTCGGGCTTCATCGAGCGCCTGTTCGAGTCGCGGCCCGCCGCGGTGATCGTCGCCGACGGCGTCACTCCGCCGCCGGTGCTGGTCGACGCGGCGCAGAAGTCGCATACGCCGCTCCTCGCCTCGCCGCTGCCGGCGCCGAAGGTGATCGAGAAGCTCTCGCGCTACCTCACCAAGGCCCTCGCCGACAAGATCGAGCGCCACGGCGTGTTCATGGACGTGCTCGGCGTCGGCGTGCTGATCACCGGCGACTCGGGGGTCGGCAAGAGCGAGCTCGGCGTCGAGCTGATCACGCGCGGCCACGGCCTGGTCGCCGACGACGTGGTCGAGATCTCGCGCATCGCCGCCGGCGCGCTCGAAGGCCGCTGCCCGCCCATGCTCAAGGACTACATCGAGGTGCGCGGCCTGGGCCTGCTCAACATCCGCACCATCTTCGGCGAGACCGCGGTGCGGCGGAAGATGAAGCTGCGCCTGATCGCGCACCTCGCCAAGCCGCTGCCCGGCGGCCGGGATCCCACCGAGCGCCTGCCGCTCGCCGAGCTCTCCGAGGAGATCCTCGGCGTCATGGTGCGCAAGGTGATCGTCCCGGTGGCCGCGGGGCGCAACCTCGCGGTGCTGGTCGAGGCCGCGGTGCGCAACGAAATCCTCAAGCTGCGCGGCATCGATACGACCGCCGAGTTCCTCGCACGGCAGAAGCAGCAGATGCAGGAAAAGGAGTAGTGCAGCTCATCCTGCCGTTATGCAGCTAATCCTGGTCAGCGGCCTGTCCGGCTCGGGCAAGACGATTGCCCTGCACGTCCTGGAAGACAGCGGCTACTACTGCGTCGACAACCTGCCGGCGACCCTGCTGCTGCAGGTCGCCGACCTCCTCGCCGCCGACGGACACGAGCGCGTGGCGCTCAGCATCGACGCGCGCAGCGCCGCCCTCTCCTCCCTGCCCGAGCACATCGAGAGCCTGCGCAAGCGCGGCGTCGAGTGTCGCGTGCTCTACCTCGAGGCCTCGCCGGCTGCCCTGCTGCGGCGCTTCTCCGAGACGCGCCGCCGGCATCCTCTCTCCGGCGAAGGGCTGACGCTGTCGGAGGCGATCGAGCGGGAGCGCGCGCTGCTGACGGGCGTCGTGGGACTCGGCCAGCGCATCGACACCAGCGACCTGCAGCCGCGCGTGCTGCAGAACTGGATCCGCGACCTGCTCGGGCTCGGCGCCGGCTCGCTCAGCCTGCTGTTCGAGTCGTTCTCCTACAAGGACGGCGTGCCCCTCGACGCCGACTGGGTGTTCGACTGCCGCATGCTCGCCAACCCGCACTACGAGGCGGCGCTGCGTCCGCTCACCGGGCGCGACGCGCCGGTGATCGATTTCCTGAAGCGCGAGCCGGCGGTCGGCCGCTGGCTGGAGGAAGTGCGCGCGCTGCTCGAGCGCTGGCTGCCCGAGATCGTGCGCGAGAATCGCAGCTCGGTCACGGTCGCCGTCGGCTGCACCGGCGGCCGGCACCGCTCGGTCTACCTGGCCGAGGGCCTCGCCGCCGCCTTCGCCCCGAAATGGCGAGTCCTCGTGCGCCATCGCCACCTCGCGATCGAGGACCGGAAATAGAAGACCTCCCGCTCTTTCTGCTCAACACCGTGCTGTTCCCGGGCGGGCGGCTGCCGCTGCGCATCTTCGAGCAGCGCTACATGGGGATGGCCAAGGTCTGCCTGAAGGAAGGCTCGCCGTTCGGCGTTTGCCTGATTCGCGAGGGAAGCGAAGTCGGCAAGCCCGCCGTCCCGGCGGAAATCGGCACCTTCGCGCGCATCGCCGACTGGGACATGCCGCAGCTCGGCCTGCTCCAGGTCGTGGCGCGAGGCGAAGGGCGCTTCCGCATCCTCGAGCGCCGCGTCGAGCGCGACGGCCTCGCGCGCGCCCGCGTCGCGGCGATTGCCGACGACGACGACGGGCCGGTGCCGCCGGGGAACGCGCGCTGCGCCCGCCTGCTCGAGCGCCTGCTCAACGAAACGCCCGACGCGATTGCCGGGCCGCACCGCCTCGACTCCAGCTGGTGGGTCGGATTGCGCCTCGCCGAGCTGTTGCCGCTGCCGATGGAGAGCAAGCAGGAACTTCTCGAAATGACCGATGCCCGCTTGCGACTCGAGCATTTGAACGCCCTGCTCGCGCAAGCGCGGGGCGTTTGAAACGCTGAAAAACAACACTCGCAAACTATTTAACGGCGCGACGGCGGCGGAGTCTCTATACTCCGCCGCTTTTTTTGGAAGAAATGACCCTCACTGTCGATCTCGAATCACGGAAGCACCATCTTGTTGCCGCCCTGTCCGGCGCGTTCAGCGTGCGCGGCGCACAGGACGCCTATGACCGTGCAGTAAAAGCCGCGCTGCCGCTCGGCGTCAGCCGCATCCTCTTCGATGCCAGCGCCGTTACCGGCAATCCCTCGCAGGACGAGCGCTATTCGCTCGGCCTGTTCGTCGCCACCGAGCAGCGGCTGCTCGCCGCCAGGACGCCGCCCTGCTTCCTGCAGGTGGCGGTATACGGCCACCAGCCGCTCATCGACCCGAATCGCTTCGGCGAGACCGTGGCGCTCAATCGCGGCGCCAAGGTGAAGGTGAGCGAACGCCTCGACGAGGCGCTCGCGTGGCTCGGCGTCACCGCAGAAGGCCGATAAGTCTCCGTACCGGCGTCGGCACCGCGGCCGAAGCGACGTCCGCGATCCGCATCCAGCGCAGCGTAGCGCCCGCCGGTCGCTTTTTCCGCACCTCGCAGAGCAGGGGCTGAATCCGCAGGCGGAAGTGCGTGAAGCCGTGCTCGATCGGCGCGAGCTTGCGGCCGCGCGGCGCACGGCTCAGCGATTGCGGGAAGCACCAGAGGCCGCCCCAGATTCCCGGTGACGGGCGGCGCTCGAGTAGAACCTGGTTTTCATTTTTCAGGATCAACCAGGTGGTGTGCCTCAGCGGCAATATCTTCTTCGCCCTGGGAGCGGGCAGCTCCGCGACGCGGCCGTCGCGCCGCGCGACGCAGCGCCGGCTGACCGGGCAGCGCGCGCAATCGGGCCGGCGCGTGCAGACCGTCGCGCCGAGATCCATCAGCGCCTGCGTGTAAGCGGCGACGTCCGTTGCCGGCAGGTGGCGCTCGGCGAGATCCCAGTCGGGCGTGGCGACGCCAAAGACGCGCGCCAGCACGCGCTTGGCGTTGCCGTCCAGGATCGCCGCGCGCGCGCCGAAGGCGAAGACCGCGATCGCCGCGGCCGTGGAACGGCCCACGCCCGGCAGCGCTTCGATGTCCTTCGCCTTTTTCGGAAAGCCATTGCGGGCGATCTCCCGCGCTGCGGCATGCAGGTTCCGGCCGCGCGCGTAGTACCCAAGCCCGCTCCAGAGCTGCAGCACCTCCTCTTCCTCGGCGCGCGCCAGGTCGTCGACGGTCGGGAATTTATCGAGGAATCGCTCGTAGTAAGGGATGACCGCGGCGACCTGGGTCTGCTGCAGCATCACTTCCGAGAGCCAGATCCGGTAGGGGTCGCGCGTGCCCTGCCAGGGCAGCTCGTGGCGCCCGTGGCGGCGCTGCCACGCCACGAGCTGTTCGGCGAAGGACATGCGCTACCATTTTCCCATGCTCGCCTTCATCCTGCGCCGCTTCGGCCAGGCGATCCTCGTCATGCTGGCGGTCGGGCTGATCGCGTTCTCGCTATTCCGCTTCGTCGGCGACCCGGTGGTCTACATGGGCGGCCAGGACGCGACCGAGGAGCAGCGCGAGCAATGGCGGCGCGACCTCGGCCTCGACCGGCCGTTCTTCGTGCAGTACTGGAGCTTCGTCAAGAACGCCGTGCGCGGCGAGTTCGGCCTCAGCCTTCGCCAGGTGCAGCCGGTCTCGCGGCTGATCGTCGAGCGCCTGCCGGCGACGCTCGAGCTCTCCTTCGTCGCGGCGCTGCTCGCGCTCGCATTCGGCATTCCGATGGGCATCTACACCGCGCTGCGGCCGCGCTCGTGGTTCTCGCACCTGCTGCTCGCGGGGTCGCTCGCGGGCGTGTCGCTGCCGACCTTCCTCATCGGCATCCTGCTGATCCTGGTGTTCTCGGTGACGCTCGGCTGGCTGCCGTCCTTCGGCCGCGGCGACGTGGTGATGCTCGGCGGATGGAGCACCGGCTTTCTCACCCTCTCCGGCCTGAAGTCGCTGATCCTGCCCTCGATCACGCTCGGCCTCTTCCAGATGACGCTGATCCAGCGGCTGGTGCGCTCGGAGATGCTCGAGGTGCTGCGCACCGACTACATCCGCTTCGCCCGCGCGCGCGGCCTGACCGATCGGGCGGTGCATTTCCGCCACGCCTTGAAGAACACCCTCGTGCCGGTCATTACCATCACCGGGCTGCAGCTCGGCGCGATCATCGCCTTCGCCATCATCACCGAAACCGTGTTCCAGTGGCCCGGGATGGGGCTGCTCTTCATCCAGGCGGTGGGCTTCGCCGACGTGCCGGTCATGGCTGCCTACCTGTGCCTGGTGGCGGCGTTCTTCGTATTGATCAATCTGACGGTCGACTTGCTCTACTATGCGGTCGACCCCCGGCTCCGCATCGAGACGCAATGAAACCGCCCCAGACCAGCCCCGTCGAGCGCATCCGCACCTATCACGCCGAGCTGACCGGCGTGCGGCGCGACCTGCATGCCCACCCCGAGCTCGCCTTCGAGGAAAGCCGCACTTCGGCGCTGGTAGTCGAGTCGCTGAAGAAGTGGGGCGTCGAGACGCACACCGGCCTCGCCAAAACCGGCGTGGTCGGCGTGATCAAGGGTAAAGCCAATGGCGGCAAGAGCATCGGCCTGCGCGCCGACATGGACTGCCTGCCGATGCACGAATCCAATAATTTTTCTCACAAATCAAAAAACGCAGGGCGCATGCACGCGTGCGGTCACGACGGCCACACGACGATGCTGCTCGGCGCGGCGCGCTACCTCGCCGAGACGCGCAACTTCGCCGGCACCGCTTACCTCATCTTCCAGCCGGCCGAGGAAGGCGGCGGCGGCGGGCAGGTGATGGTGAAGGAAGGGCTGTTCCGCAAGTTTCCCGCCGACGAGATCTACGCGCTGCACAACTATCCGGGCCTCGCGCCGGGCAAGATCGCGGTGCGCCCCGGGCCGATGATGGCGGCGACCGACGAGCTGAAGATCAAGGTGCGCGGCACTGGCGGCCACGGCGCGTTCCCGCACCTCAACGTCGACCCGGTCGTCGCCGCGGCGCACGTCATCACCGCGCTGCAGACCATCGCCAGCCGCAACGTCGAGCCGATCGACGCCGTGGTGGTCAGCATCTGCTCGATGGCGACCAGCCAGATCGGCGCGTTCAACGTCACTCCCGACGCCGTGGACCTGGTCGGCACCGTGCGCAGCTTCCGCGCCAAGACTCGCGACCTGGCAGAGCAGAAAGTCAGGCTGATCGCTTCGAAAACCGCGGAAGCGCTCGGCTGCACCGCGACGATCGAGTACTCCCGCGGCTACCCCGCCACCGTCAACAGCGAGCGCGAGTCGGTGTTCGCCCAGCGCGTCGGCGAGCGCGTGTTCGGCAAGGCCAACGTGATCACCGACCACGACCCGGTGATGGGCGGCGAGGATTTCTCGTACATGCTGCTCGAGCGCCCGGGCGCCTATGTGTTCCTCGGCCAGGGCGGCGGGCCGCACAACTGCTTCCTGCACAACCCCAACTACGATTTCAACGACGAAGTGATCCCGCTCGGCGCAGGCTACCTCGCCGCGCTGGTGGAAGATGCCTTGCCTCTCAAATAAGGAGGAACGATGAGAGCACTCCTAGCAGCAGTCGCCTTACTGACGACTTTCTCGGTGAATGCGACAACCCTTCGATGGGCGGCGCAGAACGACATCCTCACCTTCGACCCGCACTCGCAGAACCACGCCACCACGCTGGCGATGCTGATGCACGTCTACGAAGGCCTGACGCGCTACGGCAAGAAGTACGACATCGAGCCGGCGCTGGCGACGAGCTGGAAGCAGCTGTCGCCGACGCAGTGGCGCTTCAGCCTGCGCCGCAACGTCAAGTTCCACGACGGCACGCCGTTCACCGCCGACGACGTGATCTTCTCCTTCGGCCGCATCCAGCAGCCGCAGGGCACGCTGCAGGTGTACGTCGCCGGCGTGAACGAGATTCGCAAGGTCGACGACCACACCGTGGACTTCATCCTCGCCGGCCCGGACCCGGTGCTGCTGCGCAAGATCATCGACTTCCGCATCATGAGCAAGGCCTGGGCGGAGAAGAACCGCGCGCAGAACGTGCAGGACGCGAAGTCGAAGGACGAGACCTATGCCTCGCGCAACGCCAACGGCACCGGCGCCTATGTCCTCAAGGGCTGGGAGCCGGACAAGCGGCTGGTCTTCGCCGCCAACCCGGCATGGTGGGACAAGCGCGAGGGCAACGTCACCGACGTCATCTACACGCCGATCAAGTCCGACGCGACGCGCGTCTCGGCGCTGCTCGCCGGCGACGTCGACCTCGTCACCGACCTGCCGACGCAGGACGTGGCGCGCCTGAAGCAGAACCCCGCGCTGCGCATGCTCGAGGGCCATGAGGTGCGCACCATCTTCATCGGCCTCGACCAGCACAACAACGAGCTGCAGTACTCCGATGTCAAAGGCAAGAACCCGTTCAAGGATGTCCGGGTGCGCCGCGCGCTGAACATGGCGGTCGACCGCGATGCGATCAAGCGCGTCACCATGCGCGGCCTGTCGATTCCCGCGGCGATCATGGTCGCCCCCGGCGTGCACGGCCACACAGACGCGCTCGACAAGGTGTCGGGCGCCGATCCCGCCGCGGCGCGCAAGCTGATCGCCGAGGCCGGCTACCCGAACGGCTTCGAGTTCACCCTCGACTGCCCGAACAACCGCTACGTCAACGACGAGGCGATCTGCCAGGCGCTGGTCGGCATGTGGGCCAAGGCCGGCCTGCGCGTCAAGCTGAACGCGATTCCCTTCTCCACCCACATCCCGAAGATCCTCAAGCACGACACCAGCGCCTACATGCTCGGCTGGGGCGTGGCGACCTTCGACTCGCTCTACACGCTGCAGTCGCTGGTGCGCACCAAGACCACCGGCGCCGACGGCAGCTTCAATTGCGGCCGGGTGAGCGATGCCAAGCTCGACGCCCTGATCGACGCGATGAAGACCGAGATGGACGTGAAGAAACGCGATGCGATGATCCGGGAAGCGCTCGTCCGCGTGCGCGACGAGGCCTTCTATGTGCCTTTGCACCACCAGCTGCGCCCCTGGGCGATGAAGAAGAACGTGACGACGCTGCATCGCGCGGACGATCGACCCGAGGCGCGCTTTGCGCGCGTCGATTAGGAGGCTCTGGGAGCACGATTTAGCGTGGAGCCTGCGGCGCTCGCCGGTGACGGTGATCGCCGCGGCCCTGACGCTCCTCTGCATCGGCGGCGCGCTGTTCGCGCCGTGGATCGCGCCGCAGAATCCGTTTGACCCCGCCTCGCTGAACCTCAACGAGGCGTTCCACCGCCCCGGCGATGCCGGCTATCCGCTCGGCAGCGACGACCAGGGCCGCGACCTCTTCTCCACCATCCTCTACGGCGCGCGCATCTCGCTCGGCGTCGGCCTCGCCGCGGTGCTGCTCGCGCTCGCGCTCGGCGTGTCGCTCGGCCTCGTCTCCGGCTACGTCGGCGGCCGTCTCGATGCCTTCATCATGCGCGTCGCCGACGTGCAGCTCTCCTTCCCCGCGATCCTGATCGCGCTGCTGATCGACGGCCTGGCGCGGGTCTCGCTGCCCAGCCACATGGGCGCCTCGATCGCCATCCCGGTGCTGATCTTCTCGATCGGCATCTCGGGCTGGGTGCAGTACGCGCGCACGGTGCGCGGCCTGACGCTGGTCGAGCGCGAGAAGGAGTACGTGCAGGCGGCGCGCGTCATCGGCCGGCGGCCGCTGGCGATCATGCTCGCGCACGTCCTGCCGAACGTCATGGGGTCGGTGCTGGTGATCGCCACCATCCACATCGCCACCGCCATCATCACCGAGGCGACGCTCTCGTTCCTCGGCGTCGGCGTGCCGCCCACCCAGCCCTCGCTCGGCACCCTGATCCGCGTCGGCAACGATTTCCTCTTCTCCGGCGAGTGGTGGATCGCGCTCTTCCCGGGCTGCGCGCTGGTGATCCTGGTGCTGTCGATCAACCTGCTCGGCGACTGGCTGCGCGACGCGCTGAATCCCAAGCTGCGATGAGCCTATTGGAATGACCCTGACGGTGAAAGATCTGAAGGTCGAATTCCCGTCGCGGCGCGGCACGCTCACGGCGCTGGACGGGGTGTCGCTCTCGATCGCGCGCGGCGAGGTGCTCGGCGTGGTCGGCGAGTCGGGCGCCGGCAAGTCCCTCACCGGACTCTCGATCATCGGCCTGCTCGAGCCGCCGGGGCGCATCGCTTCCGGGGAGATCTGGCTCGAGGGCAAGCGCATCGACCGCCTGCCGCCCGAGGAGATGCGGCGCGTGCGCGGCCGGCGGATCGGCGTCGTCTTCCAGGACCCGCTCACCTCGCTCAACCCCCTCTTCACCATCGGCCAGCAGCTCGAGGAGACGATCCTCACCCACCTGCCGCTCGGCAGGAGCGCGGCGCGCGAGCGCGCCCTGTCGCTCTTGCGAGAGGTCGGCATCCCGGCGCCGGAAGCGCGCTACGACAACTATCCGCACCAATTCTCGGGCGGCATGCGCCAGCGCGTGGTGATCGCGCTCGCCATCGCCGCCGAGCCGGTGCTGCTGATCGCCGACGAGCCCACGACCGCGCTGGACGTCTCGATCCAGGCGCAGATCATCGAGCTCCTCAAGCGCCTCGCGCGCGAGCACGGAACCGCGGTGATGCTGATCACCCACGACATGGGCGTGATCGCGGAAACCTCGCAGCGCGTCGCGGTCATGTATGCGGGGCGAATCGTCGAGGTCGGCCCGGTGCGCGAGGTCATCAAGTCGCCGCTCCACCCCTATACGGCGGGCCTGATGGGCTCCATTCCGAAAGTGGGCATTGAAAGGAAAAGGCTGGTCCAGATCGACGGCGCCATGCCGCGCCTGAACGCCATTCCGCCGGGCTGCGCCTTCAACCCGCGCTGCCCCAAGCGCTTCGCGCGCTGCCTCGAAGAGCGCCCCACCCTCATCGGTACCGCGCGTGCCGCGGCCTGCTGGCTGCATGCCCCTGCTTAGCCTGCGCGCGGTCAGCCGCGATTTCGACGTATCGCGGCCGCTGCTCGACCGCGTCCTCGACGGCGAGCCGCGGCGCATGCTGCGCGCGGTCGACAGCGTCGACCTCGAGGTCAACGCCGGCGAGACGCTCGCCCTGGTCGGCGAGTCTGGCAGCGGCAAGTCCACGGTCGCGCGCCTCATCGTCGGCCTGTACGCGCCCACCAGCGGCTCGGTGACCTTCAGCGGCCGGCGGATGCAGATGATCTTCCAGGACCCCTACGCCAGCCTCAATCCGCGCTGGCGGGTGCGCGACATCGTCGCCGAGCCGATGCGCATCCTGCAGACCAGGAAGGATGTCGCCGAGCTGCTGCAGCAGGTCGGCCTCTCTCCCGAGGACGCCGAGCGCTATCCGCACGAATTCTCCGGCGGCCAGCGCCAGCGCATCTCGATCGCGCGCGCGCTCGCCGGCGAGCCCGACCTGCTGGTCTGCGACGAGCCGACCTCCGCGCTCGACGTCTCCGTGCAGGCGCAGATCCTCAACCTGATGACCGAGCTGCAGCGGCGCCTCGGCCTCACCTACGTCTTCATCTCGCACAACCTCGCGGTGGTGTCGCAGGTCGCCGACCGCGTCGGCGTCATGTACCTCGGCCGGATCGTCGAGATCTCGCCGGCGGCGGAGATCTTCGCGCGGCCGCGCCATCCCTATACGCGCATGCTGCTCGACGCCGTCCCCGACCTCGAGCTTTCCGGCCGGCCTCGCACGCCGGTGGCCGGCGAAGTGCCCAACCCGCTCTCACCGCCCTCGGGCTGCGTCTTCCATCCGCGCTGCCCGCATGCCAACGACCGCTGCCGGTCGGAGAAGCCGCAGATCCGCAGGAACGTGGCCTGTCACGCGGTCGAGGAAGGTCGCATTTGACCTTGCAGGCGGCGCGCAAGATCCCGGCATTGGCGTGGGCGCTATTCCTGGCGACCCCCGCAATGCTTGCGAGCAACATCCTGGTGGCTCGCTTGGCCGCGGGCTGGGTGCCGCCCATGGCTTTGACTTTCTGGCGTTGGGCGTTCACCGCGCTGCTCGCGGGCGCGTTGGCCGCCGGCGCCCTGCGCAATTCCTGCGCCGACATTCGACGCGAGTGGTCAGCCTCCCTGCTGCTCGGATCCATCGGCATGACCCTGTGTGGCGCCGCCGCGTATCTCGCGGGAGAGCACACCACTGCGCTCAATATCGGCCTGATCTATTCCGCCTCGCCGGTCCTGATGGTCGTGCTTGCGCGGTTATTTCTAAGCGAAGCGCTTGGCGCATCGCGGATCGCGGGCATCGTGCTGTCACTCGCCGGCATCGCGACGATCGTCGGTCGCGGGGACTTCGAGGCGTTGGCACGAATGGCTTTCAATCGCGGTGACCTGTGGGCTGTCGCGGGTTCAATCGGGTGGGGCGTGTATTCCTTTCTCTTGAAGCGCATTCCAAGCCGCCTCGACGTGGCGTCGAGATTCGCTTGCCTTTGCGCTGGGGGTGCCTTGGTGGCCGCGCCGTTTGCTCTTGCCGAAGGATTCTCAGGCAACGTTTTCCCGTTTTCGCTGGCCGCGATTGCCTTGCTCGCCCTGACGGTCGTGGTCTCATCCTATGGCGGGTATCTTGCCTACGCGCGCCTGCAGCAGATTTCGGGCGTGGCGTTCGCTGGCCTCACTGTCTACGTGATGCCGCTCTTCGCGGCACTCTACGGATGGATATTCATGGGCGAGATCCTGCATGACTATCATCTCCTGGGTGCCGTGCTGGTGCTGATGGGCGTGTGGCTGGCTGGCAGAACCCGGGAACGCGGATAGCCATGGCCAAGTGGCGGAAGGTGGCGTCGGAGGAGAAGCAGAAGCTTGCCGAGCGCTTGCGCGCCGCGCTGGCACGACGAAGGGGCGTGACAGAGAAGAGGATGTTCGGCGGCGTCTGCTTCCTGCTTCGCGACCACATGCTCTGCGGGACCGGCAGCGGGAATTTCCTGTTCCGCGTCGGGAAGGAAGCGCATGCGGCAGCTGTGAACAGGCGCGGAGCGAAGGCGATGGTCCACGGCGGCAGGCGGATGGAAGGCTTCATCTGGGTGGACCCGGGAGCGTGCGACGCGAGAAGCGTCAAAGCGTGGCTTGGCCTTGCGCTCGCGTACGTCGGCACGCTGCCGCCAAAGAAAAAGCGCTAGGCCGTCCGGCAGAAACTCGGGACCGTAGCTTGCTGTCCTAGGTCACCCACTTCCAGGAGGCCTTGTCATGATTCGACTACGCACTGTCCTGCTTTCGCTTCTGTTCGCCGTACCGTTCACGTCGGCGCTCGCCGACGAGCAAGACGACAGCAAGTACCAAGATACCATCAAGGCGTTCCGCGCCGCGGACCAGGACGCGAATCTGCTGGAAAGCGCCTATGGCTACGCCGTGTTCCCGACGATCGGCAAAGGGGCCGTCGTTCTCGGCGCCGCGCACGGCTCGGGCCGTGTCTATGTCGGTGGACGGCACGTCGGCGATACGAAGATGACGCTGGTTTCGGCCGGCCCGCAGCTGGGCGGCCAGGCTTACAGCGAGATCATCGTGTTCCAGGACAAGCGCGCGTTCGATGAATTCACCAGCGGCAAATTCGAGCTCGGCGCACAGGCGAGCGGGGTAGCGGTCACCGCGGCGGCCTCGGCGCAGGCGACCACTGGCGGCGCGGGCGTTGGCGCGAGCGGCACGCGCCAGCACGCCACGACGGCGAGCCACTACCGCGACGGCTTTGCGGTGTACACCATCGTCAAAGGCGGCCTGATGGCCGAGGCGAGCCTCGGCGGACAGAAGTTCAGCTACAAGGCGAAGTAGCCCCGCCGCGAGGCGAATCTAGCCCGCTTTCTTGACGATGTTGGCCACGCCGAAGGGGACGTGGCCGGAGGGGACGTGCGCGCGCGCCAGCTCGACGTGGCCGCGCTGGTCGTCGAAGTAGAAGTCGGGCTCGAACGCTTTCAGGAAAGCGCTCTTTTCCAGGCCGCCGAGGAACATCGCTTCGTCGACCGCGATGTTCCACTTCAACAGGGTATTGATCGCGCGCTCGTGGGCCGGCGCGCTTCGCGCGGTGACCAGAGCGGTTCTGATCCGGATGGAAGAATTCTTCTCCGTCTGCAAGCGATGCAGCGCCTCCAGCAGCGGCTTGAACGGCCCGGGCGGCAGCGGCTGCAGGACGTTGGTCGTCTCGTGCTTCGTGAACGCGTCGAGGCCGTCGCGCTGGAACACCTGCTCGGCCTCGTCGGAGAAGAGCACCGCATCGCCGTCGAACGCGATTCGCACCTCGTCGGCATGCCGGCTCGCGGCCTGCGCCGACTCGGGATAGACGCGCGCGGCCGGCACCGCAGCCGCGAGCGCGCCCCGGACGTCCGCCTCGTTCGCCGACAGGAACAGGTTCGCTTTCAGGGGCCCGAGGTACTCGTAAGGATTGCGCCCGCGGGTGAAAACCCCGCGCTCGATGGCGAGGCCGGCCCGCTTCGCGGTTCGGAACACGCGCAGCCCGGAAACCGGGTCGTTTTTCGACAGCACCACCACCTCGACCCGGCTCGGGCCGAACGCCAGCAGCTTCTTCACCAGGGGGAAGGCGACGCCCTCGCGCGCCGGCGTGTCGAGCCGCGCGAATTGCAGCGCGATGTACGCCGGCTCGCCGTCCTTTTCGAAGACCCGGTTCTCCTCCTCGAAGTCGAACAGCGCCCGCGAGGAGATCGCCACCACCAGCTTGCCTTCGACCGAATAAGGCATCGACCGCTATTATGCTTCCTGATACACAAAGCATCAGGAATGATGTATTTTATGTACTTACTAACGCTTTTCGTATGATCACGTCCCGACAATTGCGGGCAGCCCGGGCCCTGGCCGGAATCGATCAGCGCGCCCTCGCCAAGGCTTCGCGGCTGTCCCTGCCCACCATCCAGCGCATGGAAGCGAGCGACGGCGTGGTGCGCGGCAACGTCGAGTCGCTGATGAAACTGATCGCGGCGCTCGATCGCCTCGGCATCGAATTGATCAACGAAGGCGCGGCGAGCGAGGACGGCGGCCGCGGCATCCGGCTGAAGAAGAAGGGCTAGTGGCGCTCGAGGTCCTGCTCTGGTGCAACGCGGCGCTGCTCGCGGCGGGCGCCGCCGGCCTGCTCCTGGCGCGCCGGCAAGGCGCCACGCCCCTCGTCTACGGCGCTTCGCTCTGCATCACGCTCGTCGCCCTGGTCGCCGCCGTCGTTTCGCTGCTCGCCCCCGGCTCGCTCGGCGCAACGCGGGTCCTGCCGGTCGGCCTGCCCTGGCTGGGCGCGCATTTCCGGCTCGACGCCCTGTCGGCCTTCTTCCTCGTGGTGATCAACCTCGGCGGTGCGGCAGCGAGCCTGTTCGCTCTCGGCTACGGCCGTCACGAAGAGACCCCCGGGCGCGTGCTGCCGTTCTACCCGGCCTTTCTCGCCGGCATGAATCTGGTCTTGATCGCCGCCGACGCCTTCACCTTCCTGTTCGCCTGGGAATTCATGTCGCTCTCGTCCTGGGCGCTCGTCATGGCGCACCATCGCCGGCCCGGCAACGCCGCCGCAGGCTACCTGTACCTCCTCATGGCGAGCTTCGGCACGCTCGCGCTGCTGCTCGCCTTCGGCCTGCTCGCCGGGCCGTCGGGCGGCTACGCCTTCGACGCCATCCGCCAGGCGCCGCCCTCGGCCGGGATCGCCGCGGTGGTGCTGGTGCTGGCGCTGATCGGCGCGGGATCCAAGGCCGGCCTCGTGCCGCTGCACGTCTGGCTGCCGCTCGCGCATCCCGCCGCGCCGACCCACGTCTCGGCGCTGATGAGCGGCGTCATGACCAAGGTCGCGGTCTACGGCTTCGTGCGCATCGTCTTCGACCTGCTCGGCCCGCCCGCCTGGTGGTGGGGCGCACTGGTGCCGCTCGTCGGCGGCATCACCGCGGTCATGGGCGTGCTCTACGCGCTGATGCAGAACGACCTGAAGCGGCTGCTCGCCTACAGCACGGTCGAAAACGTCGGCATCATCTTCATCGGCCTTGGCCTCGCGCTCGCCTTCGAGGCGAACGAGATGACCGGCGCGGCGGCGCTGGCGCTGACCGCCGCGCTGCTGCACGCCTTCAACCACTCGCTATTCAAGAGCCTGCTCTTTTTCGGCGCCGGCGCGGTGCTCACCAGCACCGGCGAGCGCGACATGGAGCGCCTCGGCGGCCTCATCCACCGCATGCCGCGTACCGCTTTCGCATGCCTCGTCGGCGCGGCGGCGATCTCGGCGCTGCCGCCCTTCAACGGCTTCGTCTCCGAGTGGCTCACTTTCCAGGCGATCCTGCTCAGCCCCGCCCTGCCGCAGTGGCTGCTGAAGTTCCTCGTGCCCGCCGTCGGCGCGCTGCTCGCTCTCTCGGCGGCGCTCAGCGGCGCGTGCTTCGTCAAGGCGTTCGGCATCACCTTCCTCGGCCGGCCGCGCACGCCGGTGGCCAGCGAGGCGGTTGAGACCGACCGTTTCTCGCTCGCCGCGATGTTCACGCTCGCCGCGCTTTGCCTGCTGGCGGGAATCCTGCCGGGCTATTTCATCGACGCGCTGGCACCGGTAGGCCAGGCGTTGACCGGAGCGAACCTGCCGCGCCAGGAGCAGCTCGACTGGCTGACGATCGTGCCGATCGCGCAGAGCCGCAGCTCCTACAACGGACTGCTGCTGTTCTTCTTCATCGTGCTCTCCGCCAGCGTCGCCGCCGAAGTCGTGCACCGCTTCGCGTCGGCGGCGTCGCGCCGCTCCGATGCTTGGGATTGCGGCTTCCCCGATTCCAGCCCGGCGACGCAGTACAGCGCCGGCAGCTTCTCGCAGCCGATCCGCCGGGTGTTCGGCAGCGTCGTGTTCCGCGCCCGCGAGGAGGTCGATCTGCCTGCGCCGGGTGATGGCCGCGCCGCGCGCCTGCAGGTGCGACTGCGCGACGTTCCCTGGGACGTGCTCTATGCGCCGATCGCGAGGCTGGTCGGGTTCATCGCCGGCCACCTCAACCGCCTGCAATTCCTGACCATCCGCGGCTACCTCACCCTCGTGTTCGGCGCGCTGGTCACGCTGCTCATGGTGCTCACCGTATGGCAATGATCCTCGACGCGTTCGTCCAGCTCGGCCAGATGATGGTGGTGCTCGCGCTGGCGCCGCTGCTCGCCGGCTACGTACGCAAGCTCAAGGCGCTGCTGCTCGGCCGCAAGGGACCGCCGCTGCTGCAGCCCTATCGCGACCTGCTGCGCCTGCTGCGCAAGGAAGTGGTGCTGGCGCACTCGGCGTCGTGGCTGTTTCGCGTCGCCCCCTATCTCATCTTCGCCGCCACCTGGGTCGCGGCGGCGCTGGTCCCGACGTTCGCGACCGGGCTGCTCTTCAGCTACGCGGCCGACATGATCGCCATCGTCGCCCTGCTCGGCAGCGCCCGCTTCATGCTCGCCCTCGCCGGCCTCGACGTCGGCACCAGCTTCGGCGGCATCGGCTCGAGCCGCGAGATGATGATCGCCTCGCTCGCCGAGCCGGCGATGCTGATGGTGGTGTTCACCGTGGCGCTGCTCGCCGGCTCGACGCAGCTCTCCACGATCGCCGCGTTCATGCAGGGGCCGGGCGTCGGCCTGCGCGTCTCGCTCGCCATGGCGCTGGTCGCGCTGGTGATGGTGGCGCTCGCCGAGAACGCGCGCATCCCGGTGGACAACCCGGCGACGCACCTCGAGCTGACGATGGTGCACGAGGCGATGATCCTCGAGTACTCGGGCCGGCACCTGGCGATGATCGAGCTCGCCTCGTTCGTCAAGCTACTGCTTTACCTCTCGGTCATCGGCTGCGTGTTCGCGCCCTGGGGGATCGCCGTTTCCGGCCAGGGTCTCGCCGCCTACCTCGGCGGCCTCGCCGCCTATGCCGGCAAGCTCGCCGTGGGCGGCTTCCTGCTCGCGGTGTTCGAGACCGCGATCGCCAAGATGCGCGTGTTCCGCGTCTCCGACTTCCTCGGCGCGGCGCTGATGCTCGGCGTGCTGGCGACCCTGCTGCTCTTCGTGTCGCGCATCGCATGATCGCCCCGCTCGCGCTCGATGTAGCGCATCTCTTCGCCGGCGGCCTGGTGCTGGTCAGCTTCATGCTGCTCTACCAGGACCGCATGACCGGGCTGATCAACACCTTCGCCCTGCATGCGCTGGTCGTGTCGCTCTCGGTCGCCTGGCAGGCGTACATCCAGCACGCGCCGCACCTGTACATCACCGCGGCGATCGCGCTCGGGATCAAGGCGGTGGTAATCCCCATCGCCCTGCATCGCATCATCCGCCGCCTCGGCATTCACCGCACCATCGAGCCGGTGGTAGGCATCGGCCTGACCATGCTCGCCGGCATCGGCCTGATCGCGCTGTCGATCATGGTCATGCTGCCCATCACCGCGCAGGCGGGAACGCTCGCCCGCGAGGACCTTTCGTTCGCGCTCTCGGTCATCCTGCTCGGCCTGCTGATGATGATCTCGCGCCGCAACGCCGTCAGCCAGGTCGTCGGCTTCATGTCGATCGAGAACGGCCTCATCCTCGCCGCCACCGGCGCCAAGGGCATGCCGCTGGTGGTAGAGATCAGCGTCGCCTTTTCCATCCTGGTCGCGCTGATCGTGATCGGAATTTTTCTCTTCCGCATCCGCGAGCGCTTCGAGACCGTCGACATTCATCTGCTGCACGAGCACCGCGGGGAGCAACCGTGAACCAGGCCGGCGTGCTCATCGTCGCCGCGATCCTGGTGATTCCCGCGCTCGGCGCGGCCGTGCTCGCGCTGGTGCAGGACGACCGCAGGGGCGCGTGGCTCAACGCCTTCGTCTCCTTCCTGACTTTCGGCTGCGCGCTGGCGCTGCTCGTCGAGCGCCCGGCGCCGGGGCCGTTCCTGATCGTCGACGACCTGAACGTGGTCTTCATCATCCTCAGCACGCTGGTCGGCTTCACCACCAGCGTTTTCAGCGGCAGCTACATCGCGCACGAGCTGGAGACCGGCCACCTGACGCACGCGTACCTGCGCTTCTACCACGCGATGTACCAGATGCTGATGTTCGGCATGAACCTGGCGCTGCTCTCCAACAACGTCGGGCTGATGTGGGTGGCGGTGGAGCTCGCGACCCTGACCACGGTGGTGATGGTCGGCATCTACCGCACGCCGGCGGCGCTCGAAGCGGCGTGGAAATACTTTCTCCTCGGCAGCGTCGGCATCGCGCTCGCGCTGTTCGGCACCATCCTCGTCTACCTCGCCGCGCGCTCGGTGGTCGGCGAGGGTCTGGACGCGATGGCCTGGAACGTGCTGGTGGCGAACGCGCACAAATTCGATCCGGCCTTCCTCAACCTGGCGTTCGTGTTCCTGCTGCTCGGCTACGGCACCAAGGTCGGCCTCGTGCCGCTGCACGCGTGGCTGCCCGACGCGCACGCGGAAGGCCCGACGCCGATCTCGGCAGTGCTCTCCGGCCTGCTGCTCAACGTGGCGCTGTTCGCGGTGCTGCGCTTCAAGAGCATCATGTCGGCCAATCCGGCGGCGCTCGCGCCGGGGCCGCTGATGGTCGGGCTCGGCCTGCTGTCGGTGGTCTTCGCCTCCTTCATGCTCTACCGGCGCCAGGACATCAAGCGCCTGTTCGCCTACTCGTCGATCGAGCACATGGGCGTGATCACCTTTGCCTTCGGCATGGGCGGCACGCTCGCCAACTTCGCCGGACTGCTGCACATGGCGCTGCACAGCCTCACCAAGTCGGCGATCTTCTTCTGCGTCGGCCACGTCGCGCAGGTGAAGGGCACGCAGCGGATGGCCGACATCCGCGGCCTCACCGCCTCGCACCCGGTGCTCGGCTGGAGCCTCGGCCTCGGCGTGGTGGCGATCGCCGGCCTGCCGCCGATGGGCCTGTTCATGACCGAGTTCCTGATCGTCACCTCCACCTTTGCGCGCGCCCCGGTGCTCGCCATCATCCTCGGCTTGAGCCTGGTGGTGGCGCTCGGCGCGCTGCTGCTGCGCCTGAACGGCCTCGTTTTCGGAGATCCCGACGGGCGCAACGATCCGACCAAGGCTTCGTTTCTGCCGGTGGGCCTGCACCTCGGCATCGTGCTCGCGGCCGGCATCTGGTTGCCGCCGGGGCTCGTCGCCTGGTTCCAGTACGTCGCGACGCTCCTCAACTGAAATGAACTGGCCCTCGACCCTCGTCGACCCGCGCGCCTGGAGCGAAGCCGGAATGCGGCTGCAATCGGGAGAGGTCTCGCTGCTCGCGCTGTGGGGCGAGCCCCGGCTCGCGCACATGGCGGTCATCGATCCCACAGGCAAGGTGCAGCTGCTCCACCTGCCCTGCGCCGACAACCGCTTCCCCTCGATCGGCCGGCTGCACGCGCCGGCGATCCGGCCGGAGCGGGCGATGCGCGATCTCGCCGGACTGGACGGCGAGGGCTCGCCCGACGCTCGCCCGTGGCTGCGCCATGGCGAGCCGTACTCGTTCCTGGCGGCGGAAGGCGAAGGCCTGCATCAGATCGCGGTCGGCCCGGTGCATGCCGGCATCATCGAGCCCGGGCATTTCCGGTTTACCGCCAGCGGCGAAACCGTGGTCCGGCTCGAGGAGCGGCTGGGATATACCCACAAGGGCATCGAGGGGTTGATGGTCGGAGCCGATCTTGAACGGGCCGTCCA
>DATNCP010000075.1:0-73909 GCA_035607175.1 Burkholderiales bacterium
CGGGCGGGGCATTTGTCTTATTGTGCTATAAACCTCGGCGCCACAAGAAGAAACACCCCCCCGAAAGGCCAATGAACTCCGGGTTTTACATCATCATGGCGGCGCAATTCTTCTCGTCGCTCGCCGACAATGCGCTGCTGGTGGCCGCCATCGCGCTGTTGATGCAGGCGGACGCGCCCTCGTGGCTTACGCCGTACCTGAAGTTCTTCTTCGTCATTTCCTACGTGGTGCTCGCCCCCTACGTCGGCGCGTTCGCCGACCGGCTGCCGAAAGGCCACGTCATGCTCATCGCCAACACGGTGAAGATCGTCGGCTGCGTGGCGATGCTCTGGGGGCTCGACCCGCTCGCCGCCTACGCCATCGTCGGCCTCGGCGCCGCCGCCTACTCGCCGGCCAAGTACGGCATCCTCACCGAGTACCTGCCGCACAGCAGGCTGGTGGTCGCCAACGGCTGGATCGAGGGCCTGACGGTGGCGTCGATCATCCTCGGCACGGTGCTCGGCGGCGTCCTCATCCACGCGCGCATCTCCGGCGTGCTGCTGAATATCGACCTGCCGTACGTCGATACGCCGATCGATACGCCGGCGGAGGCGGCAATCGCCGTGATCGTCTTTCTGTACGCGATCGCAGCGCTGTTCAACCTGCGCGTGCCGCGCACGGGGGCCGCGCTCAAGCCGCTGCCGGCGCACCCGATCGACACGTTGCGCGACTTCGCGCGCTGCATCGGCCACCTGTGGCGCGACCGGCTGGGGCAGATCTCGCTCGCGGTCACCACGCTCTTCTGGGGTGCCGGCGCGACGCTGCAGTTCATCGTCATCGAGTGGGCGCGCTCGGCGCTCGGCTACGACCTCTCCAGGGCGGCGATGCTGCAGGGCGTCACGGCGATCGGCATCGCCCTCGGCGCGGTCCTCGCTTCGCTCTGGGTGACGCTCGACAAGTCGGTGCGCGTCATCCCGCTCGGCATCGCCATGGGCCTGATCGTCATCGTCATGAACTTCGTCGGGCAGCTGTGGCTGGCGATCAGCCTGCTGGTGATCATCGGCGCTCTGGCCGGCTTCTTCGTCGTGCCGATGAACGCGCTGCTGCAGCACCGCGGCCACCACCTCGTCGGCGCCGGCCGCTCCATCGCGGTGCAAAACTTCAACGAGAACACCTCGATCCTGATCATGATCGCGCTCTACTCGCTGTTCCTGAACTACGGCCACAACATCTACGCTGTCATCCTCACCTTCGGCCTGTTCGTGTCCGGCACCATGGCGATGGTGCACCTGTGGTATCTGCGCAACCATCGGATGCACCGCGAGGAGGTCGACCGCCTGCTGGCGTTTGCGCGCGCCGAAGATCCTCACCCGCACCCGGCGGGCCGTCCTAGGGAATAATCACCGTCCGGGCCGTTCGGCCCCGGAGAGAGGGGGAGTCCATGAACCGCTTTTCGCTCGCTGTCGCGCTGCTCGCCGCCCTGCCCGTCTGGGCGCAGTCGCAAAGGCCGCCGTATCAGACCACCAAGGTGGAGGGTACGGACAACGTGTACGTCTTCCGCGCCGGCGGCCACCAGTCGATGTTCGTCGTCACGAAGGACGGGGTCATCGCCACCGACCCCATCGGTTACGGCCGGCCGCAGATGGTGAAGACCTACGTCGAAGAGATCAGGAAGGTCACCGACAAGCCGATCAAGTACCTCGTCTACAGCCACCACCACAACGACCATATCTCCGGCGCCAAGCCGTTCAAGGATGCGGGCGCGACCATCGTCGCGCACAGGCGCGCCAGGGACCGCATCCTGGCGCAGAACGATCCCGAGATGGTGCCGCCCGACGAGGTCTTTTCCAAGCAGCGCACGCTGCGGCTGGGCGGAACCGCGGTCGAGCTCACCTACGTCGGCCTCAACCACTCGGACAGCACGATCGTCATGCGCCTGCCGAAGGAGAAGATCCTGTTCGCCGTCGACTTCCTGCCGGTCGGCCAGGTGCCCGGCCGCGGCATGATCGACTTCTACCCGCTCGAGGTGGAGGGCTCGATCAAGCAGGTGCTCGCGATGGACTGGGAGCGCCTCATCCCCGGCCATCCCGGGCCGGGCGACCGCCTTGGCACCAAGCAGGACGCGCAGGACCAGCTCGATTTCCTCCGCTATGCATCGGAAACGGTGAAGGCCGCCGCGCGCGAAGGCAAGTGCTGGGACCAGGCCGAGAAGGAAGTGAAGCTGCCGAAGTACGAGAAGTGGCCCGGCTACGAGAACGGCCTGCCGCTCGTCATCCGCCGCTATTGCGGGATCTGGGGCAGGGGAACCTAGAGACTCTGCATCGTCTTCCGGGCAAAGACGAGGTCTTCCCAGGCCTTGGATTTGTCCGGAAGGTTTCGCAGCAGGTATGCCGGGTGGTAGGTCACGATCAGCGGCAATCCGGCGTATTGATGCAGCCGCCCGCGCAGGCTGGCGATGCTGGCATCGGTGTTGAGCAACGTCTGCGCCGCGAAGCGCCCCATGGCGACGATCAGTTTCGGCTCGATGAGCGCGATCTGCTTCGTCAGGTGCGGCGTGCACTTCGCGACTTCTTCCGGTTCGGGGTTGCGGTTGCCGGGAGGCCGGCACTTCAGCACGTTGCAGATGTAGACGTTGTCGGCGCGGCTCAGGCCGATCGCGGCGAGCATGCTGTCGAGCAGCTTGCCCGCCTGGCCGACGAAGGCCTCGCCGAGCCGGTCTTCCTCCGCACCGGGCGCTTCGCCGATGAACAGCCAGTCGGCCTGCTCGTCGCCGGCGCCCAGGACCGTCTGGGTGCGGGTCTTGTGCAGCCCGCACGCCGTGCAGGCCGGAACGATCTGCTTGAGCTCGATCCAGCCGGTTTCTTCTCTGACTTCCTTTGCTTCTTCTTTCTCATGCCGCAAGCGCCAGACCGGCGTGAGGCCCATCTCCTTCAGTACTTCGTGACGCCGCGTCATGCCAGCGGCAGCGTCAGCACCAGCGCGTCTTCGCGACCCGCGTGCGCCGGGTAGTAGCCCCGCCGCGTGCCGATCTTGCGGAATCCGAAGCGCGTGTACAGCGCCTGCGCGCCACGGTTGCTCGGCCGCACTTCGAGGAACACGTTGCGCGCGCCGAGCCGCCGCGCGAGATCGGCCGCCTCGCGCAGCAGGGCGCTGCCGAGACCGCGGCGCTGGTGTGCGACGCCGATCGAGAGATTGAGCAGGTGCGCTTCCTGCGCCGCGACCATCAGCACGAAGTAGCCGAGGAGCTCCGCGCCGAGCCAGAGGCAGCGGCATTCGTAGCCGGCGCTGAGCGAGTCGCCGAAGTTGCCGCGCGTCCAGGGATGGCTGTAGATCGCCTGCTCGATTGGCATCACCGCGTCGAGGTCGGTCTCGCGCATCGGCGAGAGCCGCGGCGCGTCCTTGAGGACGGCGCTCACCGCTCTTGCTCCTCGATCGTGAGCGCGACCTTGTCGCGGAGGTAGAGCGGCACGGCGAGCGACGCGTCGACGCCCTCGCCCGCGGCGAGTCGCGGCGCCGCGAGCCGCGCCACCGCGGCTGCGGTCGGGTGCACCTCGGGAAAGACTTTTCTCAAGCCGAAATCTCCATAGGCGGCAAAGCCGTTGCCCGCGCCGACCCAGCCGTCGCCGGGCGCTTGCGGCGCCTCGGCAGGCGCGACGCACTGCGCGGCAATCACTTCCTGCCAGCCGTGCTCGCGTTTTTCGAGCGCCGCATAGTACACCTCGCGCATCCGCGCATCGAGGCAGGCAACGACGCGCGGCGCGCCCGCTTCCTCCGCCGTCGCCTCGAGCGTCGACACGCCGAGCACCGGCAGGCCGTGGGCGAAGGCGATTCCTTGCGCGACGCCGCAGGCGATGCGCAGCCCGGTAAACGATCCCGGTCCGGCGCCGAAGGCAATCGCATCCAGCCGGCCGGCCTGCTTCGTCAGCGACTCGAGCATGGGAAGCACATGCTCCGAATGCCGGTTGGGCGTTCGGCGCTCGAGCGCATGAATCTCGCCGTCGACCCAAAGCGCGACCGAGCACCAGTCGGTCGAGGTTTCCAGGGCGGCGAAGCGCATGCCGGATTCTAGGGTCAATGGGGTTAGAATTTTTCCATGAGCCAACACACCATTGCAGTCATCCCCGGCGACGGCATCGGTCGCGAAGTCGTTCCCGAAGGCGTGCGCGTGCTCGAGGCGGTCGGCGCGAAGCACGGCATCCAGTTCCGCTGGCAGGAATATCCGTGGAGCTGCGACTGGTACAAGGCGCACGGCCGCATGTGTCCCGAGGACGCGCCCGACATCCTGCGCAAGTCGGAGGCCGTGTTCTTCGGCGCGGTCGGCAATCCGTCGATCGTCCCCGATCACATCTCGGCCTGGGGCCTGCTGATCAATTTCCGCCGCTGGTTCGACCTGTACGTCAACCTGCGCCCGGTGCGCCTCTTCGAAGGCATGCCCTGCCCGCTCGCCGGCCGCAAGCCGGGCGACATCGACTACGTCGTGATCCGCGAAAACACGGAGGGCGAATACGGCAACGTCGGCGGGCGGTACAAGGAAGGCACGCCCGACGAGGTGGTGATGCAGCAGTCCGTCTTCAGCCGCAAGGGCGTGGATCGCATCATGAAGTACGCCTTCGAGCTGGCGAAGACGCGCAAGAAGCACGTCACCTCGTGCACCAAGTCGAACGGCATCACCATCACCATGCCGTACTGGGACGAGCGCTTCGCCGAGATGAAGAAGAACTATCCGGGCTTCAAGACGGACCAGTACCACGTCGACGGCTTGAGCATCCAGCTGGTGCTCAATCCCGACCGCTTCGACGTCATCGTCGCCTCGAACCTGTTCGGCGACATCATTTCCGACCTCGGGCCGGCGACCGCCGGCACGATCGGCATCGCCGCCTCGGGCAACATCAACCCCGAGCGCACCGCGCCGTCGATCTTCGAGCCGGTGCACGGCTCGGCGCCCGACATCGCCGGCAGGAAGATCGCCAACCCGCTCGCCACCATCTGGACCGGCGCGCTGATGCTCGAGCACCTCGGCCACCCGAAGGCCGCGGCCGATATCGTGCGCGCCATCGAGCGCGTCATCATCGACGGGCCGCACACCCCGGACATGAAGGGCAAGGCGAGCACGTCGCAGGTCGGCGCCGCGGTCGCCGAGGCGATCCGCGCCCAGAGCAAAGTCGCCGCCTGACAACAATTCAAGGAGGAATCGTGAGAACGCTGCTCTTGCTGCTCGGCATTGCGCTGTCCCCCCTCGCCTTCGCGCAATCCTGCCCCGACAAGAACATCCTTTACTGGCAGGCCTTCCCGGCCGGCGGCGAATCCGATCTTTCGGCGCGCCACCAGCAGCTGGTGCTGAAGAAGAAATGCCCGGCGATCGAAACCATCATCCAGTACAAGCCGGGTGCCGGCGGCGGGCTGATGTGGGCGCAGATGAACCAGCTCTCCGGGGACGGCGCCAACATCGTCGGCATCAACCTGCCGCACATCGTCTTCCAGCCGATCGAAGGCCAGGTGCAGTACAAGACCGACGACGTGACCCCGGCGTTCTGGTTCCACTACACGCCGGACGCGCTCGTGGTGCTCGAGTCGAGCCCGATCAAGACGTTCCAGGACTTCGTCGCGGCGGCGAAGCGCGATGCCGGCAAGATCTCGCTCGGCGGCTCGGGCCTCAACTCCGCCAACCACGCGGCGCACGAGCGCCTCGACGCCGCCTTCGGCGTGAAGACCTTGTACGTGCCGTTCAAGGGCACGGGCGACATGACCACCGCGGTGCTGGGCGGCCACGTCGGCGGCGCGATGTCCTATACCGCGTTCGCGATCAACAACAAAGGCAAGCTGCGAGCGCTCGCGGTGGCGATGGAGAAGCGCCACCCGCTGCTGCCCGACGCGCCGACGTTCCGCGAGCTGGGCGTCGACTGGGTCGACGGCGCCTACCGCGGCGTCGGCGTACCGAAGTCCACGCCCGCCGACGCCCGCAAGCGCGTCTCCGACCTCTGGCGCACGCTCAACAACGACCCCGAGATGAAGGAGCTCGCGGCGAAGAGCGGCTTCGAGCTCGTGAATGTCGGCGTCGAAGAGATGGACGCCTTCATGAAGGAGAAGATCAAGCTCTACACCGAAGGCGCCGGGCGCCTCGGGCTGGGCAAGAAATAGGCGGCGATGAAATCGTATCGGATCGCCTCCATCCCGGGTGACGGGATTGGCAACGAAGTCATTCCCGCCGGCATCGAGGTGCTGCAGAAGCTGCAGGACGGCTTTCGCCTCGAGTTCGAGCATTTCGACTGGAGCTCGGACCGGTACAAGAAGGAAGGCGCTTACATCCCCGAAGGCGGCCTCGACCGGCTGAGGAAGTTCGACGCGATCTTCTTCGGCGCGGTCGGCGCGCCCGACGTGCCCGACCACATCTCTCTCTGGGGCCTGCGCCTGCCGATCTGCCAGGGCTTCGACCAGTACGCCAACGTGCGCCCTTCGCGAGTCTTGCCTGGAATCACGTCGCCCCTGGACAAGGGCAAGGAGATCGACTGGGTCATCGTGCGGGAGAACACCGAGGGCGAGTATTCCGGCTCCGGCGGCCGCGTGCACAAGGGACTGCCGGAAGAGCTGGCGACGGAAACGTCGGTGTTCACGCGCAAGGGCATCGAGCGGGTGCACCGTTTCGCCTTCGAGCTGGCCCGGAAGCGAAAGAAACACCTCACGCTCGTCACCAAGTCGAACGCGCAGCGCCACGGCATGGTGTTGTGGGACGAAGTCTGCGACGACGTGCAGGAGGGCTTTCCCGACGTCCAGACCGAGCGGGTGCTGGTCGACGCGATGACCACGCGCATGGTGCTCAAGCCGGCCTCGATCGACACCGTGGTCGCGAGCAACCTGCACGCCGATATCCTCTCCGACCTCGCCGCGGCGCTTTCCGGGTCGCTCGGCATCGCGCCCACCGCCAACCTCAACCCCGAGCGGACCTTCCCCTCGATGTTCGAGCCGATCCACGGCTCCGCGTTCGACATCACCGGCAAGGGCGTCGCCAATCCGATCGCGACTTTCTGGACCGCGTCGATGATGCTCGAGCACCTTGGCGAGGTGAAGGCGGCGGCGCAACTGATGAAGGCGATCGAGGCCGTCACCGCGAAGAAGGTGTTCACGCCCGACCTCGGTGGCACGGCGCGCACCGTGGACGTGACGCGCGCGATCATCGCTGCGTTGTGACGGGAACCCTGGTCTCGATCAACACCTCGAAAGGCGGCGTGCCGAAGCTGCCCCTGCCCTCGTGCCGGGTCACCGCCAACGGTCTCGACGGCGACAAGCAGCGCGATCTGCGCTACCACGGCGGCCCGGACCGTGCAGTCTGCCTCTTCTCGGAGGACCTGATCGCCGCGCTGCAGGCGGAGGGCCATCCGATCGGCGCCGGGACGATCGGCGAGAACTTCACCCTGCGCGGCGTCTCCTGGGTGGAAATGATCCCCGGCGCGAAGCTCGACATCGGCGAGGTCCGCATCGAGCTCACCGACTATGCGGCGCCCTGCAACAACATCGCCGGATCGTTCCATCGCCGGCAGATCGGCCGCGTGTCGCAACATGCGAACCCGGGATGGAGCCGGCTTTACGCCCGCGTGCTGAAGGAAGGCACGGTTCGCCTCGGCGACAGTGTCAGCCCCTGCTGACATGGAACTCTGGGACAAGGTCGATCAGTACATCGCCGATACCCTGGTGCAGCCGGACAAGGCGCTCACCGCCGCTCTGGAAGCGAGCGACAAGGCCGGCCTGCCCGCGATCAGCGTCTCGCCGTCGCATGGCAAGCTGCTCTGGATCCTGGCGCGTCTCGTCAATGCGAAGCGGATTCTCGAAGTCGGCACCCTGGGCGGGTACAGCGCCATCTGGATGGCGCGGGCTCTCCCGGAAGCCGGCAAGCTGATCAGCCTGGAGGCAGTCGCAAAACACGCCGAGGTTGCGCGCAAGAACATTGAGCGCGCCGGGCTTGGCGCCAGGGTCGAAGTGCGTATCGGCCAGGCGCTCGACACCCTGCCTTCCGTGCAAGGCCCCTTCGATTTCGCCTTCATCGATGCCGACAAGCAGAACAATGCCGAGTATTTCAGCTGGGCGCTGAAGCTCTCGCGTCCCGGCAGCGTGATCGTGGTGGACAACGTGGTGCGCGACGGCAAGGTGGTCGATGCGCGCTCGCGCGATGCCAGCGTGCAGGGCGTGCGCCGCCTGAACGAGCTCATCGCCGCCGAGAAGCGCGTCAGCGCCACCGCCATCCAGACGGTCGGGATGAAAGGCTACGACGGATTCGCGGTCGCGCTGGTGACCGGATGAGCCGGCAAGCGCAAATGCTCGCGCGCTACAACGCGTGGGCCAACAAGCTGATCTTCGAGGCGGTCGCCGCGCTGCCCGCAGGCGAAGCGACCAGGCCGCGGCAGACGCTCTTCAAGAACATGGTGCACACGCTGAACCATAACTACGTCATCGATCGCATCTTCCAGGCGCACCTCGAGGGGCGGCCGCACGGCTACGGCGCGCGCAATACGCCGGACCATCCTCCGCTCGACGAGCTCTGGCGCACTCAGCAGGAGCTCGACGCGTGGTACGTCGCCTGGAGCGACCGGGTGACGCCGGCCCAGCTCGATGAAGTCGTGCCGTTCACCTTCGTCGGTGGCGGCGAGGGCCGGATGACGCGGATGGAGATCCTCACGCACCTCGTCGTCCACACGAGCTATCACCGCGGCTTCGTCGCCGATCTCTTCTACCAGGTGCCGGCACGGCCGCCCACCACCGACCTCACCGTATATCTCAGGGACGCGCATGGCGACGATCCTCATCACCGGCGCGGGTAGGACCTATTCCAGAAATGGGCAGTGAAATGAGCCGGATCGCGCCCACGGTACTCGTCATCTTCCTTGCAGGATGCGCCGCTCCCGGCGGCGTACGGATCTATGATGGCCCTCCTCGCGCCCGTAGCGAGGTTGCGATCCTCAAAGGGGGAACCCGCGACTACTGGCAAGCAGCGTTTTTTCGTGTTGCATTGACTGCCACGAGCAACGCTCCTTCTGTTTGCAATGCGCGAGATTCGTGCCCAACGAAGGTTTACATACTCCCAGGCCGCTACCTCATCGGGCTGCGCTGTACACGCGGTATCTCGCGCGGACAAACCAGCATGACGCTGGATGCGCGGCCCGGGATGACTTATGAAATCGGCTGTCAGGCATCGCCGACCGTCGCAGACACGCTCAGCGCGTACGTGGTGCCAAGTCTCTCGAGCGATGACGACTAGCCGAGCATGAAGCAAACCATGCCGACCGTCCTGATCACCGGCGCGAGTAGAGGCCTCGGTCGGGAGCTGGCGCGACAGTATGCCGAGGATGGCTGGCGCATCATCGGCACCGAGCGCGGCGCCAAGGCCGAGTACCCGCTCGACGTCACCAAGCGCGACCAGGTCGCGCAGCTCGCGGCGAAGCTGAAGAGCGCGCCGATCGACGTTCTGTTCTGCAATGCCGGCATCATCGGCAAGCGCGGCATGGCGCTCGGCAGCTTCGACTACGACGCGTGGGAAGAAGTGCTGCGCGTCAACCTGCTCGGCGTCGCGTCGGTGATCGAAGCGCTGGTCGAGAACGTCGCCGCGAGCGAACGCAAGGTGATTGCCGTCATGTCGAGCCGCCTCGGCTCGATCACCGAGTCGAGCGGCGTCACGCTGCCCTACGCAACGAGCAAGGCGGCCTTGAACCTGCTCGCCAAGGGCCTGGCGGCGACGCTCGCCTCGCGCGGCATCGTCGTGGTCGCGCTCAGCCCCGGCTGGGTGCGCACCGACATGGGTGGCGCCGGCGCGCCGCTCTCCCCGCAGAGCTCGGTCGGCGGCCTGCGCAAGGTCATCGCCGGCCTGAAGCCATCGGATTCCGGAAAATTCTTCTCGCACGACGGTTCGACCATTCCGTGGTAATGAATCTCCGTGCTCCAGGCCGACAGCGCCCGTAACCGCCTCACCGGCATCGGCATCGTCTCGCTGACGTACCTGCTGTTTTCGCTGCTCGACGGCAGCGCCAAGTGGCTGGTCGGCAGCATGCCGGTGATCATGGTCGTCTGGCTGCGCTTCACGATCCACGCCGTGGTCGCGGGCGCCGTACTGTTTCCAATCAAGGGCTTTTCCTTGATAAAAACGAACCACCTGCGCTGGCATCTGCTGCGGGCCCTGATGTTCATCGCCATGACCGGCATCAACTTCTGGGCGCTGCAGTATCTGCAGCTCACGGTGACCTCGGCGATCTTCTTCACCGTGCCGCTCATCATCGCCATGCTGGGCGCGCCGCTGCTCGGCGAAAGGCTCGACGCCGGCCGCTGGATCGCGATCATCGCCGGCTTCATCGGCGTGCTGGTGATCGTGCGGCCCGGCAGCGCGGACTTCCACCCGGCGATGCTCGGCTCGATGGTCAACGCCGTGCTCTACGCGCTCTTCATGCTGATGACGCGCCGCCTCGCCGCCTACGACTCGCCGGAAACCATCCAGTACCTGCCCGCGGTGGGCGCCGCGATCGGCCTCGCGCCCTTCGCGCTCGCCGCCTGGGAGATGCCCGATACGGCCATCGAATGGACGCTCGCCATGCTCATGGGCGTGCTCGGCGGTGTCGGTCACTACCTGCTCGCCGTCGCCCATCGCTACGCCCCTTCGACCGTGATCGCGCCCTTCCTGTACCAGCAGGTGTTCTACATGGCGCTGATCGGTTACTTCGTGTTCGGCGACGTGCCCGGCGCCGCGGTCTGGATCGGCGCGGCGATCGTCATCGCCAGCGGCCTGTACCTGTTCCACCGGGAGCGGCAGCGATGAGCGAGCACGTCGAGCTGCCCTTCTGGATGGCGGCGGTGCTGCTCGCCTTCGCCGCCTGGGCGCTGATCGAGCATTTCCTGGTCCCGGCGCTGCGCTGGATGGCGACGCAGCCCGGCAATCGGGTCATCGATCAGCTTTCGCAGCGACTGCGCATCGGCATCCGGCCTTTCCAGCGCACCCGCCGCCAGGCGCTGATCCACCGGCTGCTCACCGACCCGAAAGTGCAGCAGGCAACGGAACGCTTTGCCCTCGAGAAAAAGATTCCGCTTGCAGCGGCGATGAAGCGCGTCGAAGCCTACGCCGGCGAGATCGTGCCGAGGTTCAACGCCTACCTCTACTTCCGGGTCGGCTACTGGATCGGCCGCGCCATCTCGCGGCTCTTCTACCGCGTGCGCATCGGCTACATCGACTCGGCCGGCATCGCCGCCATCGACCCCGACGCGACCGTGGTGCTGGTGATGAACCACCGCTCGAACATGGACTACATCCTCGCCGGCTACCTCGCCGCCGACCAGGCGGCGCTCTCGTACGCCGTGGGCGAGTGGGCCCGCCTCTGGCCGCTCTCGGCGCTGATCCGCGCCATGGGCCCCTATTTCGTGCGGCGCAATTCGGGAGATGAGCTCTATCGCCGGGTCCTCGAGCGCTACATCGCCATGGCGACCGAGGCCGGCGTGCCGCAGGCGGTGTTCCCGGAGGGCGGGCTGTCGCGCGACGGCCGGCTGCGCGAGCCCCGCCTCGGCGTGCTCGACTACATGATGCGCGGCTTCCGCATCGACGGCGAGCGCGACCTCGTGTTCGTGCCACTCGGCCTGAACTATGACCGCGTGCTCGAGGACCGCACCCTGCTCGCTTCGCTCGACGGCAGGAAGGCCGGGCGGCTGCGCGCGGCGTCCGGGACTTTCGGCTTCGTGCTGCACAACCTGCTGCTGATGGTGCGCAGCGAATGGCATCGCTTCGGCTACGCGTGCGTCAACTTCGGCGCGCCGCTGTCGATGCGCGAGTACTGCCGCAGCCGAAACCTCGACTTCCAGAAGCTCACCGGCGAGCCGCGCCGGCAGGCGATGGCCGGCCTCGGCAAGGACCTGATGCAGGCGGTCGGCCGCGTCGTGCCGGTAGTGCCGGTGGCGCTGATGGCGAGCGTGTTCCGCGACAACCCGGGGCGCGCTTTCTCCGAGCTCGAGCTCAAGGCCGAGGTGGAGCGGCTGCTGGAGCGCCTGACGGCCGCGGGCGCACGCGTCTACGTGCCGCGCGGCGACCTTGACTACGCGCTGACCGTCGGGCTGCGCATGCTGCAGTTGCGCCATCTGGTCGAGGAAAAGGATGGCGTGTTCTCCGCCAGCGCCGCCGAGGAAGCGTTGCTCGCCTACTACGCCAACTCCATCGCCCACCTCCTTTGAGGTAAATTCGCGGCAGGGGAAGGGAGAAAGCCCGGCAATGGCGAGGTCACGCAAGCGCACCGCGACGGCGAAGCGCGCAGCGGCGCGGAGCGTCTTCCACGACCTGCCCGCGGACTGGTACTGGGAGCAGGACGCCGAGCTGCGCTTTTCGAAGATCGAGTCGAACCGGCGCGATCCCGCGGAGGAGGCGCTCGTCCGGCGCCAGATCGGCAAGCGACGCTGGGAGACCGGCATCGAGATCGAAGGCGGCTGGCATTCGCACCAAGCACTCCTCGAGGCGCGCCAGCCGTTCCGTGACGTGCTGATGTGGCGCACCTTCGAGGACGGCAGCCGGCGCTACCTCAGCGTCACCGGCGAGCCCGTTTTCGACGCACGCAAGCGCTTCACGGGCTATCGCGGCATCGGCCGCGATGTCACCGCGCAACAGCGCGTCGTCCGCCTGCTGCGCCTCGAGCACCGCGTGACGCGCTGCCTCGCCGAGGCCCAGGACGCGCCGCGCGCTCTGCAGACGGCGCTGAAGGCGATCGGCGAGACCGAAGGCTGGGATTGCGGCCAGTTCTGGAAGCTCGACGCGGCGCGCGGCGAGATGCGCCACTACGCCGCGTGGGTGGCACCGGGGAATGAAAGTGCGCAGCGCTTCGACGAAACTTCGCGCGAGCTCGTCTTCCGGCAAGGGGTCGGCCTGGTGGGCACGGCATGGCAAAGCGGCGAACCCCTCTGGATCCAGGATTCGCAGCAAGACCCGCGTTCCTTGCGGCGGGACCTCTCGCTCGCTACGGGGCTGCGCGGCGCGGTCCTGTTTCCGGTGCGGCTCGGCGGCCGCGTGACGGGCGTCCTCGCCTTCGCCTCCCAGCGCCTCCGGCCGCCACACAAGCGGCTGTCCCAGGCGCTGCAAGTGGTCGCCACGATGCTCGGCCAGTACCTCGAGCGCGCCGACGCCGAGCACGCGGTACGCGACAGCGAGGAGCGTTTCCGCAGCCTGACCAACCTTTCCTCCGACTGGTACTGGGAGCTGGACACCGAATACCGCTTCACTCGCCTGGAGGGCCGCCAGGTTGCCGGCGGCGACGAAAGCCTGCGGCAGCGCCTGATCGGAAAGTGCCGCTGGGACGGCGACCTGGAGGTCGAGGGCGGATGGCCGGCGCACCGGGCGGTGCTCGACCAGCGCAAGCCGTTCCACGACGTGCTGATGTGGCGTCCCACGGCCGACGGCACGCTGCGCTACCTCAGCGTGAGCGGCGAGCCGCTGCTCGGCGCCGACGGAAGCTTCCGCGGCTATCGCGGCGTCGGCCGCCACGTCACCGAGCAGAAGCGCGGCGAGATGCTGCTCAAGCTCGAGCACCAGGTGGCGCGCTCGCTCGCCGAGGCCGACGACGCTTCGAGCGGCCTGCGCGCGGTGATCCGCGCCGTTTGCCGCGCCGAAGGCTGGGCGTGCGGGCGCTACTTCTGCGTCGACCACGGCGTGCTGCGCTTCCAGGACGCCTGGTCGGTGGAAGATCCGCTGATCCGCCAGTTCCTCGTCCGTTCGCGCGACATGACGTTTCGCCCGGGAGAAGGCATCACCGGCACGGTCCTGAAATCCGGCGAGCCGGTCTGGACGCACGACGCGACGGGCGATGGCCGCGCCAAGTACGGCGCGATGTGGGAAGGCACCGGCCTGCACGGCGGCATCTCCTTCCCCGTCATCTCGGAGAACCGGATCATCGGCGTGCTGAGCTTCTCCAGCCAATCGGTGCGCGAGCCCGACCAGAGGCTGCTCGAGGCCTCGCGCGTCATCGGCAGCCAGATCGGCCAGTTCCTGCGCCGCAAGCAGGCCGAGGAGTCGTTGCGCGAAAGCGAGGCGCGCTTTCGCCGCCTGACGGAGATGTCGTCCGACTTCTATTGGGAGACCGACAGCGCGCACCGCGTCACGCAGCTCGTCCACGGTCCGAACTACCCCGACGCCGTGCTGCGCGGCGCGCTCGGCAAGGCGTCCTGGGAGCTGCCGTCGGTCAGCCCCGACGAAGCGGGCTGGGCGTCGCAGCGCGCGCGCATGGAGCAGCACCTGCCGTTCCGCGATTTCGAGTTCGCCCGCGCGCTGCGGGACATGACGCGCTACTTCAGCGTCAGCGGCGAGCCGCGCTTCGCCGCCGACGGCAGCTTCCTCGGCTACCAGGGCGTCGGCCGCGACATCACCGAGATCGCCCTCGCCCGCGAGCGGATCTCCTCGCTCGCCTACTCGGATCCGCTCACCGGCCTCGCCAACCGCAGCAGCTTCGGCCCGTCGCTCGACCAGGCGGTGCAGCGCGCGCGCCGCAGGAGCTCGAAAATCGCGCTGGTGTTCGTCGACCTCGACGGCTTCAAGCAGATCAACGACCTGCGCGGCCACGACACCGGCGACGCGCTGCTCATCGAGGTCGCAGGCCGGCTGCGCGCCAACCTGCGCGCGAGCGACCTGGTGGCGCGCCTCGGCGGCGACGAATTCGTGGTGGCGGTCGAAGAAGTGCAGGAGGTCGGGCCGATCGAGACGGTGGCGAAAAAGCTGCTCGCCGAGGTCATGCGGCCCTATTCCCTCGCCGGCGGCGACGCCAAGGTGACGGCGAGCATCGGCATCAGCATCTTTCCCGACGACGCGACCGATGCGCAATCGCTGATGAAGCACGCCGACACAGCGATGTACGCCGCCAAGCAGGCCGGCAAGAATACCTACCGGTTCTACGCCGCGGGGCCGGCGGCCAACGATCCGGCGAAGCGCAGCGATTCCGAGAGCGCCGGCTAGCGCTTCACTGCGCCAGGCTAACGCTTCAACTGCTTGTTGGCGTCCTGCACGTCCTTGCGGAGCTTTTCCCGCTCCTGGGGCGACATCGGCCGCGCCGGCCGCTCGGGCCGCGAGTTGCGGTCGCGGTAGACCTGGTTCATGTCCTCGCGCATCCGCTGCCGGTCTTCCTGCCGCATCTGCTGCGGCTTGCCCTCATGCCGTCGCCCCTGCTGGGCAGAGGCGACGCCGGAGAGCGTCAACGCGAGAAAGAAGACGAGCGTTTTCATCCAGTGGGCATGGTACGGAAATGGCGGAAGACGGGTGTAACAATTGGTATCTTGCGCCCATGGCTGAGCTGAAGACCCGCATCCTGGTCGTCGACGACGACCAGCGGCTGCGCGACCTGCTGGTGCGCTACCTCGGCGGCGAAGGCTACGAGGTGAAGGCGGTCGGCGACGCCGCCGGGATGGACAAGCAGCTGAGCCGCGAGCGCTACGACCTGGTGGTGCTCGACCTGATGCTGCCGGGCGAAGACGGCCTCGCGATCTGCCGCCGCTTGCGCGCGCAGAACGTCGCGCCGGCGATCGTCATGCTGACCGCGAAGGGCGACGAGGTCGACCGCATCGTCGGCCTGGAGATGGGCGCCGACGACTACCTGCCGAAGCCCTTCAACCCGCGCGAGCTCCTGGCGCGGATCAATGCGGTGCTGAGAAGGAAGGCGCCCGCGGGACCGCCGGGCGCGCCGGCCGCGGGCGGGGACGTGTTCCAGTTCGGCGCCTTCTCCTTCAGCACGGCGACGCGCACCCTGACGCGCGCCGGCAAGCCGGTGGCGCTCACCACCGGCGAGTTCTCGATCCTCAAGGTGCTGGTGCAGCACCCGCGCCAGCCGCTTTCGCGCGACAAGCTGATGGAGCTGGCGCGCGGCCGCGAGTACGAGGTGTTCGACCGCTCGATCGACGTGCAGATCTCGCGCCTGCGCAAGATCATCGAGGACGACCCCTCGCACCCGAAGCACATCCAGACCGTCTGGGGCTTCGGCTACGTGTTCGTCCCCGAAGCCGACGCCGGCAAGTGACGCTCTTCTGGCGGTCGTTGCTGCTGATCGCGCTGCTGATCGTCACCGCCGTCCTCGGCTCCTTCCAGATCTATCGCGTCTACGAGCGCGAGCCGCGCTCGCGCGAGCTGGCGCAGCAGACGGTGAGCACGATCAACCTGACGCGCGCCGCCCTGATCAACGCCGACCCCTTCCTGCGCCGCGAGCTGCTGATCGACCTGAACGAGAGCGAGGGGCTGCGCCTCTTCCCCGCCACGGCGAGCGAGAAGCTCGAGCCGCTGCCCGACGACCCGCTTCTGGACAAGGTCGCCGAGCGCGTGCGCGAGGCGCTGGGCGAGAAAACGCGCTTCGCTTCCGAGCGCGACGGCGAGGAAGGCTTCTGGGTCAGCTTCCTGATCGACGAGGACGAGTTCTGGGCGATGTTGCCGTGGGAGCGTTTCGAGCCGGCCTTCGGCTTGCAGTGGCTCGGCTGGGGCGCGGCGCTGCTGGCGATCGCCCTCGCCGGCGCATTCCTGATCGCCTCGATGATCGCGCGGCCGCTCGCGGCGCTGACGCGCGCCAGCGGCCGCCTTGGACGCGGCCAAGCGCACGAGCCGCTCGCGGAGAAAGGTCCGCGCGAGCTGCGCGGCGTGGCGTCCGCCTTCAACCGCATGGCGAGCGACCTGGAAAGGATCGAGCGCGAGCGCGCCATGGTGCTCGCCGGCATCTCGCACGACTTGCGCACGCCACTTTCGCGCCTGCGGCTCGCAATGGAAATGGATGCGCAGGCGAGCGACCGCGAGGCGATGGCCTCCGACATCGACGAAATCGACGCGGTGATCGGCCAGTTCCTCGACTTCGCGCGCGGCGCCGACGAGGAGCAGGAAGAGAACGAGCTGAACGAGCTGCTCGACGAGCTCGCCGGTCACTATCGCCGCATCCATCGCCAGGTCAGCTTCCGCCCCGGCCGCGTGCCGCCGTTCCGCTTCGCCCGCATGGCGGTGCGCCGCGCGGTCGCCAACCTGATCGACAACGCACTGCGCTATGCCGGCGAGCCGGTCGAGGTCGGGACCGCCATGCAGGGCGACCGCGTCATCGTCGAGGTGTGCGACCGCGGCCCGGGCATCCCCGCAGACGAGGTCGAGCGCGTAAAGCGCCCCTTCACGCGCCTCGAGCACGCGCGCAGCGGTGCCGGCGGTGCGGGGCTCGGCCTGGCGATCGTCGAGCGCATCGCGCGCTCGCACCGCGGCGGGCTGGAGCTCGCGCCGCGCGAGGGCGGCGGCCTGGTCTCGCGCCTTACGCTGCTGCGCTGAGAGGAAAGCTCAGGGCGCGGGAACCCGCGAGGAGTGGTGATCCACGATCAGCCACTTCCCCTCGTGGTTGCGGTAGACGAGGCTGTAGCGCGCCGGCACCGGTTCCTGCTTGCCGTCGCGCGTCACCCAGAAGGTATAGGTGCCGGTGTCGATCGCCGTATCGCCGTAGACGCGGATGCGCTGCTCGCCGATCGCCGCGGTAACGGGCACGCGCTGCGGCGCGGCGAGGCTCTTGAAATACTCGGCGATCGCCGAAGGGCCGGCTGCGAGCCGCTGCGCATCGGTACCCCAGATCACCGCCTCCGGGTCGTACATCTGGGCGATGCGCGCCGCGTCGCGCTTGTTGAAGGCGTCGACCCAGGCGGCGGTCGCTGCCGCGATCTGCTCATGCACGCTGGTGGCCGCCGCTCGCGGCGGCGCCGGCTGCGAGCTGAACACCGCAGGCGCGTCGCCGGTCGCCTGCGCCATCAGGTTCACGGCGCCAAGCGCGCGGAAGCGGGTCGTCGCGATGACTGGCGCCGCGCTGCTCGCGCTGACCGATTGCACGCTCGCGCACTCGAACTTCGGCTCGACGACGAAGTACGCCGAGCCGCCCGGCGGGAAATCATGCTCGACGCGCGCCTCGAGCGGCTTCGACGCCGGCCCGCCCTGGCAACGGATGGCGAGGACCTGCCGGCCGGAAGACATGCGAAAGCGCGTGTGCTCGCCGTTTCTCAGGTCGAACACCGGCTGGTCGGCAACGACGATGTAGAACGGCCACTCCGCCGCGACCACCGTGCGCGGGCGGAGAACGGTGACCTCGGTCGACGGATCGCCCGCCGCCGGCAGCGGGCGCAGGGCAATCTCGTCCGTGGCGCAGCCTGCAAGCGCGAGAGCAAGGCATCCGATGCGCAAGGTTTTCATGCGGCCGCTATTCTGACAGAGGAAAGCGCTCGACCGGCTCGTAGGTCGAACCGCGGGACGAAATGCGCGAGGCGAGCAACGCGAACTCCCGGACCGGCCAGGCCGCCCGCGGCGGAGGCGGCAGCTCTCCGGGGTCGCGCGCCTTGCGCAGCAGCGTCACATGGGCGGCGAAGGGCCGCCGCTCGAGGATGAACCCGGCACGATGCAGCTCGAGGTGCAGCGATCTCACGAGGCGATCGAGCTCGGGCGGCATCTCGCGCGGTCCCACCCAGACGATCTGGTTCTTCTTCCAGTAGTGCGCCTCCTCGATCGGTAATTCGTGCGCAGCGCCGCGCACCCGTCTTGCCGCGTCGATGGCCTTCTCCGGACCCGCCTCGCCGAGAAAGGCGAGCGTCAGGTGAATGTTCTCCCGCGCAACCGCCCTGCCCTCGAGGCCTTCGGCCCATGCGTGCAGGGCAGCGGCGGTCTGCGCCGGCGGCCATGCTGCGAAAAAGAGCCTCACTCCGGCGGGAGGTGCTTTCGAGTCAAGGCGGCGAGCGCCTGCTCGATCGAGTCGGGCGACTTGCCGAGCTGCGCGGCGATCAGCTCCATCTCCCGCCGGCTGCGGTTCTGCGACAGCTTCCAGCGCGTCTCGATGCGCGTCACCGAGATCTCGAAATTGACGATGCCCTCGAGCATCATCGTCACGTACTTCTCCGGCAGCTTGTCGAACTCGGGCAGCCACTGCGGGTCCATGGCGGCGACCAGCCGCCGCTGGGATTCGTGCTTCGCCTTCCGCTCGGAGTTGATTTTCGGCAAGCCATAGGCGTGCACCGCGGCATAGTTCCAGGTCGGCACGCGCTCCTTCTCCTCGTACCAGCGCGGCGAGACGTACGCATGCGGCCCGGAGAACACCACCATCACCTCCTGGTCGTCGAAGAACTCCTGCCACTGCGGGTTGTTCTTCGCCATATGCATGTCGAGCACCAGCTGCGGCTCGGTCCTGCCGACCAGGACCGGCAGGTGCGAGGCGTGCAGCGTGCCGCCGGTGCCGGTGACCAGAACCGGAAAGTTGTTGGCGCGCATGAAGGCGAGCAGCTCGGCCCGGTCCTCGAGGCGGTTGTAGGACGGCGAGTACATGTCAGGCGATCAGCGCCACGGCCATCGCGGCGATGCCTTCGCCGCGGCCGATGAAGCCGAGTTGCTCGGTGGTGGTGGCCTTGACGTTGATCGCCGCCGGCGCGACGCCGAGGTCGGCGGCGATGTTGCCGATCATGCGCGCCACGTGCGGCGCCATGCGCGGCGCCTCGGCGACGATGGTGGCGTCGACGTTGACGATCTCGTAGCCCTGCGCCTTCACTTTCGCGGCGACGTCGCGCAGCAGCTTGCGGCTGTCGATGTCGGAGAACTTGGGGTCGCTGTCGGGATAGTGGCGGCCGATGTCGCCGAGCGCGGCCGCGCCGAGCAGCGCGTCGCAGATCGCGTGCAGCAGTACGTCGGCATCCGAGTGCCCGGCGAGACCCTTGTGGTGCGGGATCTCGACGCCGCCGATCACCAGCTTGCGGCCGGCGACGAAGGCATGCACGTCGAGGCCCTGGCCGATCCTCATGCGCGCTTCCTCATTTGCGTCTCGCCAGGAAGGCCTCGGCGATGGCGAGATCCTCCGGGAAGGTCACCTTCAGGTTCTCGCGGCTGCCGGTGACGAGCCGCGGCTTGAGTCCCATCTGCTCGATCGCGCTCGCCTCGTCGGTGACCGGGCCGGTCGCCCGCCGCAGCGCCTGCGCGAGCAGGCCGGCGCGGAACATTTGCGGCGTCTGCGCTAGCCAGAGTTGGGCACGATTTTCCGTAGCGGCGATGCGCTGTACCCCCGCCTCATCCTTGGCCGCCTTTTTGACCGTCTCGGCGACCGGCAGCGCCAGCAGGCCTCCGACAGCGTCAGGCTGGCATTCGCGCAGCAGGCTGTCGAGATCGCGCGGCGGCAGGCACGGCCGCGCCGCGTCGTGCACGAGGACCCAATCGTCCGCATCGACGGTATTCATCACGGAAACCAGCCCGTTGTAGACCGAATCGCGCCGCGCTTCGCCGCCGCAATAGAGCGGCTGGACCTTGCCGTCGAACGCGCTCCAGTCCTGCGCGGCGAAGGACCCGTCGTCCGGCGCGAGCACGACGAAGACGGTTTCGACCGGCGGCACGCATACTGCTCGCACCGAATGCCACAGCATCGCCCTTCCCGCGAGACGGGCGTATTGCTTGGGCTGCTCGCCGGCGAAACGCGAGCCGCTTCCAGCGGCGGGAATGAGAGCGAACACAGGCATAATTGCATGCTTTTCCTCGTGATTCTACGTCTTTCTCCCAAGTGCATCGCGACTCCCTTCCAGCCCGCAGGCGCCTGGCGAAGCTGAGCGGCTCCGCCGACTCGCTCGCGGTCGCGCGCCTCGCTGCCGGAGAAAGCCCGATCGCGATCGTCACCGCGACCGCGCTCGACGCGCAGCGGCTGATCGAGGAACTGGCGTGGCTCGCGCCATCGCTGCGCACCGCGCTGCTGCCCGACTGGGAGACGCTGCCGTACGACCAGTTCTCGCCGCACCAGGACCTCGTCTCGGAGCGCCTGGCGACGCTTTACGGGATGCAGCGCGGCGACTTCGACGTGATGGTCGTGCCCGCCACCACGGCACTGGTGCGGCTCTGTCCGCCCGCCTACATCGCTTCGAGAACATTCTTTCTCAAGCAGAAGGAGACGCTCGACACCGAGACGCTGCGCGCGCAGCTCGCCACCGCGGGCTACCAGCACGTCACCCAGGTCATGGCACCGGGCGAGGTCTGCTTCCGCGGCGGCCTGATCGACCTCTTCCCCACCGGCAGCGCGGTTCCCTATCGCATCGACCTCGACGACGACGTCATCGACGGCATCCGCACCTTCGACGTCGACACGCAGCGCACCCTGTACGCGGTGGCCGAGGTCCGTCTCCTGCCCGCGCGCGAGTTTCCGCTCGACGATGCCGGCCGGGCGCAATTCCGCCTGCGCTGGCGCGAGACCTTCGAGGGCGATCCGTCGAAGAAGCGTCTCTACCGCGACGTATCGACCGGCATTCCGGCCGCGGGCATCGAGTACTACCTGCCCCTGTTCTTCGATTCGGTGTCCACGCTCTTCGACTACCTGCCGCGCGGCTGCACGGTCATGCTGCACCACGACGTGGGCGGCGCGATCCAGGAATTCTGGCGCGACGCCAGCACGCGCCACCGCCTGCTCGGCGGCGACGCCGACCGGCCGCTGCTGCCGCCGGCGCAGCTGTTCGTTGCGGCGGAGGAGTTCTACGTCCTGCTGCGCGACCACCCGCGCATCGACGTGGCGCCGCAAGAAGACGGCGAGCACGATGCCGGCCTCGTCGCGGCGCCGCTACCCGCGGTCGCGGTCGACCGGCGCGCGCAGGATCCGCTCGCGGCGCTGAAGGCATTCCTCGCCGGCTCCAGGCTGCGGGTCTTCCTTGCGGCGGAGTCGGCCGGGCGACGGGAAACGATGCTCGCGTACTTCGCCGAATACGGCCTCAAGCCCTCCCCGTCGGCGAGCTTCGACGAATTTTTCAAGGGGACTGAAGCGTTCTGCCTCGGCGTCGCGCCGCTGGCGCACGGGTTTTCCGTGCCCGCCGAGGGCTGGGCGATCGTCACCGAAGCCGAGCTCTACGCGGGGGTCGTCCGCCGCCGGGCGCGCGCCGCGGAGAAACCGAGCGCGGTCGACGGCATGCTGCGCGACCTCTCCGAGCTCAAGGTCGGCGACCCGGTGGTGCACGAGCAGCACGGCATCGGGCGGTTCCAGGGGCTGGTGACCCTGAGTCTCGAGGACGGCACGAGCGAGTTCCTGCTGCTCGAATACCAGGGCGGGGACAAGCTCTACGTGCCCGTCTCGCAGCTGGGCATGATCGGCCGATACAGCGGCGCGCAGCCCGAGGAAGCGCCGCTGCACAAGCTCGGCAGCGGCGAATGGGACAAGGCGAAGGCGCGCGCCGCGAAGCAGGTGCGCGACACGGCGGCCGAGCTGCTCGGGCTGTACGCCCGGCGCGCGGCGCGGGTGGGTCATTCGTTCGGGGTGAATCCGCACGACCTGGAGGCTTTCGCCGACGGCTTCGGCTTCGAGGAGACGGTCGATCAGGCGGCGGCGATCGAAGCCGTGGTGGCGGACCTCAAGGCCGGCAAGCCGATGGACCGGCTGGTGTGCGGCGACGTCGGCTTCGGCAAGACCGAGGTGGCGCTGCGCGCCGCGTTCGTTGCCGTCGCCGACAAGAAGCAGGTCGTGGTGCTCTGCCCGACCACGCTGCTCGCCGAGCAGCACCTGCAGACCTTCTCCGACCGCTTCGCCGACTGGCCGGTGAAAATCGTCGAGCTGTCGCGCTTTCGCAGCGGCAAGGAGTCGTCGAAGATCGTCGCGGAGCTGAAGACGGGAGAGGTGGACATCGTCATCGGCACCCACAAGCTGTTGTCGAAGGACGTTTCCTTCAAGACGCTCGGGCTGGTGATCATCGACGAGGAGCACCGCTTCGGCGTGCGCCAGAAGGAAGCCCTGAAGCGGCTGCGCTCCGAGGTCGACGTGCTCACGCTGACGGCGACGCCCATCCCCCGGACGCTGGCGATGTCGCTCGAGGGGATCCGCGACTTCTCGGTGATCGCCACCGCGCCGGAGAAGCGCCTCGCCATCAAGACCTTCGTCTCGCCCTGGTCCGAGGGCCTGATCCGCGAGGCGGTGATGCGCGAGCTGAAGCGCGGCGGGCAGGTCTACTTCCTCCACAACGAGGTCGACTCGATCGAGAGGATGGGAGAAAGACTGGCGCGCCTCCTCCCGGAGGCGAGGCTCGCGATCGCCCATGGGCAGATGCGCGAGCGCGAGCTGGAGAGGGTGATGCGCGAATTCACCGCGCAGCGCTACAACGTGCTGCTCTGCTCGACCATCATCGAGACCGGGATCGATATCCCAACCGCCAACACCATCGTCATCAACCGCGCCGACAAGTTCGGCCTGGCGCAGCTGCATCAGCTGCGCGGCCGCGTCGGCCGCTCGCACCACCAGGCCTACGCCTACCTCCTCACGCCGCCCGAGGAGGCGTTGAGCCGCAACGCGGCGAAGCGCCTCGAGGCGATCACGATGATGGAAGACCTCGGCTCGGGCTTCTATCTCGCGATGCACGACCTCGAGATCCGCGGCGCCGGCGAGGTCCTGGGCGAGGAGCAGTCGGGGGAAATGCAGGAGGTCGGCTTCTCGCTCTACGCCCGGATGCTCGAGCGCGCGGTGCGCGCCCTGAAGGCCGGCCGGGCGCCGGAGCTGGAGAAGGATTTCGACCTCGACACCGAGGTCAACCTGCACGTGCCGTCGATCCTGCCCGCCACCTACTGCAGCGACGTGCACGAGCGGCTTTCGCTCTACAAGCGGCTCGCCGATGCCGCCTCGCTCGAGGGGCTCGATGCGCTGCAGGAGGAGCTGATCGATCGCTTCGGCGACCTGCCGGAGGCCGCGCGGGTACTGATCGAGTGCCACCGCGTGCGCATCGCCGCCCGGCCGCTCGGCGTGATGCGCATCGACGCGACCCACGAAGCGGTGCAGCTGCAATTCATCAAGAACCCGCCGGTCGAAGCGGCGCGCGTCCTGGCCTTCATCCAGAAGAAGGGCCGGCAGGCGCGGCTCGCCGGTCCGGAGAAGCTGCGCGTCGAGGCCAAGCTCGCGTCCTGGCCCGAGCGCGCCGCGGCGGTGAAGGACATCCTGAACCAGCTCGCCGCTTGAACCTCGTCATCCAGGGCCCTTCCCTCACGGAGTCTCAGGCGAGGAAGCTTGGGGCGGTGGAACGCATCACCGACCGTGCCTGGCGGATTCGTGGCGCGACAAGCGTCGACTCTGCATATTGTGAAAGAAACCGCATTGACCACGCCCTCGTTGCGGACGGTCGCCGCTTCGCCGACCTGAAGCTGGTGGCGATGGACATGGATTCGACGCTGATCACCATGGAGACCATCGACGAGCTCGGTGACCTGGTCGGAAAGAAGCCCGAGATCGCCGCGATTACCGCGCGCGCGATGCGCGGCGAGATCGACTACCCGGAAAGCCTGCGACAAAGAGTGGCTTTGCTGAAAGGAATGGATGAAAAAGGGCTGCTCGAAGTGTACGAGAATCGACTCAGGCTCACCGCCGGCGCCGAAACCCTGCTCGCCGCCTGCAAGCGCCACGGCGTGAAAACGCTGCTCGTTTCCGGCGGTTTCACCTTCTTCGTCGAGCGCCTGAAGGAACGGCTCGGGATCGACTACACGATCTCGAACACGCTGGAGATCGCGAATGGGCGCCTCACCGGACGGGTGCTCGGCGACATCGTGGATGCCGAGGCGAAGGCCGCGAAGTTCCTTCAGCTAGCCAAATCATTGCAAAAAGAACAGACCGTCGCGATCGGTGACGGCGCCAATGACTTGCGGATGATGGCCGAGGCCGGGCTATCGATCGCCTTCCATGCCAAGCCGGTGGTGCGCGCGCAGGCGAGCTGCGCGATCAGCTGGTGCGGGCTGGATGCGGTGCCAAACCTGTTCGAGTGACACGCCATTCGGCGAGCACCTGGCCGAGCAGGGCCAGGTAGGCCTGCCACTCGCGGGGGCGCCGGTACACGGCACTCAGGCCGGCCGCGCGGGCGCGCCGGTCGTCCGCCTCGCTGAGGTTTGCGCCGATGCCGACCGCCGGGATGCCCAGCGCGCGCAACTGCCGGTTCGAGGCGCGCTTGATCGCACGCTGGCCGAGGATCGCGAGGCCCTTCCCGCCGCCGTAAGCCAGGCGCGCCGCGGTGCGGAGGTCCGGCACTTGAACTACGGAGGAAGTCTCCCGGGTGAGCGCGAGGTAGGCGAGCGCCGATTCATATGGGCTGTCCTCGACGAGGATGACTTCGGGTTGCGACTCGGCCATCGCCCAAGACGATAAGGACTGCCCTGCCGTCGCGCCATAGGCAGAGTTTCAGATTTTGTCGCAGAGCTTCAGATTTTGTTATTTCGCGGCCGTCACCATGATTTCGACCAGGCCGCGGGGGTCGGCGAGCTTGGCCTCGATGCAGGCGCGCGCCGGCATGTTCTTCGGATCGACCCAGGCGGTCCAGACCTCGTTCATCGGCGCGCGGTTGCGGATGTCCGTGACCCAGATGGTGGCCGCCAGGATCTTCGACTTGTTCGAGCCGCATTTCGCGAGCAGGCGGTCGATTTCGTTCAATACCTCCTTGGTCTGCCCCTTCACATCGGCGTCCAGGTTCTTGGCCACCACGCCGGCCAGATAGACGGTGTCGCCGTGCTCGACGGCGAGGGACAGGATGGCGCTCTGATCGTGGCGGGTAATGCTCATGGCTTCGCTTCTCCTTCGATTTTGTCGGTCCGGAAGTCTACTGCGAGGCAGGTCCGCGTAGACTGCGGGGTTCGTTCTCTCCCGAAGAGGTTTGGCTTGATTCGCGCAGCCTGTGTCGCACTCGCGCTTCTCGCGGGCTGCACCGCCAGCCGCCTGGTGTCGCAGCAGAGCAATCCCGAGTACGTCGGCAAGTCCTTCAAGAGCATCATGGTGGTGGCGGTGACTTCGGACGAGCTGCTCCGTCGCAACTACGAGGATCGCATCGTTGCGCTGCTCGCCAAGCGCGGACGAAAGGCCCTCCCCGCGTACGCGGCGATCGGCACACGCGGCAAGGTCGAAGAAGCGCAGCTGCGCGAGGCCATCGCCCGGTCCGGCGCCGAAGGGGTGCTCATCACGCGGGTCACCAACGTCGCCCGGTCGTCGGGAACCGTGTCCGGCGCCACGATCGCCGTCGGCGTCGGCGTCGGCCCCGGGTGGGGTGGCTTCTACGGCTTCTACTCCGGCGTATGGCAGACGGTCGATGTTCCGCCGGAGACGATCATCGGCCCGAAGTGGACCGCTTCCGAAACGCGCCTGTTCGATGCGAGCAACGGCGCGCTGGCGTGGACCGGTGTCGTGGATACCCGGGAAAGCGCCGACTTCGCCGCGGCTTTGACGCAGTACATCGATCTCGTCTTCGACGCCATGGTGAGCGATCGTGTTCTCTAACCTCCGTGCGGGCGCGGTGCTCGGCATCATGGTGCTGGCGACGGCCTGTTCCACTCAGCCCGTGACGACAGTCGAAGTCAGCTGGGTCGCTCCCCAGCTGCCGGAAACGCCATTCAAGAAGCTGCTGATCATCACCGTGGCGAGCGAAGAGTTCGTGCAGATCGCCTTCCAGGACCAGATGGCGGCGCAGTTGCAGAAGCGCGGCGTCAACGCCGTGGCGTCCCGCCGCTATTTCACCCGCTACACCGACGCCGAGAAAGCGCGCTTCATGCAGAGCATCGCCGAGTCGGGAGCCGATTTCATCCTGCTCGCGCGCGTCACCAATACCGACATCGGCACGCTGGAGAACCGCGGCACGATCGTCGGATACGATGGCTTGCCCTACGCGGATGCGAACAGCGTCAACGGCGCCTATGCGCGCGCCTTCACGGGCGGAATGCGCGAAGGGGGCGACCACTCGGTGAAAACCGTGACCGCGGAGACGTCGATCTTTGCCGTGCAGGGCCAGAAGCTGATCTGGTCCGTGAGGACCAAGTCGACCAATGCCCACCGCAAGACCGGCGAAGAGGGCGCGGCGCTGTATATCCCCGTCATCCTCGAGGCGATGAAGAAGGACAGGCTGATCTGACCTTCAGCCCACCCAGAGCCGCGCGTTCCTGAAAAGCTGCATCCACGGCGAATCCTCGCCGCGGCCGGGCGGCGACCACGACATCTGCAGGGTGCGGAAGACGCGCTCGGGATGGGGCATGACGATGGTGAAGCGCCCGTCGGCGGTGGTCACGCCGGTGATTCCCTGCGGCGAGCCGCTCGGATTGAACGGATAGCGGTCGGCGACCGCGCCGCGGTTGTCGACGTAGCGCATGGCCACGATCGCGTGCCTTTGATCGTCTTTTTCGAAAAATGCCCTTCCTTCCCCGTGCGCCGTCACTACGGGGATACGACTCCCCGCCATGCCGCGGAAAAGGATCGACGGGCTGTCGGTGATTTCGACCATCACCAGCCGCGCCTCGAACTGCTCCGAGCGGTTGCGCACGAACACCGGCCAGTGCTCCGCCCCGGGGACGAGCTCCTTCAGCTGCCCCATCATCTGGCAGCCGTTGCAGGCGCCCAGAACGAACGTGTCCTTGCGCGCGAAGAAGGCTTCGAATTCCGCGCGCGTACGCTCGTTGTGGAGGATGGTGCTCGCCCAACCGCGGCCGCCGCCGAGCACGTCGCCGTACGAGAAGCCGCCGCCGGCCGAGAAGCCCTTGAAGCCCGCCAGCGTCACGCGCCCCGCGATGAGATCGGTCATGTGCACGTCGACCGACTCGAAGCCGACGCGATCGAAGGCCGCCGCCATCTCCACCTGGCCGTTGACGCCCTGCTCCCGCAGGATCGCGACCTTCGGCCTCGCCCTTGAGCCGACAGCGACGCTCTTCTCTTCGAAGGTGAGATGGATCGAGAGGCCCGGATCATCGGGTGCGATGAGGCGGTCGTACTCCTCGCGCGCGCACTCCGGGTTGTCGCGCAGCGCCTGCATGCGGTAGGTGGTCTCGCTCCAGGCGCGCTGCACGTGGTCGCGCCGGTTCTTGTAGATCGTCCGATTGTTGCGGGTGATGCGGATCTCGTCGCGCGCATTGAGCTGGCCGACGACCTGGCTGCACTCGCCCAGCCCCGCCGCGCGCAGGCGCTCCATCACGCGCGCGCGATCGCCGGCGCGAACCTGCAGCAGCGCGCCGAGCTCCTCGGAGAACAGCGCCGCGAGCGCAAGGTCCTTCGCCTTGCCGGCGAGCTGCTCCTCGGCGCCGCGGCGAAACGCATCGACGTCGTCGCTCGCCGCCTCGAAGGCCAGCGCGTCGATGCTGAGCGTCACGCCGCAATGCCCGGCGAACGCCATCTCGCACGCGGCGACGAACAGCCCGCCGTCGGAGCGGTCGTGGTAGGCGAGGATCAGCGCCCGGTTTGCCTGGATGAACTCGAAAAAGCGCTGCAGCAGCGCGGGATCGTCGAGGTCGGGGCAGGCATCGCCGAGCGCGCCGTGCACCTGCGCCAGGATCGAGCCGCCGAGGCGGTTCCTGCCGCGCCCGAGGTCGATCAGCACCAGCTCGGTGTCGCCGGCGTCGGTGCGAAGCTGCGGCGTGAGCGCCTCGCCGACGTCGCCCACCGGCGCGAAAGCGGTGACGATCAGCGAAAGCGGCGCGACGATCTCTTTCCCCTGCCACGAGGTCTGCATCGACAGCGAATCCTTGCCGACCGGAATGGCGACACCGAGCGCCGGGCAAAGCTCGAGGGCCACCGCCTTCACCGTGTCGTAGAGCGCGGCGTCCTCGCCGGGATAGCCCGCCGCCGCCATCCAGTTCGCCGACAGCTTGATGCTGGACAGGGAAGGAATCTGCGCCGACGCGATATTGGTAATCGCCTCCGCGACCGCCATCCGTCCCGACGCAGGCGCGTCGATGAGCGCGAGCGGCGTGCGCTCGCCGAGCGCGAATGCCTCGCCTGCCTTGCCTTCGAAGTCGCGCAGGGTCACGGCGCAGTCGGCGACCGGGACTTGCCACGGGCCGACGAAGGGATCGCGAGCGCACAGACCGCCGACGGTGCGATCGCCGATCGCGATCAGGAAGGTCTTGTCCGCCACCGCCGGATGGCGCAGGACGCGATGGATCGCGCCCTCCAGCGAGATCTTCTCCAGGGAGAAGGCGTGCAATTCCGCCGGCACGCGCTTCACGTCGCGCAGCATCCGCGGCGGCTTGCCGAGGACCATCTCCAGGTCGACGTCGATCGGCTTGTTCCGGAACTTCGGATCCTCGACCACCAGCCTGCCGTCGTCGCTCGCCTTGCCCAGCACGGCGAACGGGCAGCGTTCCCGCCCGCAAATCGCCCGAAACGCTTCCAGGCTGGAAGGATGAATGGCCAGAACGTAGCGTTCCTGCGACTCGTTGCACCAGATCTCGCGCGGCGACATGCCGCTGTCCTCGGCGGGCACGGCGCGCAGGTCGAGGCGCGCGCCACGCCCTGCGCCGTGCGCAAGCTCCGGCAGCGCGTTCGAAAGCCCGCCCGCGCCGACGTCGTGGATCGAGAGGATCGGGTTCTTCTCGCCAAGCTGCCAGCAGCGGTCGATGACTTCCTGCGCGCGGCGCTGGATCTCGGCGTTGTCGCGCTGCACCGAGTCGAAGTCGAGGTTCTCGACGTTGGTCCCCGCGCCCATCGACGAGGCGGCGCCGCCGCCCATGCCGATCAGCAGCCCCGGCCCGCCGAGCTGGATGAACAGCGCGCCGGCCGGCACGGCCGCCTTCTTCGACTGCGGGGCGCTGATCGCGCCGATGCCGCCGGCCAGCATGATCGGCTTGTGATAGCCGCGGTTGCCGAGCTCGAAGGTGCGGAAATAGCCGCACAGGCTCGGCCGGCCGAACTCGTTGTTGAACGCCGCCGCGCCAATCGGCCCGTCGAGCATGATGTCGAGCGCCGACGCGATGCGCTCCGGCTTCCCCGGGCCGCCCTCCTCCCAGGGCTGCATGTGCCCGGGGATGCGCAGATGCGAGACCGAGTAGCCGACCAGGCCGGCCTTCGGCTTGGCGCCGCGTCCGGTCGCGCCTTCGTCGCGGATCTCGCCGCCGGCCCCGGTCGCCGCGCCGGGAAAGGGCGAGATCGCGGTCGGGTGATTGTGCGTCTCGCACTTCATCACCGTGTGCGTCAGCTCCGGCTGCTGTCGGTAAACGAAATTCCCGTCGGCGAAAAATCTCTTCGCGAGCACCCCCTCCATGATCGCGGCGTTGTCGGAGTACGCCACCACCGTGCCCTGCGGCGAGACCGCGTGCGTGTGCCGGATCATCGCGAACAGCGACTGGGGCTGCCGCACGCCGTCGATGATCCATTCGCCGTTGAAGATCTTGTGGCGACAGTGCTCGGAGTTCGCCTGCGCGAACATGGTCAGCTCGGCGTCGCTCGGATCGCGCCCCATCGCGCGGTAGGCCTGTTCCAGGTACTCGATCTCGTCTTCGCTCAAGGCAAGCCCGAGCTCCCGGTTCGCTTTCTCCAGGTCCTTGACGGAAACAAGCTGCAGCGGCCGGGGAGGCACGTGCTCGAACAGCCTGCTCGCCTCGTCGAGGGAACGCAGCACCGTTTCGGTCATGCGGTCGTGCAGCGCTGCGGAGAGATCCCTGCCGGCGCCGCCGATGCGGTAGGCGGTGCCGCGCTCGATGCGCTTCACCTTGCCGAGGCCGCAGTTGCGCGCAATGTCGGTCGCCTTCGACGACCAGGGCGACAACGTGCCGATGCGCGGCACCACCAGATAGAACTCGCCTTTCCCGTCTTCTGCCGGAGTCCCGTAAGCGAGCAGGCGCTCGAGCCGCGCCCGCTCGGCAGCGCTCAGTTCTGCCGTGGTCTCGATGAAATGGTGATGCCCGGCGGCCACCGAGCGCACGCCGGGATCCATTTTCTGCAGGGACGCAACGAGCTTGGCGAGGCGAAACTCCGACAGCGCCCGCGGGCCTCGGAGCTGGAGGATGTCGGCCACTAGTTCTTGACCTGGGGCTCCTTGATCGTGCCGCCGAGGTGCAGCGTCGCGCTGACCGCGCGGCCGCCGCTGCTCGACTTGACGTCGGCCACGATACGGCCGGTCAGCGCGCCGCTCTGCGCGATATCGGCGCTGGCGCCGGCGTTGAGCGCGCCGGCGCCGATGGCGACATTGCGCAGCGAGACCGCGCCGCGGTCGTAAGTCGCCTGGCCGCTCAGCTCGTTGAACTGGGTCCGGCCGGCGTACTCCTTGCCCGAGGTGCGGATCACGCGGCCGAGATCGAAGCTGCCGAGTACCCCGGAGCTGATCGTGAAATTGCCTTCCAGCCTGCCGCCCGCGCCGAGCTTCGCCGGCTCCGGGCCGCTCATCGAGAAACGGCCGGTGCCTTCGCCCTTGCCCTCGGAGAGCAGCGCCGGCGCAAAGACCGCGGCGTTGATGTTGCGCGCCGTGACCACGCCGTCGATGCTCCAGCCGCCGCTCCAGCGCAGGTTGGCGGTGCCGGAGACGCTGCCGCCGAAGATCTTGCCGCCCCACTCGGCGATGGTCATGCCGCGCTGGCTGGCGGTGCCCTTCATGCCGAAATCGCTCAGGGTCACTTCGGGGAGGATCGGCAGCGGAAAGCCGCTCGCGGTGACGACGAACTCGACGCCGTTCGGCGCCGGCGTGATCCTGGCGAGCAGCGTGTCGGGGCCGCGGATCGTCGCCGAGCGCAGCGCGCCGTCTTCGCCGTAGACGAGCTCGGCCTCGAGCGGCTCGGGGAGCTTGGCGGCGCCGGTCACCTCGAGGTTGCGCAACACGAGGCGGTTGACCGTGAAGTTGTCGCCCTTCACCTTGGCGAGCAGGGCTTGTCCGATGGCTTCCTGCGGCAGCTTCACGCCGCTGAGCTCGATGCGCGTGAAAGTCTTCTTCTCGCCGCGCAGCGCCTCGAACTCGGGGGTCGCGGAGCCGTTCGCGATCCTCACGTCGTCGCCGAGCCGAATGTCCTTGAGCTTGATTTCCAGCCCGCCGATGAGCGACAGGCGCGCCTCGCCGATCTTCACCGGCTTGCCGAATGCCTCGGAGGCGGCGCGCTCGTAGTCGCCGGTCGACACCGGCATCACGTGCACCGCGCCGACCGCCGCGACGAGCAGCAGCACCAGCGTCATCGCGACCGGCTTGCCCCAGCCCGACTTCTTGCGTCGCAGCGACGGCGGCTCGACGACGCTTGCCGGCCCGCCGCCACGGCGACCCATCATGCGTTTCCTGACCTCGTCCGTGTCCTCGCCGACCGCGACCGCGGGGCCGCGCGTCGCCTTGGCGGCAAGCACCTCGTCCGCCTTGGCCTTGCGCTCGCGCTCGTCGGCCTCTTTCTTGCGCCGCTCTTCCTCGTCGTGCAGGCGCTTTTCTTCCTTCTCGCGCGTGCGCGCAAGCTCTTCCTCTTCCTCCCGCTTGCGCCGCTTCTCCTCTTCCTTGCGCGCGCGCGCCTCTTCCTTCTTCTGGCGCTCGGCCTCTTCGCGCTCGCGCCGCTCGGCGTCCTCGCGCGCCCGCCGGTCGGCCACTTCCTTGGCCTTGCGCTCGGCCTCTTCTTTCTCCTTGCGATCCGATTCCTCGCGCGTGGTGAAGGAATCGAGGTCCGCCATCAGCGAATCGAGGCCGCCGGCCGCCTCCGACTTGGCCGGCGCTTCTTCCTTCTTCTTCTTCGCCTTGGGCGCGGCCTGCTGCTCTTCCTCCTCCTGCTCGCGCTTGCGGCGGGCGGAACGCTCCTCTTCCTCGCGGCGTTCGGCTGCATCTTCCTCTTCGCGCTGCTTGCGCTTCGCCGCCCGCTCTTCCTCCGCGCGCCGGTCCTCCTCGTCGCGCGCCTTGCGCCGCTCCGCCTCCTCCGCGTCCTCTCGCTTGCGCCGCTCGGCCCGCTCCGCCTCCTCGCGCTTGCGCTCCTCCTCGTGCTGGCGGCGCATCTTTTCGGCCTCTTCCTTGGCCTTGCGCTCGGCTTCCTCGCGCGCCTTGCGCGCCGCTTCCTCGGCCTCCTTGCGCGCCCGCTCCGCCTCCTTGCGTGCCCGTTCGGCCTCTTCGCGCGCCTTGCGCGCTTCTTCCTCGGCGGCCTTGCGCACCCGCTCGGCCTCTTCGCGCGCCTTGCGCGCTTCCTCCTCGGCCGCCTTGCGCGCCCGCTCGGCCTCCTCTCGCGCCTTGCGCTCGGCCTCGACCCTGGCCTTCGCTTCGGCGTCAGCCTTGGCCTTCGCCTCCGCGGCGGCCTTGGCCGCGGCGTCGCGCGCGGCCTTGATCTTGGCGTCGGCTTCGGCCTTGGCCCGGGCTTCGGCCTCCTCCTTCATCTTCTTCTCGGCGTCGGAGCGGGCCTTGGCCTCCATCTCGGTACGCATCTTGGCTTCGGCTTCCAGCTTGACGCGCTGGCGCTCGGCATCGGCCTTCGCCTCCGCCTCCTCGCGCGCCTTCTGCAGCGCCGACTGCTGCGCCTTGGCTTGCGCGTCGGCGGCCGGATTGGGCCTCGGCGGCGGCGGTGGCGGCGGTGCTGCCGGCCTCGGCGGCGGCGCCGCTGGCCGGGATGGGGCCGGTGCTGCCTTGGGCACGCCGAGGGAGCTGAAATCGAGGTCGCCCCCGGAATCGTCGGCGGCGGGCTTGGCCGCCGGCTTGCCGGCCGGCGCCTTTGCGGCGGGTGCGGCCGTCTTGCTTGCCGCGCCCGGCGACGCTTCGCGGATGAAGCCGTCCTTGTCGAGCTTCGAAATCAGCGTCTGGAAGGCGTTGTCGAAGCTCTTGCCGACCTTCTGGGCCACGTCGGCGAGGGTGGCCCGGCCATCGATCGCCGAGAGCACCGCCCGATCGCCGCGCTCGAGGAAGCTGGTCTTGCCCGACGCCTCCTGGACGCCTTTGCCGGACTTCGAATAGATGGCGGTCGGGTTCATTCTTTCGTTCTTATTATATTAGGCAGGCGCATAACCGCCGCCGCCCGGGCTCTCGATGACGAAAACGTCGCCAGCGGCCATCTCGGTCTGATCGAAGGGGCCGAGCTCGCTCAACCGGCCGTCGACTCGCTCGACGAAGTTGTGCCCGGGCAACCCGGGCTCGCCGCCCGCCATGCCGTGCGGGCGAACCTTGCGGTGGCCTGAAAGGATGGCGGCGGTCATCGGCTCGAGAAAGCGCACCCGGCGTACCGCGCCCTCGCCGCCGCGCCAGCGGCCGCGCCCGCCCGAGCCGCGACGGATCTCGAAGCTCTCGAGGAGCACCGGGAAGCGCCACTCCAGCACCTCCGGGTCGGTGAGGCGCGAGTTGGTCATGTGGGTTTGCACCACGTCGGCGCCGTCGAAGCCGGGACCCGCGCCCGAGCCGCCGGCGACGGTCTCGTAGTACTGGTAGCGGTCGTTGCCGAAGGTGAAATTGTTCATGGTGCCCTGCGAAGCGGCGAGCACGCCGAGCGCGCCGTAAAGGGCGTCGGTAATGCACTGCGAAGTCTCGACGTTGCCGGCGACCACCGCCGCGGGATAGCGCGGCCGCAGCATGCAGCCATCCGGGATCAGGACCTCGAGCGGCTTCAGGCAGCCGGCGTTGAGCGGGATGTCGTCGTCGACCAGGGTGCGGAAGACGTAGAGGACCGCCGCCATGCACACGGCCGAGGGTGCATTGAAGTTGTTCGGCAGCTGCGCGGACGTGCCGCTGAAATCGATTCTTGCGGTCCTCCGGTCGCTGCCGATGGCGATCTTCACCTTGATGACGGCGCCGTTGTCGAGGGGGAGCGAAAAACTGCCATCCTTCAACACGCCGAGCACCCGCCGCACCGACTCCTCGGCATTGTCCTGGACGTGCCTCATATAGGCGCGCACCACCTCGAGGCCGAAGTGCTCGACCATGCGGCCGAGCTCCTGCACGCCCTTTTCGTTCGCCGCCACCTGCGCCCGCAGGTCGGCGATGTTCTGCCGCACGTTGCGCACCGGGTGCTTCCCCGAGCCGAGCAACGCGACGGTTTCTTCCTCGCGCCAGCGACCGCCTTCGACGAGAAGGAAGTTGTCGATCAGCACGCCCTCCTCCTCGACCACCTTCGAGCCCGGCGGCATCGACCCCGGCGTGATCCCGCCGATGTCGGCATGATGGCCGCGCGAACCGACGTAGAAGAGGATTTCCTGCCGATCGAAGACCGGCGTGATCACCGTCACGTCCGGCAGGTGCGTGCCGCCGTTGTAGGGCGCGTTCAGCACGTAGACGTCGCCGGGCTTCATCTTTCCCGCGTTCAGGCGGATCACGGTCTTGATCGATTCGCCCATCGAGCCGAGGTGCACCGGCATGTGCGGCGCATTTGCGATCAGGTTCCCCTGCGCATCGAACAGCGCGCAGGAAAAATCGAGCCGCTCCTTGATGTTCACCGAGTAGGCGGTGTTCTGCAGGCGCAGCCCCATCTGCTCGGCGATCGACATGAACAGGTTGTTGAAGATCTCCAGCATCACCGGGTCGACCGAGGTACCGACGGCCTTGCCGCTGCTCCGCTCCTTCGTTCTCTCCAGCACCAAATGATCAAGGTTGGTGACGGTGGCCCGCCATTCAGGCTCTACCACCGTCGTCGCGTTGGCTTCGGCGATGATCGCCGGGCCGTCGATCTTCTGACCGGCGGCGAGCTCCTCGCGGCGGTAGAGCGGTGCTTCGTGCCAGCGACCGGCGCTGAACACGCGCACCCGCTCGACCGCGCTCGCCGGAGGCTTTCTCGAGCCGGCCTGCTCCGAAATCTCTTCGCCCCTGGCAATCGCCTCGACGGAGAGCGCCTCGGCAACGAGCTTGCGACCCGGCATGAGGAACGAGAACTGCTTGCGGTATGCAGCTTCGAACTGCGCCGTCATCTCCGCGACCGACCCGAGCATGACCGGCAGCGCGGTATCGGTGCCCTCGTACTTCAAATGGACCCGCTGGACGATGTGCTGGGCCGCGACACCCTGCGCGGCAAGGTCGTTGCGCGCCTCGGCGGCAAGCTCATCGGCCTTTGCCTGCAGCGCGGCCAGCTCCGTGAGCGGCGCCTCGACCGAGCGCTCGCGCATCGCCACCTGGTCGGCGAGCCCCATGCCGTAGGCGGACAGCACGCCCGCGTGCGGGTGGATGAAGACGCGCTTCATCGCGAGCGCGTCGGCGACCAGGCAGGCATGCTGGCCGGCGGCGCCGCCGAAGCAGCACAGCGTATAGGCGGTGACGTCGTGGCCGCGCTGCACCGAGATGTGCTTGATCGCGTTCGCCATGTTGCCGACAGCGATGCGGATGAAGCCTTCCGCGACCTCCTGCTCAGAGCGCCCGTCGTTGACTTGCCGTTTCAGTGCCTTGAACTTCGCTTCGACCGTCAGGCGGTCCAGTTCTTCGTCCCCGCCCTTCCCGAACACCTTCGGGAAATATTTCGGCTGGATCTTGCCGAGCATCACGTTGGCGTCGGTGACGGTGAGCGGCCCGCCGCGCCGGTAGCTCGCCGGCCCGGGCACGGCGCCCGCCGAATCGGGCCCGACGCGGTAGCGCGAGCCGTCGAAGTGGAGGATCGAGCCGCCGCCCGCCGCGACGGTGTGGATGCGCATCATCGGCGCGCGCATCCGCACGCCCGCGACCAGGGTCTCGAACTCGCGCTCCAGCTCGCCCGCGTAGTGCGATACGTCGGTCGAGGTGCCGCCCATGTCGAAGCCGATGATCCGGTCGAAGCCCGCTGCCGCCGCGGTGCGCACCGCGCCGACGATGCCCCCGGCCGGTCCCGAAAGAATCGCGTCCTTGCCCTGGAAGCGGCGCGCGTCGGTGAGGCCGCCGTTCGACTGCATGAAAAGCAGCCGCGCGTTGCCGAGATCCGCGGCGACCTGCCCGACGTAGCGGCGCAGGATCGGCGACAGGTAGGCGTCGACCACCGTCGTATCGCCGCGGCCGACGAGCTTCATCAGCGGGCTGACCTCGTGGGAGACGGAAACCTGCGTGAAGCCGACCTGCTTCGCGAGTGCCTTGACCGCTTGCTCATGCGCGGTGAAGCGATAGCCGTGCATGAAGACGATTGCCACGGAACGGTAGCCCTCCGCGTACGCTTTTTTCAAATCAATTTCCGTACGGGAAAGGTCGAGAGGAACAACGACTTCCCCTCTTGCCCCGATCCGCTCCTCCACCTCGACGACTTTCGAATACAGCATCTCCGGCAGCACGATGTGCCGGTCGAAGATGCGCGGCCGGTTCTGGTAGGCGATGCGCAGCGCATCGCGAAAGCCGCGGGTAATGAACAGCGCGGTTCGCTCGCCCTTGCGCTCGAGGAGCGCGTTGGTGGCGACGGTCGTGCCCATCTTCACGCTGTCGATCTTCTCGACCGGCACCGGATCGCCCAGGAAATGCTTGATCCCGGCGATCGCCGCGTCGGCGTAGCGCCCGGGGTTCTCGGAAAGCAGCTTGTGCGTCGCGAGCCTGCCGTCGGGCTGGCGCGCGACGATGTCGGTGAACGTGCCGCCCCGGTCGATCCAGAACTGCCAGCCGCTCATGCCGTCGCCAGAGCCTTCCTCACCTCCGCGACCGCGCGCATGGTCAGGCCGACGCGCGCCGCGTCCATCGGCTGGTCCTGCGAGGAGACCTTCGCGATGACGAGCTCGTTGGCGCGGTCGACGAACAGGTTCTGCCCGTGGATGCCCATGCCGAAGAGGAGCGGTTGCGCTCCGCGCAACGTGTACCACTGGCCGCGGTAGTGCATCGGCAGGCCGGGATAGTACGGAACGAAGCTCCCCGCATCCCACGCCTTCGGGTCGCCGCCCCGCTCCAGGTCGTCGATCCAGGCGCCGCCGGAGCGGCAGATCCACAGGCCGACCCGCGCAAGATCGCGCACCGTGACGTTGCAGCCGCCCGCGCAGCGGGGTGCGCCGAGGCGATCGACCGTTATGTACGCGCTGCGCTCGGCGCCGATCGGCTTCCAGACGAGCTCGCTCGCCAGGTCGGCGAAGCGCCGGCCGGCGGCGCGCTCGATCACCCAGCCGAGCAGGTCGGTATTCGGGGAGATGTAGTGGAAGCGGCCCCAATGCGAGCCATCGGCCTGTTTCAGGGCCTTGTAGAAGGATCGGAGGTCGCCCGGCGGATCGTTCGGCGGGTTCCACCCCGTCGCCTTCCGATACTCGATGATCGGCCCCGAAGTGGCGAGGTAGTCCTCGTTGAAGGCGACGCCGGCGCGCATGTCGAGCAGGTGACGAATGGTCGCGCCCTCGTAGGCGGTGTCTTTCAGCTCGGGCACGAGCGACGTGACCTGGCGCTCGACATCGAGCTTCATTGCGCCCGCGACCAGGCCGAGCAGCGATTTCGACACCGACATCAGGATGTGCGGCGTCTCGGCGCTCATGCCGTTGAAGTAGCGCTCGAACACCAGCTTGCCGCGGTGCAGGGCGACGATGCCGTCGGTGTCGGTATCGGCGAGAAAGCGCTCGTCGAACAGTTTCGCAGGCGCCGGGGGCAGCGGCGTTACGCGCGCCGGATCGTTGGCGATCTCGGCGGTCGGGATCAGCTCGCGGACATGGTGGAAGGCCCAGCGGTGGTACGGCGGCGTGCGCCAGTTCGCGAGCGTGACCTGGGCGTCGCGCGACGGCGGGAATGCGTCCATCAGGCGAGTCATTAGAATCGAATGCTATCGTGAATAACAAAGACACTTCGCTCCGGCTGACGATCCTGCTCGGCGTGCTGACCGCGTTGCCCGCGCTCGGCACCGATCTCTACCTGCCGGCGCTGCCCGACATCGCGCAATCGTTCGCAGTGCCGGTGAGCGCCGCCCAGCTGACGCTCACCACCTACTTCATCGGCCTCGCCGCGGGCCAGTTCGTCTGGGGCCCGCTTTCCGACCGCTTCGGACGCAAGCCGGTGCTGCTCGTGGGGCTCGCGATGGTGCTCGCCTCCTCCGTCGTCGGCGCCTTCGTCGAATCGATCGGCGCGCTGTCCGCGGTGCGCCTCGCCCAGGGGCTCGCCATGGCGAGCGGCGCGCTCATCGGCCGCGCCATCGTGCGCGACCTGCACGCGCACGAGCAGGCGGCGCGGCTCCTCGCGCGCATGTCGATCGTATTCAGCGTCGTGCCGATCGCCGCGCCGCTCGCCGGCGCGCTGCTCACCACGGCCGGCGGCTGGCCGATGGTCTTCGCCGCCATGGCGGCGGTGGCCGCATTGCTGGCGGTCGCGCTGACGCGCATGCGCGAGACCGCTCCACCGGAGCGGCGCTCGGTCCATCCCGGCGCGATTGCGCGGACGTTCGGCACGATCATCGCCGACCGGCGCTTCCTCGCTCCCTTCTCCCTCATCCTGTGCGCGCAGATCGGCGTGCTCGCCTGGGTTTCGAGCTCGGCATTCACCCTGATCCGCGGCCTGGGCGTCTCGGCGACGGCGTTCAGCCTGATGTTCGCCCTGGTGATGCTCGGCCAGATCGGCGGAGCCTGGTGCTCGAGCCGCCTGGTGCTGCGCCTCGGCATCCGGCGACTGCTGAGCGTCGGCGCGACGCTGATGTTCGGCGCAGGCGCCGGTGGCACGCTGCTCGCCTGGCTCGGGTTCGGCCACTGGCTGGCGGTGGTGCTGCCGTTCATGCTGTTTCTTTTCGGTACCGCGATGATCATGCCGAACGCGATCGCCGCGGCGCTGACGCCGTTCCCGCAGTCGGCCGGGTCGGCCACTTCGCTCATCGGCGCGATCGGCTTCGGCTCCGGCGCCTTGATCAGCACCGCGCTCGGCCTCCTCTTCGACGGCACGGCGCGCCCGATGGCCACCACCGCGGGTCTCGCGGGCGTCGGCGCATTCGTCACCCACCGGCTGCTCCTCCATGGAAAGCGTTGACGCGGTCGTGATCGGCGCGGGCGTGGTCGGGCTCGCGGTCGCGCGCGCGCTCGCCCTGGCGGGGCGCGAGGTCATCATTCTCGAGGGCGAAGACGCCATCGGCACGCACACCAGCTCGCGCAATTCCGAGGTGATCCACGCCGGCATCTACTACCCGAAGGGCTCGCTGAAGGCGCGCAGCTGCGTGGCCGGCAAGGAGCTCCTCTACGAATACTGCGTGAGTCACGGCGTGCCGCACCGCCGCTGCGGCAAGCTGATCGTCGCCACCGACGAGAAGCAGATCGAGGAGCTGCACGGCATCCAGAAGAAGGCACATGCCAACGGCGTCACCGACGTCGTCTGGATGAGCCGCGCGCAGGCCCTCGCGCTCGAGCCCGAGCTGCACTGCGTCGCCGCGCTCTATTCGCCGTCGACCGGCATCATCGACAGCCATGCGCTGATGCTGGCGTACCTCGGCGACGCCGAAGCCAGGGGCGCGATGCTCGCGCTGAAGAGTCCGTTGATGGGCGCGGAGGCCGTTGCGGACGGCTTCGTCCTGCACGTCGGCGACGAGACGGTGCAGGCGAAAACGCTCGTCAACAGCGCGGGCTTGCGTGCGCCGAGTGTCGCCAGGCTCGTCGAGGGCTATCCCGTCGACAAGGCACCCGGCGAGTTCTACGCAAAGGGCAACTACTACTCGCTGAATCGCAAGAACCCTTTCTCGCGCCTCGTCTACCCGGTGCCCGAGCCCGGCGGCCTGGGCGTGCATGTCACGCTCGACCTCGGCGGGCAGGCGCGCTTCGGTCCCGACGTCGAATGGGTCGATCGCATCGGCTATGACGTCGACCCGCGCCGCGCCGACCGCTTCTACGCGGCGATCCGCCGCTACTGGCCGGGGCTGCCCGACGCTTCGCTCTCGCCGGGATACGCCGGCATCCGGCCGAAGACCGCGGGTGCGAAGGATCCGGCGCCCGATTTCGAGATCCAGGGGCCGCGCAAGCATGGCGTGCCCGGCCTGGTGCATCTGTTCGGCATCGAGTCGCCGGGACTCACCTCGTCGCTCGCGCTGGCCGCCATGGTGCTGGAGGAAGTAGGCTAAGATTGCCCGTCAAATCGGGGAGATCCATCCAGTGAAAAGAATTTTCGTTGCAGCCGCGGCGCTGACCGCCTTCTCCGCGCACGCGCAGACCAAATGGGACATGCCGACGCCTTACTCCGACGGCGAGTTCCACACCCGCAACGTCAAGTCGTTCGCGGAGGACGTGAAGAAAAACACCGGCGGCGCGCTCGACATCACGGTGCACGCCAACGGCTCGCTCATCAAGCATCCCGACATCCTGCGCGCGGTATCGACCGGGCAGGTCAACGTCGCCGAGTTCCTGCTCGGCCAGTTCGGCAACGAGGACCCGGTGTTCGCGGCCGACAACGTGCCTTTCGTCGCCCCCGGCTACGACAACGCCTTCAAGTTTTACCAGGCGCAGAAGCCGGTGCTGGAGAAGAAGCTCGACGGCCGCGGCATGAAGCTGCTCTATGCCGTCGCCTGGCCCGGCCAGGGGATCTACACCAAGGATCCGGTGAAAAGCGCCGGCGACTTCAAGGGCCTGAAGATGCGCACCTACAGCCCCCTCACCTCGCGCCTCGCCGAGCTGCTCGGCATGGCGCCGGTGCAGGCGCAGGTGCCCGATATTCCCCAGCTGTTCGCCACCGGCGCGATGCAGACCATGGTCACTTCCTCGGCCACCGGCACGGCGAGCAAGGCGTGGGAGTTCGTCAAGAACTACTACAAGACGAACGCCTGGAATCCGAAGAACGTGGTGGTCGTGAACCAGCGGGCGTTCGCGCGCCTGCCCAAGAACCAGCAGGATGGCCTGCTCAAGGCCGCGGCCGCCGCCGAGCCGCGCGGCTGGGAGATGTCGAAGCAGCGGGAGAAGGACGCCGACGAGCTGCTGGCGAAGAATGGCGTCACCGTTGCAGAGCCCTCCGCCGAGCTGAAAGGCGCCCTCGCGAAGATCGGCGAGCAGATGGCCGCCGAGTGGGAGAAATCGGCCGGCGCGGAAGGGCAGGAAATCCTGAAGCGCTATCGCGGCAAGTAGGTTGCGGCGGTTCCTCGACCGCCTCTATGCCGGGAGCGGCGTCCTCGCCGCTCTTTGCGTTCTTGCGATCTTCGCGCTGATGCTGGCGCAGGCGTTCGGCCGCGAGCTCGGCATCCTGGTGCGCGGCGCCGACGACATCGTCGCCTGGCTGTGCGCCGCCGCTTCCTTCCTCGCGCTCGGCCACACCTTCCGCCATGGCGAGCTGGTGCGCGTCGGGCTCTGGCTCGACCACCTCGGCCCCGGCGGGCGCCGCGTCATGGAGCTTTTCGCGCTCGGGATCACCGCCGCGTTCGTCGCCTACATGCTCTGGGCGGTGACGGGCTTCATCTACGAGAGCTGGAAGTTCAAGGAAGTCGCGCAGGGCCTGATCAAGGTGCCGATCTGGATCCCGCAGCTGACTTTCCTCGCCGGCGTGGCGATCTTCTTCGTCGCCGTGCTGGATGAGCTCGTGCTGGTGATCAGGAAGCAGAAACCCGCATACCAGGTCGCGGAAGAAGAGCGCCGCGCCTCGGGCGATTTCTCGGAATCGGTATGACGCCGCTGGCGGCGGGCCTCGTCCTCTTCGCCCTGCTGCTGGTGCTCCTGACCGGCGGTGTCTGGATCGCGATCGCGCTCGGCACCGTGGCTTGGTTCGGCCTGCAGTTTTTCACCACCACGCCGCCCGACGTGAACCTCTTTCAGTCGTTCTGGGGCTCGAGCGCCTCGTGGACGCTCGCCGCGCTGCCGATGTTCATCTGGATGGGCGAGATCCTCTACCGCACCAAGCTCTCCGAGGAGATGTTCGAGGGCCTCGCACCCTGGCTCGGCTGGCTGCCCGGGCGGCTGATGCACGTCAACATCCTCGGCTGCGCGATCTTCGGCACCGTTTCCGGCTCGTCGGCCGCGACCTGCGCCACCATCGCCAAGGTGGCGCTGCCCGAGCTCAAGCGCCGCGGCTACGACGAGAAGACCTGCCTCGGCTCGCTGGCGGCGGCCGGCACGCTCGGCATCCTGCTGCCGCCCTCGATCATCATGGTGGTCTACGCGGTCGCCGCCGAGGTTTCGATCATCAAGGTGTTCCTCGCCGGCTTCATTCCCGGTTTCGTGCTCACCGCGCTCTTCTCCGGCTACATCGTCGTCTGGGCGCTGCTCAATCCCGCGAAGACGCCGCCCGACGAAGCCAAGACCACCTTCGCGCAGAAGCTCTACAAGACCCGGCTGCTCGTCCCCTGCATGGCCCTCATCGTCTTCGTGGTGTGGGTGATGGTGATCGGCTGGGCCACCGCGACAGAGGCCGCAGCCTACGGCGTGCTCGGCGCGCTCGCCATCGCCTGGTGGTCCGGCGGCCTCAGCCGGCAGGCCTTCTGGCAGAGCCTGATGGGAGCGACGCGGCTCTCGTGCATGATCATGTTCATCCTTGCCGGCGCAAGCTTCCTCTCCTCGTGCATGGCGTTTACCGGCATCCCGCGCGCGCTCGCCGAGTGGGTGCATTCACTGGCGCCGCACAAGTACACGCTGATCGCGATCCTCGCGGGCATCTACATCCTGCTCGGCACCGCGCTCGATGGCGTGTCGATGATCGTGCTCACCACTTCGATCGTCATCCCGATGGTGGAGAAGGCCGGCTTCGATCTCGTCTGGTTCGGCATCTTCATCGTCCTCTTGGTCGAGATCGCCGAGCTGACGCCGCCGCTCGGCTTCAATATCTTCGTGCTTCAGACCATGACCGGGCGCGACAGCAACTACGTCGCCCTGGCGTCCCTGCCCTTCTTCTTCATGATGGTGCTGTGCATCGCCCTCATCACCGTCTTCCCCGAGCTCGCCACCTGGCTGCCCGACTGGCTGATCGGCGTCGCCAAGAAGTAGAGTAGGCGGATGCGCGGACCGATCTACAGCACCGCCGATATCCGCCGCATCGAGCAGGCGGCGGGCGACGCGCCCCTCATGCAGCGCGCGGGAGCCGCGGCCGCGGACCTTGCGGCCAGGCTCGTCACAGGCAAGGACGTGCTGGTGCTCGCCGGGCCAGGAAACAACGGCGGCGATGCGGCCATTGCCGCCGAGACTCTCCGGCAGAAGTTCTTTCGGGTGCTGACGGTGAAGCGTCCGGAGGAATTGACCGACAGGAACTGGGGCCTCGTCGTCGACGGCCTGTTCGGCATCGGCCTGGCGCGCCCGATCGAGGGCGACTACGCGAAGCTGGTTGAGTACGCCAACCGGCAGTCCTGCCCGGTGCTCTCGCTCGATGTACCGAGCGGCATCCAGTCCGACAGCGGCCGCGTGCTCGGTTGCGCGGTGCGCGCCAGCCACACGATCAGCTTCATCGCCCTCAAGCCCGGCCTGCTGACGCTCGACGGACCGGACTACTGCGGCGAGCTGAGCGTTGCCGGCCTTGGCCTCGATCTGCAGCAGCTGCTGCCGCCATCGGCGTGGGTCGCCGAACCCGCGCTGTTCAAGGGGATGCTGCAGCACCGGCCGAGGAATTTCCACAAGGGCATGGCCGGGTCGCTCGCCGTCGTCGGCGGCGCTGGCGGCATGACCGGTGCGGCGCTGCTCGCCGGGCGCGCGGCGCTGAGGCTCGGCGCCGGGCGCGTCTACGTCGGATTGCTCGAGGAAAGCGCGCCCGCGGTCGACCTGCTCGCGCCCGAGCTCATGCTGCGCCATCCCGACGATGTGTTCGGCGAGGACCTCGACGCGATGGTCGTCGGGCCGGGCCTGGGCCGCGGCGAGCGCGCCGAAACGCTGGTCGGCGCGGCGCTGGCGAGCGACATCCCGTGCATCCTCGACGCGGACGCGCTGAATCTGATCGCCGAGAACACCGACCTGCGCAAGGCCTGCGCGCACCGCAGCGCAGAAACGCTGCTCACGCCGCACCCGGCGGAAGCCGCGCGCCTGCTCGGCTCGAGCGTGGCGGCGGTGCAGGAGGACCGGGTCAAGGCGGCGCGCATGCTCGCCGAAAACCTCAACGCGCACACGGTGCTGAAGGGAAACGGCAGCATCATCGTCGCGCGCGACGGCCACTGGTTCATCAATGCCTCCGGCAATCCCGGCATGGCGAGCGCCGGCATGGGCGACGTGCTCGCCGGGATGCTCGGCGCCCTGCTGGCGCAGCGCTACTCCGGCGAGACAGCGCTGACGCTGGGCGTGCACCTGCATGGCGTCGCGGCCGACACTCTCGCCAGGGAAGGCAACGGACCCGTCGGCCTCACCGCCGGGGAGCTGATCGATGCGTCGAGAAGGATATGGAATTCATGGTTGAACGCCTGATCACGGAACTCGTCATCGCCAACAGGATCCTCGCGCGGGAGGACGTAGTGGACGCCTATGGCCACGTCAGCGTGCGCAACCCGGACAACCCGGAGCGGTTTTTCCTCTCGCACTCGCTCGCACCGGCCTTCGTCGAGCGTTCCGACATCCTCGAGTTCGATCTCGAGGGCAAGCCGGTCGGCAGCGACCGGCGCACGCCGTACCTCGAGCGCTTCATCCACGGCGCGATCTACGAGGCCCGGCCCGATGTGCTCGCCGTGGTCCACGCGCACGCCGAGGACACCCTGCCCTTCGGCATCGCGCCGCCGAAACTGCGGCCGGTGATCCACTCCGGCGCCTTCATCGGCGCCGAGGTGCCGGTGTGGGACATCGCCAGGCGCTTCGGCGACAAGACCAACCTGCTCGTCACCAACGTTGCGCAGGGCCGCGACCTCGCGAAGACGCTCGGCAAGAACAGCGTCGCACTGATGCGCGGCCACGGCTTCGCCGCCGCGGCGACCTCGCTGATCGACGTCGTCCGGATGTCGGTCTACCTGCCGAGAAACGCTCGCGTGCAGTTCCGGGCCTTGCAGCTCGGCAAGATCAAGTCGCTCTCCAAGGGCGAGATCCAGGCACGCACCGGCGGCAGCGGCTACAAGCCGAATTCACCGGAAACGCAGCGCGCCTGGCAGTACTGGGCAACGCGCGCCGGCTGCGCCGAACTGCTGAAGCAGCTCTCCTAGCTCAGACCTGCTCCTGCAGGAACTGCAGCACCAGAACCTCGTCGCGGCGCAGCGCGCCGCCGGCGCGGCGACGGCCCTTACGCGGCGCTGGCGGCTGCGGCACGGTCCGGCCCATGAGGTAGGCCGCTAGCAATGCAGGGTGGACGTAGTACTTGCGGCACACCGCGCGGGTATTGCCCAGGCGCTCGGCGACCGCGTCGACGGCGGAGATGATGTTGCGATCCGCTTCGCGCCGGCTGGCCGCGGATCCGAGCCGGCGCAGCTCGACCGCGGCGAGCATCGTCCCGCCCCAGGTGCGGAAATCTTTGGCCGTGATGTCGCGTCCGGTGAGCTCGCGCAGGTAGTCGTTGACGTCGTCCGAGGAGACCGACTGCCGCCGGCGCTTGCCGACGAGGTACTGGAACATCTCCTCGCCCGGCAGGTCGCGGCAGCGCTGCACGATGCGCGCGAGGCGAGGATCCTGCAGCGAAATGGTGTGCTCGACGCCGCTCTTCCCGCGAAAGCTGAAGCGCAGCGTCGCGCCGTCGACGCTGACGTGCCGCCGCCGCAGCGTCGTCAGGCCGTACGAGCGGTTCTCTTTCACGTACTCGTCGTTGCCGACCCGGATCAGGGTCCTGTCGAGCAGGCGTACCACCGTGGCAAGAAGCTGGCGGCGGCTGAGATCCGGCGCTCTCAGGTCGCGCTCGATGCGCTCGCGCAGCTGCGGCAGCACTTCGCTGAAGGCCAGCATGCGGGTGAACTTGGAGCGGTCGCGTGCCTCGCGGTACTGCGGGTGGTACCGGTACTGCTTGCGCCCGCGCGCGTCGCGCGCTGTCGCCTGGATATGGCCGTCGGGATCGGGGCAGATCCAGACGTCGGTCCACGCCGGCGGGATTGCGAGGGTGTTCAGGCGCTTGCGAATCGCCGCATCGCGGATGCGCGCGCCGTTCGGCAGGAAATAGGTCCAGCCGCTCCCGACCCTGCGGCGCGTGATGCCATTGGCGCCGTCGCTGACGTAGCGCAGGCCGGCGCGGCTTGCCGCCGTCCGGTGCTCGCTCAGTCGGCGCTTATGCCGGCGCTGCGGATCAGCCGCGTCCATTTGTCGAGATCGCTTGCGAGCAGGGCTTCAGCCTCCGGACCCGAGATGCGCAGGGGGCGTACGCCCCTCTTCTCCAGCGCCGCGGCCATTTCGGGCAATGCGACCATCTTCGCGAACGCCTCGCGCAGCCGGGCGAGCACCGGCGCGGGCGTGCCTGAGCGCACGAAGTAACCGGCCCAGGTTTCCCACTCGAAATCGAGCACGCCGGTCTCGCGCACCGTCGGCACCGCCGCGTGATACGGCAGCCGCGCCGCGGGCGAGACGGCAATCGGCCGCACTCGCCCGGACTCGACCTGCCCTCGCGCGGTCGAGGAAGCGTCGAAGAAGAGGTCGACGCGTCCCGGGATGAGGTCCTGGTAGACCGCCTGCGCGCCCTTGTAGGGGACGTGGGTGATGGAGACGCCGGCGAGGTGCCAGAGCAGCGCCGCCGCCATGTGCTGTCCGGTGCCGTTGCCGGCGGAGGCATAGGTCAGCTTGCCGGGATTGGCGCGCGCAAACTCGACGATCTCCTTGAGCGAAGCCTGCGGCAGATCGTTGCGCGCCACCAGGGTGTAGGCGAACCCCGCGGCGAGGCCGAGCGGCGCAAAATCCTTCCTCGGGTCGTAAGGCAGGTTGCGATACAGGCCTGCCGAGAACACCAGGTTCGCCGAAGCGCCGAGCAGCAGAGTGTGGCCGTCGGGCTCGGCCTTGGCGACGGCGTCGGTGCCGATGACCGTGCCACCACCCGGCCGGTTCTCGACGATCACCGATTGCCCGAGCTGGGCGGCGAGCCCTTCGGCGAGCACGCGGGCGACGAGGTCGAAGCCGCCGCCCGGCGGCTGCGGCACGATGACGCGTAGCGTACGGCTCGGAAAGGTCTGCGCCTGCGCGCAGCCCACCGCGAGAGCAAGCGCCAGCGCGGCGACTATTCGCATCGGTAGAAGGCCTCGACCTGCTGCCGGCTGATGGCCGGCAGGTCCTCGGGATCCGAAGACTTGCGCAGTCGCGGCTCGAGCTCCGTCAGGCGCTTCTCCAGGCGCGAGGTCTTCGGATCCCGGTCGAGGGCGATGAACCGCTTTCGCAGCGCGCGCGTGTCCTTCTTCTCCACTTCGGCGAGCGTGATCTCGCGCCGCAAACGCCGCTTTTCGCACTGCACCGGCTCCAGCTTCGAGGTGAGGTCGATGAACTCGCGGGCTTCCGGGCTGAGCGATAGCGCCATCAGAACGAGAAGCGACTTCAAGCGACCTTCATCTTCGCCTTTGGCTCCGGGTACGGGTAGAGCATGTTGAGCGCCACCGACTGGCCGCTTGCCTGCACGAGGCGCACGTGCTCGCGCTTCAGCTCGCGCGCGTGCCGCACGCCGCAGGAGTGCGCGATCATGTCGATCTCGCGGTTCATGTTGTTGGCGTAGTTCGCCACCCGCAGGTATTTCTCCTCCACCACGAGCGCGCGCTGCAGCCGCTTGTTGTGGGTGGTCACGCCGGTCGGGCAGGTGTTCTGGTGGCAGCGCAGCGCCTGGATGCAGCCGAGCGAGAACATGAAGCCGCGCGCGGTGTTGATGAAGTCGGCGCCGACGCACAGCGCCCACGCGGCGCGCGCCGAGGTGACGATCTTGCCCGAGGCGACCACGCGCACGCGCTGTCGCAGCCCGGTCTCGATCAGCGCGTCGACTACGCGCGGCAACGCCTCGTCGATCGACAGGCCCATGTGGTCGGCGAGCGCCTGCGGCGCCGCGCCCGAGCCGCCCTCGCCGCCGTCGATGACCAGGAAGTCGGGCGCGAACTCCATGCCGCGGCGGTGGATGATGTCAGCCGCGTCGTTCATCAGGCGCCAGCCGCCGACCGCGGTCTTGACGCCGACCGGGCGTCCGGTGAGGTCGCGGATGCGCGCCACCGTCTCCAGCAGCTCGCCCATGTTGGCGATGTCGCGGTGGCGGTTGGGGCTGATCGAGTCCCGGCCTTCGGGGATGCCGCGGATCTCGGCGATCTCGGCGGTGACCTTGGCGCCCGGCAGGACGCCGCCCTTGCCCGGCTTGGCGCCCTGCGACAGCTTGATCTCGAACGCCTTGACTGACTTCGCCAGCTCGACGAGTTTCTCCTCGGACAGGTTTCCCTGCGCATCGCGCACGCCGTACTTGGCGGTGCCGATCTGCATGATGATGTCGCAGCCGCCTTCGACGTGGTACGGCGAGAGGCCGCCCTCGCCCGTGTCCAGCCAGCAACCCGCTACCGCCGCGCCGCGCGACAGCGAGCGCACCGCCGGCGCCGAGATCGCGCCGAAGCTCATGCCGCTGATGTTGACGATCGACTTGGCTTCGAAGGGCTGCTTGCAGTAGCCCTCGCCGAGCGCGAGCGACGGCGTAGGCAGGCGATCCTCGTCGAGCACCGGGAAGGGATGGTTGACGAAGATCAGCGCGCCGGGGTGGTGCAGGTCGTAGGTCGAGCCGAAGCCGATCACGCCGCCCTCGTTCTTCGCCAGGCGGTATACCCACGAGCGCGTGGCGCGGTTGAACGGCATCTCGTCGCGGTCGCCGGCGAAGAAGTATTGGCGAAAGTATTCGCCCATCTGCTCGAAGACGTAGCGCAGGCGGCCGACCACCGGATAGTTGCGCAGCACGCTGTGCTTCTTCTGCGTGATGTCGCGGATGAAAACGAAAGCGAGTACGGCCACCAGCACGATCGCGATCAGCGTGCCGGCGCCGTACGACAGGATATTCGTGAGCATTGCCCCTCCCTAGGGCAATGATACTCCGCGCTGCAACTCGTCCTCGGTGGCCCGGCGAATGGAAAGAATTACACAGGCGAAGCGCAGCGCCATGCCGGCGAGCGGGTGGTTGGCGTCCAGCACCGCCTTGCCGTCGGCGACCTCGGTGACGGTATAGAGCGTCGCGTCCTCCTCGATCTCCATGCCGACGGCGACGCCTTCGCCGTAGCGCTCGGCCGGTTCGACGCGCAGCAGCTCGGCGTCGTACTCGCCGAAGGCCTGCTCGGGCTCGAGCTGCACCATCAGCGACTCGCCCGGGCCTTTGCCTTCGAGCGCCTTTTCGAGCGCTTCGAACATCTGGCCGTAGCCGCCGTGGAGATAGGTCATCGGCGCCGGGGCGGCGATCTGCACGCCCTGCGCGTCGAGCATCTCGACCTTGAGGGAGACGACGCAGCCGGCGGCGACGACCGGCTGGCTCAGGAGCGGAGCCGCTTCACCACGTCGAAGACTTCCGCCGCGTGCCCGCGCGGATTGACGCCGTACGCGGCATGGCGGATGACGCCCTTCTTGTCGATGATGAAGGTCGAGCGCACCAGGCACTCGCGGCGCACGCCCTCGGACTCCTTTTCCTGGATCACGCCGTACTTGCGGCACACCTCGCCCTCGGGGTCGGAGAGCAAGCCGATGGTGAGGCCGTTGCGGTCGCGGAAATCGGCGTGCGTCAGGCAATCATCGCGCGACACGCCGAGCACCACGCAGTCGTGCTTGACGAACTGATCCTCGTGGTCGGAGAAATCGGTCGTGACCAGGGTGCAGCCCGGGGTGCCGTCCTTCGGATAGAAGTACAGGACAACATGCTTCTTGCCCTTGAAGGCCGACAGGTCCACCGGTTGCATGTCGGCGTCGGGGAGCTCGAACGTCGGCGCGGTTTGTCCGGGTTCCAGCATGTCTCGGCGATTCTATGCCAAATCATTTTTCAAAAGACAAGCGCAAGCGCAGCGGCGCCGTGCGATGTAGCCGATGCGCTACATATAATCGCCGCGGTGAATCACAAACTGCTCGGCGGCTTGGCTCCGCGCGCCTTCCTTGCGCGACATTGGCAGAAGCGCCCGCTTTTCGTGCGGCGCGCAATCGCCGCGCCCGCGCTGATCGACGAGCGAGCGCTCATGGCGCTCGCGCGCCGCGATGATGTCGAATCCCGCATCGTGCAACGCCGCGGCCGGCGCTGGTCCACCGCGCATGGTCCGTTCGCGAAGACAAAAGCCAGCAAAATCAACTGGAGCATTCTCGTCAACGGCGTGAACCACCACGTCGCCGGCGCGGACGAATTGCTGCGCCGCTTTTCCTTCGTGCCGCAGGCGCGGCTCGACGACGTCATGGTGAGCTTCGCGACGCCGGGCGGCGGCGTCGGCCCGCACGTCGATTCCTACGACGTCTTTCTCATCCAGGGGGCCGGCCGGCGCCGCTGGCGGATCGGCAAGCGCGTCTTCGTCGCCGGGCCGGGCGACCTGATCTATGTCCCGCCTGGCCTGGAGCACGATGGCGTCGCCATCGAGCCGTGCTTCACTTATTCGGTCGGCTTTCGTGCGCCGCGCGGCGCCGAACTCGGCGCGGCCTTCCTCGACTGGCTGCACGAGCGCGGGCTGCCCGATGCGCGCTACCGGGATCCGGGCCTGCGCCCGGCGGCGAATCCCGGGCGAATTCCCGCCGGCATGCTGCAGTTTGCAAGCCGCTTCCTGTCCCGGGTCCGCTGGACGCGGCAAGAGGTGGCGCGCTTCCTCGGCGAGTACCTGACGCAGCCCAAGCCGCACGTCGTGTTCCGCGCCGTGCCATCGAAAGGCGCCTGGCTGCGGCTCGACGCGAAAACGCAGCTCCTCTACAGCGGCGATCGCTTCTTCATCAACGGCGACTCGTTCTCGCTGCCGGCACGCGACCGGGCACGGATGCGCGAGCTCGCCGATCGGCGCGGCATCGCGGCAAAGCGCCTTGCCTCGCAGTCGAAATTGATCCGAGAATGGCGCCGGGCGGGCTGGCTGCGCCTGGAAAAGAGCTGATGGACGAACCGATCTACGAGCGCTTCGACACCGCCGACGGCTTCCACGCCGCGGTCGACCGTCTCCTCGAGCAGCCGGGACGGGAGCTGCGCATCTTCGACCCCGACGCGACCGCGTTGCGCCTGAACGACTCTGCGCGCATCGCTGCTCTCGAACGCTTCCTGCAAGCGAGCCGCACGCGGCGGCTTTACCTCGTGCTCCACGACACCGAGAATCTGACGCGGCGCTGCCCGCGCATGATGACGCTGCTCGGCCGCTACGCGCACGCAATCCAGATCAACCGCACGCACGAGGAAATTCGCGAGATCCAGGATTCCTTCCTGGTTCTGGACGCGCAGCACTATGTGCGCCGGCCGGTGGCGGCGTTCTTCCGTGGCGCCATGGGCCTGGGCGACGAAACCGAGGGCCTGGCGATGCGCGGCCGCTTCATGGAGATCTGGGGAGCGTCCTTCCCCGGCGTGTCCAGCACGACCGTCGGTCTCTAGCTCCCTAGGCCTCGCGCCAGGCGAAGCCCTCGTCCTGGGTGGCGAGGCCGATCCAGCTTTCCTCGCAACCCATCGCGCGCGCCAGCGCCGCCCGCGCCAGCTCCGGCCGGTTGTTCTGCTGCGACAGGTGCGCGCCGATGACGTGCTTCAGACGCGAGCGGTCGAGCGCGGCGAGCAAGCGCTCAGACTCGCGGTTGTCGAGGTGGCCGAAGGGTCCGCCGATGCGCTCCTTCAGCCATTTGGGATACGCGCCGGCCCAGAGCATGTCGCGGTCGTAGTTGCACTCGAGCACCAGCGCGTCGCAGCGCGACAGGCAGTCCTCGACGTGCCTGGTCGAGGTGCCGATGTCGGTCAGCACGCCGAGGCGGCTGGCGCCGTCCGAGACCACGTACTGCACCGGCTCGCGCGCGTCGTGCGGCACGGTGAACGGATGGACCTGGATGTCGCCCACGGCGAGCGACTGTCGGCCGTCGACCTGGACGATGCGCACGCCGTCGATGACTTTCCCCTCCTGGCGCATCGCGCCGAGCGTGCCGTAGGTCAGGTAGACGGTGACGCGATGCGCGGCGGCAAAGTCGAACACGCCGGAGGCGTGATCGCCGTGCTCGTGCGTCACCAGGATGGCGCTGACCTCGCCCGGCGCGACACCCAGGCGCTCGAGCCGGCGCTCGGTGTCGGTCAGGTTCAGGCCGCAGTCGATCAGCACGTGGGTGCGCCCCACGGCGGCGACGAGGCAGTTCCCCTGGCTGCCGCTCGCGAGCGAAGCGAAGCGAAGCAACTACTTCAGCTGCTCGAGGAGCAGCGAGAGGATGCGTCGCGCGGTGCTCGAGCGATCGGCGGCACCGTCCTTGTTGAGGATGGTCACCTCGGTTCCCTGCCCCACGCTCTGCAGTTGCACGCGGTACTGCTCGGGCTTGGTCTTGGGACCGGAGCCGAACAGGCGATCGATGAAGCCGCGGTCCTTCAGCGCCATCTCGCTCTCGGGATCGGCGTAGCGCACGAAGTACAGGCCCTTCTGCCGGTCGCGGTCCTCGACCGTGAAGCCGACCCGGTCGAGCGCGAGGCCGACGCGTCGCCAGGCGCGATCGAACGGCTCGACCAGCCCCAGCGTGTCGACACCTTCGGCCACCTTCTTCAGCTCGGCCTGCGGCAACGGCGCGCTGCTCGCCATCAACGCCCGCGCCTTCTCGTCCTGCGCGCCGAGGCGCACCATCAGGCGACGCAGGAACTCGGCCTCGAGATCCGGATCGGCGGGCCGCGGCTGCCAGGCGGTGCCGCCGGGCGCGTTGCTTTGCGGATCGCGCATCGTCGTGTACACCTCCTGCATGCCGCGGTGGCTGATGTACACCTCGGTGCTCTTGCCGTCGGCGATGCGATCCAGCCGGGTGCGGAACTTGTCGCGCTCGGAGGTGGAGTAGATCTGGTCGAGGAACGAGCCGAGCAGATAGCGAACGCCGCCCTGCGGGATGTTGGCGCGGTTCTCCGCCCAGTCGGTTTCCATCACGCCCGCCTCGGGCACCTCGAGCTTCACCAGGAAGCCGTTCTCCTGCCAGAAATCCTTGATCACCGGCCAGAGCTTCTCCGGCGAATCGTCGACGACCAGCCAGCGCTGGGTGCCGGCGCGCTCGATGCGCAGCTTGTCGAACTCCGGCAGCACCGGGGTCGTCCCCGGATTGCGCTGGTCGCGCCGCTCCGCCTGGTAGCCCGAGAAGGTCGCGCTGCTCCTGCCGGTCTCGGGAATGACGTAGCGGTTGTCGCGCGCCGGCGAGGTGAGATCGGGCGGCACTTCGAGCGACGGCAGCGTGACGGTCGACTTGTAGTCGACCTTGCCGGTCAGCGATTCTTCGGTGACGCAGCCAGCGAGAAGCAACGCCGCCGCCGCGGCGGCCCAACCGCTCCGCATCAGCCCCGGCCTTCGACGATACGCAGGCCGGTCAGCGCGATGCCGGCTTCGTGAAGCGCCTCGCGCAGCGGCTGGTGGCAGCGCTCGGAGACCGGCACCATCGGCAGGCGCAGGCCGTACTCGATCAGGCCCATCTCGGCCATCGCCCACTTCACCGGGCTTGGGCTGGTCTCGATGAACAGGCGCTGGTGCAGCGGCAGCACCCGGTTGTTGAGCTCGCGCGCCTTCTTCACGTCGCCGACCAGCGCGGCGGCGCACATCTGGTGCATCAGCTTCGGCGCGACGTTGGCGGTGACCGAGATGACGCCGTGCCCGCCGCACAGGATCAGCGGCAGCGCGGTCGCGTCCTCGCCGCTGTAGATCGCGAAATTGCGCGGCGCGCGGCGGATGAGATCGGTGCCGCGCTCGAGGTTGGCGGTCGCGTCCTTGATGCCGATGATGCCCGGCACCTGCGCGAGGCGCAGCACCGTGTCGTTCTGCAGGTCGGCGACCGTCCGTGCCGGCACGTTGTACAGGATCATCGGCAGCTCGACGCTTTCCGCGATCTTGCGGAAATGCTGGTACTGGCCTTCCTGCGTCGGCTTGTTGTAGTACGGTACGACGGAAAGCTGGGCGGTCGCGCCGTGCTTCTTCGCCGACTCGGCAAGCTCGATCGCTTCCATCGTCGAATTCGCGCCGGTGCCGGCGATGATCGGAATACGGCCGCGCGCATGCTCGACGGCGATGCGGATCAGCTCCTTGTGCTCGTCGAAATCGACCGTGGGCGACTCGCCGGTGGTGCCGACCACGACGATGCCGTCGGTCCCCTCGGCGACGTGCCAGTCGATGAGCTTGCGGAAGCGCGGCAGGTCGAGCCCGCCGTCCTTCAGCATGGGTGTGACGATCGCAACCAGGCTGCCAGTAATCATGGGCGCGATTCTACCCCCTGATCGCGCAAATCCGTTGAGTCATCGCGGGCTTGGGACGGGCGACTTCGCCCTGTTCGAACGCGAGCACCTTGAGGGAAGAGAAAGCCGCCACTAACTCGTCCTTGCGCAGGAGGAAGTCCGGGTTCGACGGCCGGCCGAAACGCTCGTTGCCGATCATGAAGGTCTCGTAGATGAGCACTCCGCCCTCGCTCAGCGAGTCCGCGATCGTCCTGAAGAGCGGGCGGTGCAGATAATTGGTAACGACGATCGCGCCGAAGCGTTGACCCGCGAACGGCCACGGGGTTCCGTTCTCGAGGTCGGCGTGCACGAACCTGACGCCCGGGATCTCTTGCCGCTCGCGGTCGACGGCGACGACCTCCAGCCCGCGCGCGGCGAAGAAGCGCGCGTGGCGGCCGGCACCGCTCGCGACGTCGAGCACCGGGCCGCGCGTCACGGACGGCGCCCAGCGAACGACCCAGTCAGACGGCGATTCGGGCACCGTGCTCGACCAGGAGCCGGCGGAGGATCGAGCGATGACAGCGCTTCTCGTCCTCGCAGTAGCAGCCGACGGAGAAATTGCCGGTCCGGGAGAGCGCGGCGAGCGCCTGGAGCAAATGCTCGCGCTTGCGCATCTCCTGGCGGTAGAGCCTCGCGAAACGCTTCCAGTCGGCCAAGGCGGTCTTGATCAGCTCGGCGCTCGGCGAGAGCTCCGGCAGCCAGACGCCGTAGTAGTCGCGCTTCGCGTAGTCCTGCTTCCTTACGCCGCGCGGCGGACGCCGCACGGTACCAAGGCGCGGCCCCTCAGCTTTTCCGCGCGGGCTGCCCAGGCGAACTACGGAGATCGTCATTCGCCGTGATTCTAGTCGGGTCCTTTTGCACTTCCGCGATCGCGTCGGCGACGCGCGCAACCACGGCATCCACGCCGAGATGCCCGAGTCGCTCGCGCGGTCTGGCGAGATCACCCTCGGCTGCCCACAGCGCGACGATGATCCGCGCATCCGGATACTTGCTGCGCAGCCGGCGGCTCGCATAGCCGGCGTGGCTCGCCGCCTGCGGCGGCGCCGCGGAAACGACGATGACGCGGCTCTCGTCGTCGGAATCGATGTCGGTCACTCGTGCCGGCACCGCGCGCGCCAGGATCAGCGCCGCCACGCGGTCAGCTTCATCGTGTGCCGGAACGATGCGGCATGGCGTACCCACCTGCGCTGCCTGCGTGCCGGGCTCTTCGAGGTCCTCGGCCACGCGGCGCATGGCATCGAAGATGAAGCGCTCGCGCGCCGGCTCGAGCGCGCCTTTTCGCCGGTCGGCGCCGACCAGGCCGAGCGCCGGCACGAGGATATCGTCGAGCGTGGCGATGAGGCCGTGCGCGGCGGCGTGCTTCTCCGCCATTTCGTTTGCTTCATCCAGGTCGAGGGCGACGAGACGCTGGTAGAAGCGCTCGTCGGGCTCGAGCACCGGCTCGACGCCGAGCAGCGTATTGAGGAAGCCCAGCTCGGGAACGTAGCGCCCGATCACGGTGACGCACACGGTGAGCGGCGTGGAGAGCAGCAGGCCGACCGGGCCCCACAGCCAGGTCCAGAAGAGCGCCGAGGCGATGACCGCGATCGGCGCCAGCCCGGCGCTGCGCCCGTAGAGCCACGGCTCGATCGCGTTGACCAGCAGCAACTCGAGCGCGAGGAACGTGCCGATGGTCCATGCGGCCATCGACCAGTCGTCGCCGATGGCGAAGGCGAGCAGCGCCGGCAACGCGGCGGCGACCCACACCCAGGCGTAGGGGATGAAGCGCAGCAGCATGCCGAGCAATCCCCACAGCATGGCGTTCGGCACGCCGATGAAATAAAGCGCGATGCCGAAGGGGATGCCGAACATCGCGTTCACCGCGAGCTGCATGTAGAGGTAGCTGCTGACGCGGTGCGACGCCTCGCTCATCGCGCGCGTCATCAGGTTGATGCGGCGCGGGCCGATCAGGCCGATGACCCGCTCGCGCATGTTCTCGCGGTTGAGCAGCATCAGGATGGTGAACACGATCACCGCCAGTGCGGTGCCCACCGGCTTCGCGAACGGCGTGATGAAGTCGAGGATCGCCTCGGCTGCGGATCCCGGGCTCTCCTTGACCGCGAGCGGCGGCTGTTCCGGCGCCGCCTCTTCCTGCAGGTTCTTGATGGCGTCCGCCGCCTTCGCCAGATCGCCCTCGCTGGGCTGGCGCACCGCGTGGATCTTCTTGGTGATGTTCTCCCGGTACTCGGGCAGCTTGGCGGCGAGCGAGACCAGCTGCTTGCCGGCGATCACGGCGACGCCGCCGATCGCGGAGAACGCCAGGAACACCACCAGCAACGTCGCCGGCACGCGCCAGAGCCAGCGTTCCAGCCGCTGCACCGCCGGGGCGAGCAGGAAGCTGAACAGGATCGCCAGAGCCAGGGGGACCAGCACCTCCTTGGCGAGGTACAGCACCGCCGTGACGACGACGAGCGCCAGGAACGGCGAGCCTTTTTTCAGGCGAGTTCCAGCAGCAGCAGCGAGCGGCCCGTCACCTCGTAGGGGTGGCCGATGGCGAACCGGCTGCCCTCCGGCAGGTCCGGCATGTTGGTGTCGGCGAGCAGCCGCCACTCGCCGCCGCCGTTCGTGCCGGGCAGAGTGAACTTCACCACGTCCTGCCAGCTGTTGAAGACGATGAGCAGCGTCGCCTCATGGCCGCGCTGCTTGATGCCGCTTTGCTGCGCGCGGCCGTCGAGCAGCATGCCGAAGCAGCGCATATTGGAGTCCTTCCATTCCGCCTCGGTCATCTCCTTGCCGGAGGTGCCCACCCAGGTTACGTCCTTGACGCCGAGCCCCTCGTTGTAGATGCCGGAAAGGAAGCGCTTCTGCCGCAGGATCGGGAAGCGGTGGCGCAAGCCGGTGAGGCGCCGGACGAAGCGGATCAGCCGCTCGGCGCGCTCGTCGTGATTCCAGTCGAGCCAGGAGATCTCGTTGTCCTGGCAGTACGCGTTGTTGTTGCCGTTCTGCGTGCGCGCGAACTCGTCGCCGGCGAGCAGCATCGGCGTGCCCTGCGAGAGCAGCAGCGTGGCGAGGATGTTTTTCATCTGCCGCTTGCGCAGGCCGGAGATCGCCTCGTCGCCGGTGCCCCCCTCGGCGCCGTGGTTCCACGAGCGGTTGTGCGAATGGCCGTCCTTGTTCTCCTCGCCGTTCGCCTCGTTGTGCTTCTCGTTGTAGCTGACGAGGTCGTTGAGCGTGAAGCCGTCGTGCGCGGTGACGAAATTGACGCTCGCCCAGGGCTGGCGGCCGCGATGATTGAAGACGTCCGGCGAGGCGCAAAAACGCGGAGCGAGCGCCGCGGGGGTCGCCTCGCCGCGCCAGAAATCGCGCACCGTGTCCCGGAACTTGTCGTTCCACTCCGCCCACCCGGCGGGAAAGCCGCCGACCTGGTAGCCGCCAGGGCCGCAGTCCCACGGCTCGGCGATCAGCTTCACCTTGTCGAGCACCGGGTCCTGCATGCACGCCTTCATGAAGCCGTTGTGCGTGTCGAAGCCGCCCGGCTCGCGCGCGAGGATGGTGCCGAGGTCGAAGCGGAAGCCGTCGACGTGCATCTCCTCGACCCAGTAGCGCAGGCTGTCGGTCACCATCTGGATGACGCGCGGGTGCGAGAGGTTGACGGTATTGCCGGTGCCGGTGTCGTTGATGTAGTGGCGCTTCTTGTCGGGCACCAGGCGGTAGTAGGCGGCGTTGTCGAGGCCGCGGAAACAGAGCGTCGGCCCCTTCTCGTTGCCCTCCGCAGTGTGGTTGTAGACCACGTCGATGATCACTTCCAGCCCTGCGTCGTGGAAGCGCGCCACCATCTCCTTGAATTCCTGCAGGCTCTTCGACGGGTCCGCCGCGTAGCGGGGATCCGGCGCGAAGAAGCCGATCGAGTTGTAGCCCCAATAGTTGGTCAGCTCGTTCTTCAGCAGGAAGTCATCGTCGACGAAGGTGTGCACCGGCAGCAGCTCGACCGTGGTGACGCCGAGCGCCTTGATGTAGTCGATCACCGCCTTGGTCGCCAGCCCGGCAAAGGTGCCGCGCTGTTTCTCGGGCACCTCGGGATGCAGCTTGGTGTAGCCGCGCACGTGCGTCTCGTAGACGATGGCGCGATCCCACGGCACCGGCTTCCACACCTTCTCTCGCTTCCAGTCGAAGTCCGGGTCGACCACCACGGATTTCGGCACGAAAGGCGCGCTGTCGCGCTCGTCGAAGGTGAGATCGTCGCCGCTCTCCATCTGGTAGCCGAACACCGCCGGGTTCCAGGTCAGAGCGCCGATGTGCGCGCGCGCATAGGGATCGAGAAGGAGCTTGTGGGGGTTGAAGCGCAGGCCGTCATTCGGCTGATACGGGCCGTGCACCCGGAAGCCGTAGATGGCGCCGGGACCGATCTCGGGCACGTAGCCGTGCCAGATCTCGTCGCGGTATTCAGGCAGCTCGATGCGCTGCTGCTCGGTCTTGCCGGAAGCGTCGAACAGGCACAGCTCGACTTTTGTCGCCTGCGACGAGAACAGCGCGAAATTGACGCCCTTGCCGTCCCAGGTGGCGCCACGGGGGGATGGCAGACCTTCTTTGACGGCCATCCCCCTCATCCTAGGCGCGTAGTGTTACGCGCCTGGACGGCTAGCAGGAGCCGAGCGTCCGGTTCCAGGTCCCGTCACTGCAGCGGAACTGCTGACCGTTCTGGCACGACAGGCCGCCGTCGGAGTAGGCAGCGCTGTTGTACGTGCAGCTGCGGGCAGCGGTAGCGCCGGCGGCAGGAACCGCAACCGGCCGCTCGATCACGGTCTGCTTCTCCACCACCGGCCGCTCGACGACCGTTTCCCGGTGACTGCAGGCGGCGAGCAGGGACACCGCAGACAACGACACAGCAAGAGTCGACAACCTCATACAAGTCTCCTTTCTGGCTGACGGAGCCTTGGAGGAGGCTCCTGCAGCAGTAGCCGCAATTAGCGTTCCCGGCCCTGTAGCCGTTGCGCTACACGGGACGGGCTAGGAGCAGAGCAGGAGGTTGGCGAATTCGATCAGCATGCCCGGCTTGAGATAGGCCGAGAACGCCGCCGCGGTCACGAACGCGACCAGTGCGACCAGCGTTGCCTTAAGCCACAGCCGGTGCATGCTTCACCCGCTCGGCGAGCGGCCTCTCGTTCACCGGCAGATTGACCAGCGCAGCGAATACGCCGAGCGCCATCGAGGCGTAGAAGGCGATCGCGTACGAGCCGGTCGTGTCGAAGAGGTAGCCGGCCAGCCAGACGCCGAGGAAGCCGCCGAGCTGATGACCGAAGAACACGATCGAAGCGAGCATCGCCGCGTAGCGCATGCCGAAGATCTGCCCGACGAGGCCATTCGTGAGCGGCACCGTGCCGAGCCAGAGTAGGCCGATGCCACAGGCGAACACGTACAGGGTCAGCGGCGACAGCGGAAAGAACACCAGCAGGGCGATGAACAGCACGCGGATCGAGTAGATCCCCGACAGCAGGTACTTCTTGCTGACGCGGCCGCCCAGCCAGCCGGCGCTGAAGGTACCGATCACGTTGAAGAGGCCGATCAGCGCCAGCGCCGTCATTCCGTGCTCGGGCTTGAGCCCGCTGTCGGTGACGAACGAGGGCAAGTGCATCGTCAGCATGGCGATATGGAAGCCGCAGACGAAGTAACCCCAGAACAGCAGGTGGAAGCCTTTCTCGGCGAGCGCCTCGTGCAGCGCCTCGCCGAGCGACTGCGGCGCTGCGCCGGAAACGACCGGCCGTTCGCTCGCCAGCGCGGTCGAAAGCGGCAGGATGAGGATCGCGATCACGGCGAGACCGAGCAGCGCGCCATGCCAGCCGAGATGGCCGATCAGGAACTGGCTCGCGGGAATGAGCAGGAACTGGCCGAAGGAGCCGGCGGAGGTGGCGATGCCCATGGCGGCGCTGCGCTTTTCCGGAGTCACCGTGCGGCCGATGACGGCGAGAATGATGCCGAAGGACGTGCAGCCGAGCGCCGCGCCAATCAGTCCGCCGGTGAAGAAGTGCATGGCGAGAGGCGTCGGCGCGTAGGCCATGCCGACCAGCCCGGCGATATAGAGCAGCGCGCCGACGGCGATCACGCGGCCCGGGCCGTAGCGGTCCGCAAACCCGCCGGCAACCGCGCCGAGCGCGCCCCAGGCGAGCTGCTGCAGCGCCAGCGAGAGCGACAGCACCTCCCTGCCCCAGCCGTGCTCCAGGCTGATCGGCTGCATGAACAGGCCGAAGCCGGCGCGCACGCCGAACGAGATCAGCATGATCAGGCTGCCGCAGACGAGAACGACCAGTGGAGTGCGCCAGGATTTTTCCATGCCCGCAGTCTATCCGAGCGTGCTGCATGCGCGCGCGTAATGCAATCTATGCGTCGAGCTTGGTCACCTGCGACAAGTTGCAGGCGAGGATGCCCTTGCGCAGCGCCTCGATCGCTTCCGGGCGCGGGAAGCTGCGCCGCCAGGCGAGGCCGACGCGGCGCGTCGGCGCGGGACGCGAGAACGGCAGGATGCGGATCAGATCGCCCGTGCCGCCGGCGCCGATCGAGGTCGACGGCAGCACCGTCACGCCGACGCCGCTCGCCACCATCTGCCGGATCGTTTCCAGCGAGCCTCCCTCGACGGTCTTCGCCAGCGAGCTCCGCTCCTTCGCACGCACCACGTTGCAGATGTCGAGCACCTGGTCGCGGAAGCAGTGGCCCTCGCCGAGAAGCAGCAAGCTCTCGCGGGTCAGCTCGTCGGTGCTGATGCGCTTGCGCTCTTCCCAGTCGTGGCCCTTCGGCACCGCGACCAGGAACGGCTCGTCGTAGACCGCGCGCGTGGCGATGCCGGGCTCGTCGAAGGGCAGCGCGATCAGGATCACGTCCACCTCGCCGCTCTTCAACGACTCGCCCAGCCGATGGGTGAAGTTCTCCTGGATATGCAGCGGCATCGACGGCGCGGTGCGCCGCATGATCGGCACCAGCTTGGGCAGCAGGTAGGGGCCGATGGTGTAGATGGCGCCGAGGCGCAGCGGGCCGACCAGCGGGTCGCGGCCCGCGGCGGCGATCTCGCGCACGCGCGCCGCCTCCTCGAGCACCCGCTGCGCCTGCTCGACGATCTTCTGTCCCGGCGGCGTGACGCTGACCTCGCCGGGCCCGCGCTCGAACAGGGTGACGCCGAGCTCCTCCTCGAGCTTTTTCACCGCCACCGAGAGCGTCGGCTGCGAGACGAAGCAGGCTTCCGCCGCCCTGCCGAAGTGCCGCTCGCGCGCCACGGCGACGACGTAGCGCAGCTCGGTAAGGGTCACCGCTTGCGCGCGGCGAAATACAGCGGGATCCCTGCCGCCATGACGAGTAGGCCCGCGAGCACCGCAGTGCCGAATTTCGGCCCGAACTGCGGATTCATGATGTAGGTCACGCTCTTGTACAACATGAAGGCGCACATCGCGCAGAACGCGGCCGTCACCAGCGGATAGAGGGGCACCTGGAACGCCGCTGCCGCGCCTTCGCGCTTGCGCAGCACCACCAGCGTCAGCCCGGTCAGCAGGAAGAATGTCCAGAAAACCGGCGCGGTGTAGGCGACCATCGACTCAAAGCCGTCCAGCGTGAGCGAGCCGGCGCCGACCAGGACGAGAGCGAGCACGCCCTGCAGCAGCAGCGCGTTGGCCGGCGTGCTGCCCGCCTCGCGCCAGTTGCCGAGCGCCGAGAACAGCGGGAAATCCCGTCCGAGGGCGTAGTTCGTGCGCGCGCCGGTGAAAATCGCCGCGTTGATGGTGGTGAGCGCCGAGACGCAGACGATCAGCGCCAGCGCCACCGCGCCCCCGTCGCCCGCGACGGCGCGCATCAGATCGGCCGCCACCGCCTTCGAATCCCGCACGCCCTGCAGCCCGAGCGCCGCGACGTAGCCGATGTTCACCAGGATGTAGAGCGCGGTCACCGCGACGATGCCCACCACCAGGATGCGCATCATGTTGCGCGCCGGGTCGCGCACTTCGCCGCCGAGATAGGCAGCCTCGTTCCAGCCTCCGTAAGTGAAGAGCACGAACAGCAGCGCGAGGTCGAGCGCCCCGCCGCCGGCGCCCTTGGCCGGCGCCGGCTGGGCGCCCGAAAAGATGCCCGCGACCGCGAGGCCGAGCAGGCTGGCGATGAGGATCGTCTCCAGGACCTTCTGCAGCGTCTTCGATTGCAGCGTGCCGGCGAAATTCAGCGCGGTGAGCGCGATCACGCTCAGCCCGGCGTAGATGGCCGAGCTGCGCTCGCCGAGATTCACGATCTGCGAGGCGTAATCGCCGAAAACGAACGCGACAGCCGCGATCGCGCCGGTCTGGATCACCGTCATGCGCGACCACGCGAAAACGAACGCGGCGCCGTCGCCGAAGCCGCGCCGGAGGAAAGTGTATTCGCCGCCGGTACCGGGATGGCGCGCGGCGAGCTCGGCATAGACCAGCGCGCCGCACAGCGAAATCAGGCCGCCGAACAGCCAGACCAGGATGAACTGCGCCGGTGTCGCGGTGTTGCCGGCGACGATCGAAGGCGCCTTGAAGATGCCGACGCCGATCACCATGCCCACCATCAGGAAGGTCCCGTCGGCGACCGACAGCAGCGGCTTCGGCGCGGCGCTCACTTCGCCCGCACCGCCTGCCAGGGCAGCTTCCTCGTCGTTGCGCCGTCCGAGAGCGTCAGCTCGCCGGCAATCGCGTCGCCTTTCACGCGGCCGACAAACAAATGATTCCAGGCGTGCCCGGCGACCAGCCCGGTGACGACCAGCTTGATCTCGTCGCCCCGCAGGCGGCTCGCGCGCACCAGCAGGTCGCGTCCCTCGACGCTCGCATTCACGTCGAGAACCTGGAACTCCTGCGCGACCTGGAAGCGCCAGCGCCCGCCGTGCGCACCGAGGTCGCTCGACCAGCGCCCCGCGGCGTCCGCCGGCACGATCCAGAGCTCGACCTTCGACAGGCCGCCGAGACCGACCGTCTTCTCCGGCGTGCGCATTTCGAGTTTCTCGTCCGGCGGCCAGGCGCCGATGCCGCCGTCGTGCGAGACGATGCGCGTCCCCGGCCTGAGGCGAAGCAGCTTCGGCAGCAGCTTGGCATTGAAGTCCGGCAGAAGATAGAACGCGACCACACTCGCACCCGTGAGATCGGTTTCGAAGATGTCGCGGACCTCGAAGCGCGCCCGGTCGGAAACGCCGGCTTTGCGCGCGTTCTCGGTCGCCAGCTTGACCAGGCTCGGATCGAGATCCACGCCAAGACCGCGCGCGCCGCGCTTTGCCGCCCCGATCACGATGCGGCCGTCGCCCGAGCCGAGGTCGATGAGGCTGTCGCCCGGCCCGACCTCGGCCATGCGCAGCATCCGCTCGACGATCTCCATCGGCGTGACGACGTACGGCACCGTGCCGTCGTCCCAGGCCCAGGCCTGGGTTTGCGCCTGGACCGGCAGGACGAACGCGAAAACCGCGAAAAGCAACCCTCTCAGCATGATGGAGGCGAAGGCTATCAAGGACTTACGCATCATAGTGGGTAGAATCGCAAGCTCCGCCCGGGTAGCTCAGTGGATAGAGCAGCCCCCTCCTAAGGGGCAGGTCGGACGTTCGATTCGTCTCCCGGGTGCCACTTGAAAATCGTCTCTCTTTCAAAGACTTATAACTATGGAGTATTGCCTTTGCGTCCAGTCGGGTTCGGGCGTAAAGTCGCCGCCATGTTCCGTGTGACCACCTTGGCAATGGTCGTCGGCCTTGCGGCCTTGGCGAGCGGCTGCTCCAGCGTGGAGTGGAAGCAGGTCAGCGCGCAGCCTCTGCGCAATGGGCAGGGCCACGTCATCGGCCAGAAAGAAACGCTCTGCGATTGCCTCCATGGCGAGCGCATCGCGCGCCTCGCGCTGTTCGAGCCGCGCTTCGACGAGCATGGCGCCCTGGTGGGCTACGAAGAGAAGATCCGTGGCGGTACTGTGCTGCGCGATCTGAGCGGTCGCCGCATCGGCACCCGCATCGCCGACCATCGCAGCCGGGCGCTCAACCCGAACAGCAAGGGCCTGACCATCATCGTGCACTCGCAGCCCGCGGAACGCGCGGCCACTGCCAGCGTGACGACGATGGACGAGCTCGTGAACCTCGCGGGGCTTTCGCCGTACTTCAACTGAGGCTTCCGCCTCAGCGTCGCAGGCTGCGCAGCCAGCGGCGGTCGATCCAGTCCTTCCAGAACCACACCCAGCGGCCTTCGGCCGTCCAGCCGCCGCGCTGCGCGATCGCGTAGCGCGAGCCGCAGCTCAGCAGCACCAGCGCGCGCGCCTGGGGAAGGTAAGGCTCGAGCGGCTTTCCTCCGGCGAGGTTCCTGAAATTCGCCGCCAGGCTTTCGCCATGCCGCACCGCGTAGACGCCCGAGCGAGGGTGCGGCGCGTCGCGCAGGGTCGCGCAATCGCCCGAAACGAAAACCTCCGGGTGCGACGTGCTCTGCAGCGTGTCGTGCACCAGCGCGAAGCCATGACCGTCGACGGCGAGGCCCGCGCTCGCCAGCCATGCCGGCGCCGCAGAGCCGGTGGCGAGAATGACGAGATCGAAGTCCTGGCGCGAGGAGCCGGCCACGATCACCGGGCCCTGCTCCACCGCCGTTACCGCCATGCCCGGCCGGAAGTCGACGCGCGCGCGGCGCAGCGCTTGCGCGATCTGCTCTCCCGCGATGCCGGGCAATGTCGGCCGGTCGGAATAGAGGGTGACCGGCGCGCCGCGATGGCCGAGCGCCATCGCCAACTCGGCGCCGGCGGCTCCTGCACCGACGATCGCCACGCGCCCGAGCCGCTTCTGGTCGAGTGCGGCGAGGAAATCGTCGAGTGGCTTGACCGGCAGCGTGCGCTCCGCACCCGGCAGCGAGCGCTCGACCAGCGAGCCCGGATTGAGCGATATGACGTCATAGTCGAGCTTCTCGCCGCCTTCGAGGCTGACGCGACGTGCCTGCGGATCGAGCGCGTCGACCTCGCCGGCAGCGAACTCGACGAAGGCGCGCGAACACAGCGCCTCAATGTCGACCTGCGCGTCATCGAGCCGGTAGTGACCGGCGATCACGCCGGGCAGCATGCCCGAGTAGATCTGGCGGGCGAGCGGCGTGACCAGCGTGACCCGTGCGCCGTAGAGCGCCTCCTTCGCGAAGCTGCGCAGCACGTTGAGATGCGCGTGTCCCGCGCCGACGAGCAGGATCCGCCTCACGAGCGCTGCTGCTTGGCCTCTTCGCGCCGGCGCAACTCCTTGCGCTGCACCTTGCCGGTCGTGGTCATGGGAAGCGCGTCGATGAACTCGATCTCGCGGGGATACTCGTACGGCGCGAGCCGGCCGCGCACGTGCTGCTGGATCTTCTCGACCAGCTCCTGGCCCGCGGAAAATCCCGGCTGCAGCACGACGAACGCCTTGACGATCGTGCCGCGCGTCTCGTCGGGCTTGCCGATCACCGCCGCGTTGGCGACCGCGGGATGCTTCACCAGGCAGCTCTCGATCTCCGCCGGGCCGATGCGGTAGCCGGCGCTCTTGATGACGTCGTCGGTGCGGCCCTGGTACCAGAGGTAGCCATCCTCATCCATCTTTCCCTGGTCGCCGGTGCAGCCCCAGTCGTTGATGAACTTGTCCTTGGTCGCCTGCGGGTTCTTCCAATACTCCAGAAAGAAAACCGGATCACTGTTCCGCTTGATCGCAATCTCGCCCAGCTCGCCCTTTTTCACCTCTTCGCCAGCTTCGTTGATCACCGCCACGCGATGCCCAGGGTATGGCCGCCCGATCGAGCCGGGCTTCACCGGCCACGCGGCCTGGCAGTTGCCGACCACGTAGTTGATCTCGGTCTGGCCGAACATCTCGTTGATGGTGACGCCGAGGTGCTCCTTCGCCCACTCGAGCACCGTAACCCCCACCGATTCGCCCGCGCTCATGATCGATCTCAAAGTCAGTCGGTATTTCTGCTTCGGCGAAGCTACCGCCTTCATCATCAGCTTCAGGGCGGTCGGAAAGAGAAACGAATTGCGGATGCCGTATTTCTCGAGGAGGGAGTACGCCTTCTCCGCGTCGAAGCGGCCGCGATAGCCGAGGATGGGGATGCCGAAGTACCAGCTCGGCAGCAGCGCGTCGAACAGGCCGCCCGCCCACGCCCAGTCGGCGGGCGACCAGAACATGTCGCCCGGCTGCGGGAAGAAGTCGTGCGAATGGACGAAGCCGGGGATGTTGCCAATGATCAGGCGATGCGCCTCGAGCGCGCCTTTCGGCGCGCCGGTGGTGCCGCTGGTGTAGATGATCAAGGCCGGATCGTGCGCCGAGGTTTCGACCGCCAGGAATCCTGTCGAGGATTTCTGCAGCAAGTCCTCCCAGGCATGGACCCCGCTCTCTCGCGCGCCGCCCACGCCGATGACGTGCTCGAGCGGCTCCAGCTTGTCGCGCACTGCCCAGAGGTTGGCGATGGTCGTCGGCTCGACGATCGCGACGCTCGCGCCCGCGTGGTTGATGCGGTACTCGAGCGCGTCGGGACCGAACAGGTGCGAGAGCGGCAGCGCCACCGCGCCCATCTGGAACACCGCCATGTAGGCGATCGCCGCCTCGGGGCGCTGCGGCAGGATGATCGCCACGCGATCGCCGCGGCGCACGCCGAGCCCGGCGAGCGCGTTCGACAGGCGGTTCGCCGCGACCTGGATGTCCCAGAAGGAATACGCCGCGGTGGTGCCGGACTCGTCTTCCCAATAGAGCGCGAAGCGGCTGCGATCGGCCGCCCAGCGGCCGCAACAGGCGGCGGCGATGTTGAAATGCTCGGGCACTTCCCAGCGGAAGCGATCGTAGAGCTCCTGGTAGCGGTCCCGCATGGCGTGAAGCAGTTTAACATCTGGAAAATTCGCGCCACGCCATGAAACTCGCTGCGCTCGTCTTCGACGCCTACGGCACGCTGTTCGATGTGCATTCGGTCATGCGCCGCTGCGAAACGTGCTGGCCCGGCAAGGGCGCCGCGCTCTCGGCGGCGTGGCGCTCGAAGCAGCTCGAGTACACGTGGCAGCGTAGCCTCATGCGCGCCTATCGCCCCTTCTCCGAGGTGACGCGCGACGCGCTCGAGCACAGCTGTGAAGCGCTCGGTCTGCCGCTCTCCTCCGCGCAGACCGAAGAACTGATGCAGGAATACCGCCGCCTGTCGCTATTCCCCGATGTCCTGCAAGCCTTGAACGATCTCAAAGGCAAGAAAGCCATCCTCTCCAATGGCTCGCCCGACATGCTCGAGCCGCTGGTGAAGCAATCCGGCCTGCGCTTCGACGCGGTATTGAGCGTCGACGAGCTGAAGATCTTCAAGCCCGCGCCCGAGGTGTACGCGCTCGCGGAGCAGCGCCTCGGAGTGGCGGCGAAGCGCGTCGGCTTCGTCTCGTCCAACTGCTGGGACGCCCTCGGCGCCAAGGCCTTCGGCTTCCAGGTGTTCTGGATCAATCGCACCGGCGCGCCGGTCGACCGCCTTGGCCCGCAGCCCGACGCAGTGCTCAAGACCCTCGGAGATCTGCCTGAAGTTCTGCGCTAATTGCGCCGCGCCGGTGGTGCGGCGCGTTCCGCCGGGCGACACGCTGCAGCGCTGGGTCTGCGACCAGTGCGGCGAGATCCATTACCAGAACCCGAAGCTGATCGTCGGCACGGTGCCGGAGTACGAGGGCAGGATCCTCCTCTGCCGGCGCGCGATCGAGCCGCGCTACGGATATTGGACGCTGCCCGCCGGCTTCATGGAGAACGACGAGACCGCCGGCCAGGCGGCGCTTCGCGAGACGCTGGAGGAATCGGGCGCCCGCGTCGAGCTCGGCGCGCCCTTCACGATGATCTCGGTGCCGCGCGTCAACCAGGTGCACCTCTACTACCGGGCGCGGGTGCTCGAGCTCGGTTTCAAGCCCGGCGAGGAGAGCCTCGAGGTGGCGCTGTACGAAGAGGCTCGCGTCCCCTGGGAAGAAATCGCTTTCCGCACCGTCGGCGCGACCCTGCGCCACTGGTTCGCCGACCGGGCGAAGGAGAGCTTCAGCTTTCACGCCGAGGATCTATCGTAAGTCTGAGGTATGCTTCCTCCCGGTGCGTCGCGCGCACCAAAACAAGACAAAAGGGGAGGCTGCGAATGAAATTTCTGCACCGCAACGTGCTGCTTCTGACCATGCTGGTGCATGCGCCGGCCGTGTTCGCCCAAGCGGCGCCGGCGGCCGCGCCCAAGCTGGATGCCGCTGATACGGCCTGGATGCTCACGGCATCGGTCCTCGTGCTCTTCATGACGCTTCCCGGCCTCGCCCTCTTCTACGCCGGCTTGGTGCGCATGAAGAACGTGCTCTCGGTGCTGATGCAGTGCTTCGCCATCACCTGCGTCGTGACGCTCGCCTGGATGGCGGTCGGCTACAGCATCGCGTTCGGCGACGGCAACGCCTGGTGGGGCGGGCTGGCCAAGTCCTTCTTCTCCGGAATCGACGTCAAGTCGATCCGGCCCGGCACGACCATCCCCGAGACGGTATTCGTGATGTACCAGCTCACCTTCGCCATCATCACCCCTGCGCTGGTGATCGGCGCGTTCGCCGAGCGCGTGCGCTTCGGCGGCATGCTGCTCTTCAGCGTGCTGTGGCTGCTGCTCGTGTACTGCCCGATCGCGCATTGGGTCTGGGGCGACGGCTGGCTGCAGAAAATGGGGCTGATGGACTTCGCCGGCGGCACGGTGGTGCACCTCAATGCCGGCATTGCCGCCCTCGTCTGCGCGCTGGTGCTCGGCAAGCGGCGGGGCTTCCCCGAGACGGCGATGCCGCCGCACAACATGACCATGACCGTCACCGGCGCGGCGATGCTGTGGGTCGGCTGGTTCGGCTTCAACGCCGGCAGCGCGGTCGCGGCGAACGGCTCGGCGGGCATGGCGATGCTGGTGACGCATATCGGCGCCGCCACCGGTGCCTTCACCTGGCTCGCTTGCGAGTGGCTGCGCTATGGCAAGCCGTCGGTGCTCGGCATCGTCACCGGCATGGTCGCTGGCCTCGGCACCATCACGCCAGCCTCCGGCTTCGTCGGTCCGATCGGCGCGCTGATCATCGGCGGCGCGGCCGGCATAGTCTGCTTCTGCGCCACGAGCTACATGAAGCGTGCGCTCAACGTCGACGATTCGCTCGATGTGTTCCCGGTGCACGGCGTGGGCGGCCTGATCGGCACCTTCCTCACCGGGATCCTCGTCTCCGCCTCGTTCGGCGGCATGGGCTACCCCGACAAGGTGACGATGGGCGACCAGATCGTGACGCAGCTTGCCGGCATCGGCGCGACCGCGGTGTGGTCGGGCGTGCTCACCTGGGTGCTGCTCAAGCTGGTCGATGCCGTCGCCGGCATGCGCGTCAGCGCCGACAGCGAAACGGAGGGGCTGGACACCGTGCTGCACAACGAAAAGGGCTATAACCTCTAGGAGGAATGGAGCGGCGCGATTTCCTGAAGCTCTGCGCCGCCGGGGCTGCGACGGCCGGGGCCCCGGCGCTCGCCGCCGATGCGCGGCCGCAGCTCTACTCGCGCGCCCTGCTTGTCGACGAGCAGGGCGCACCGCTCCGCGCCGGCAGGGTCCCGGTCGAGCGCACCCTGATCTTCCACTATCCCTTCGCCGGAACCCCCTGCTTTCTTCTCAACCTGGGCAAGCCGGCCAAGGCATCGGCGATGCTGAAAACCGTCGACAACCGGCCGTACGAATGGAAAGGCGGCGTCGGCGCCGGCCGCTCGATCGTCGCCTATTCCGCGATCTGCGCGCACAAGCTCACCTACCCGACGCGCGACATCAGCTTCATCAGCTACCGCCCCGAGAAAAGCGCGCGCAACCGCTTCGGCAGCGTCATCCACTGCTGCTCCGAGCACAGCCAGTACGACCCCGCTGAAGGCGGCCGCGTCGTCGCCGGCCCGGCGCCGCAGCCGCTCGCGGCGATCCTGCTCGAGCACGACGCGGCGAAGGACGAGATCCACGCCGTCGGCACTCTCGGCGGCGAGATGTTCAACGAGTTCTTCGAGAAGTACGCGTTCAAGCTGGATCTCGAGCACGGCGGCGCCGCGCGCCAGTCGATCGGCGGCGCGACGCGCGTGCAGGAGCTGGAAAACTATTGCAAGCAGCAAGTGAAGTGCTAGCGTGGATCGGCCCGAACGATCCGTTTCCGCCGGTTTCGCGGGCGCTCAAGGACCCTAACGGGCTGCTCGCCGCCGGCGGCGATCTTTCGCTCGAGCGGCTGCTCGACGCCTACCGGCACGGCATCTTCCCCTGGTTCTCGCGCGGCGAGCCGATCCTCTGGTGGTCGCCTGATCCGCGCATGGTGCTCCACACCGTCGAGCTTAAGGTCTCGCGCTCGCTGGCGAAGAACCTGCGGAACAAGGGCTACCGCGTCAGCGCCGACACTGCGTTCGAGCGGGTCCTGCGCGGCTGCGCCGGGCCGCGTCGCGGCGCGCCCGGCACCTGGCTCAGCGCGGCGATGCAGAAGGCCTACCTCGCGCTGCACCGCGCCGGCCATGCCCACTCCTTCGAAACCTGGCGCGAGGATGATCTGGTCGGCGGGTTGTACGGGGTGGCCGTTGGCCGGATGTTCTACGGAGAATCGATGTTCTCGGCCGCCACCGACGCATCCAAGGTGGCGCTCGTGGGGCTGGTGCGGGCGCTCGCCGCCCGGGGCTTTCCCCTGATCGACTGCCAGATGAAGACGCCGCTGCTCGCTTCGCTCGGCGCCCGCGAGATCCCCCGGGCGGCTTTCTTGCGGGCGCTGGCAGCGTTGGTAAACTACCCGGAGCCTCCTGGAAAGTGGACCGAAAGGACGCAAGAATCCGCGTGACCGAAAGGACGCAAGAATCCGCGTGACAGATGTCGAGACTTAACGACCTGCCGCACGCAGTACTGCAGTTCTACGTAACTGCGCCCTATCCGTGCAGCTACCTGCCGGATCGTATGGCCCGCTCGCAGGTCGCGACGCCCAGCCACCTGATCAACACCGAGCTGTACGGCGACCTGGTCAAGGCCGGCTTCCGTCGCAGCGGCATCTTTACCTATCGGCCGCATTGCGACGCGTGCCGCGCCTGCGTGCCGGTGCGCATCCCGGCGCAGGAATTCAATGCCAACCGCTCGCAGCGCCGCGCCAGGCGGCTGCACGGATCGCTCGTCGCGCAGGCGCAGCCGCTCAAGTTCCGGCTCGAGCACTACGCGCTCTACCTGCGCTACCAATCGCGGCGCCACTCGGGCGGCGGCATGGACAACGACAGCCGCGACCAGTACTCGCACTTCCTGCTGCAGAGCCGCGTCGACACGCGCCTGGTCGAGTTCCGCGAGAACGGCCAGCTGGTGATGGTCTCGATCGTCGACTTCCTGCCCGACGGCCTGTCGTCGGTCTACACCTTCTACGAGCCCGACCGGCGCGGCGCGAGCTTCGGCACCTACAACGTGCTGTGGCAGATCGAGCAATGCCGCACCCTGGGCCTGCCCTATCTCTACCTCGGCTACTGGATCCGCGAGAGCCCGAAGATGGCCTACAAGTCCAAGTTCGAGCCGATCGAGGGCTTCGTCGGCGGCACCTGGCGCCGGCTCGGGCCGCGGCAGACGGACAACCCGCGGGAAGAAAAGCGGTGAGCGCTTATGCGCTCGCCCGACCGCTTCTTTTTTCCCTAGATCCCGAAACAGCGCATCACCTCGCGCTCTCGCTGGCGAGGTTCAGCTTTCGCGCCTCGGTTCCCGACCGGCCGGTCACGGCCATGGGAATCCGCTTTCCGAATCCCGTGGGCCTCGCTGCCGGACTCGACAAGGACGCGGCGCACGTCGACGGCCTGGCGCGGCTTGGCTTCGGCTTCATCGAGGTCGGCACGGTGACCCCGCTGCCGCAGGCAGGAAATCCTCGTCCTCGCCTGTTTCGTCTCGAAGCCGAGCAGGCGGTGATCAATCGTTTCGGCTTCAACAACGTCGGCGTCGACGCCTTCGTCGCCAATGCCTCGCGCGCGCACTGGAAGGGCATCCTCGGCATCAACATCGGCAAAAACGCCGCCACCCCGCCCGACCGGGCGGCCGACGACTATGCGTTCTGTCTCGAGAAGGTGTACGGCCACGCCTCCTACGTGACGGTCAACATCTCCTCGCCGAATACCAAGGGCTTGCGCGACCTGCAGCAGGAACAGCAGCTCGAGCAGCTCCTCGCTCGCCTGGCGAGCGTGCGCGACCGCCTCGCGCGCGTCCACGGCAAGCGCGTGCCACTAGTCCTCAAGGTTGCGCCGGACCTGCAGGCGGGCGAGATCGAGACGATCGCCGCTACCGTGCTGCGCCATCGAATCGACGGCTTGATCGCCACCAACACCTCGATCACTCGCGAAGGCGTTTCCGGATCGCCGCGGGCAAGCGAGGCAGGCGGGCTTTCCGGCGCACCCATCCTCGGCAGATCCACCGCAGTCCTCGCCTCATTCCGGGACCACCTTGCGGGCAAGGTCGCCCTGATCGGCGCGGGCGGAATCCTCTCTGCCGACGACGCGCGGCAGAAGGCCGACGCCGGCGCGTCGCTGGTGCAGCTCTACACGGGGCTCATCTACCGGGGGCCCGCGCTCGTGCGCGAATGCGTATCGGCATTCCCCGCCACGTGAAGCGCGAAGCGGTCGCCATGGTGGACGAGAGTCGCTGCATCGGCTGCACGCGCTGCATCGACGCCTGTCCGGTCGATGCAATCGTCGGCGCCCAGAGTCTCATGCACACGGTTGTCGAGCCCTGGTGCATCGGCTGCGCGCTCTGCCTGCCGCCCTGTCCGGTCGATTGCATCGACATGGTCGCGCCGCAGGGCTCGTGGAACGCGGAGCTGAAGCGCGCCGCAGGGCGACGCGGGCAACGGCGTATCGAGCGGTTGCGGGGCAAAACGGTGACGCCGGTCAGGGACCGGAAAGCGGTGCTTGCCGCGGCCCTGGCGAGGAAGCGCCGGTGAATCCCGCCAAGCGGCAGGAGATCTTCACGCGCTTTCGCGCCGCCAATCCGAACCCCACCACCGAGCTTCTCTACGACACGCCCTTCGAGCTGCTGGTCGCGGTCGTGCTTTCCGCGCAGGCCACGGACAAGTCGGTGAACCTGGCGACGCGCAAGCTTTTCCCGGCGACGCCCGAGAAAATCGTCAAGCTCGGTGTCGCCGGCCTCGAGGAATACGTCAAGAGCATCGGCTTGTACCGCACCAAGGCGAAGAATGTCTTTGGCTTGTCAAAAATACTCATCGAAAAGCACTGCGGTGCGGTGCCGCAGAACCGCGAGGCGCTGGAGGCCCTGCCGGGCGTCGGCCGCAAGACCGCCAACGTGGTGCTGAACACCGCCTTCGGCCAGCCGACGATGGCGGTCGACACGCA